>NZ_JBEXSR010000012.1:0-193250 GCF_040613735.1 Streptomyces sp. NPDC006235
ATCCGGCGCGGCGAAAGCCTGTGCCGACTCGACCGGGCGGCCTACCGTCGCCGCAATGTCGTCGAACGCTGCTTCAACCGGCTCAAACACAACAAGGCCCTGGCCACCCGCTACGACAAGCGCGCTCGTCACTACCAAGCCCTGGTCACCATCGCCTGTCTCAGGCTCTGGCTTCCCTGACATTGCGGACACGGCCTAGGGGGTGTCCGCAGAGTCCCGCCTGCCCCGCGAGGCCCGGCACGCATCTCGCCGCACCGGACGCCGCAGGGCTCGCCCTCCGGGCGGACGACGGGACTTCGCGGACACCCCCTTGAGCCGCCCCACCCCCGGCTGTCATGACCGTATACCGATACGGGCATGACAGCCGGGGGCGCTCGGCGTTACCGTCGTGGACGCGGAACACACGTACGGAGGAGGGGCCCGTGAGCGGCAAGCCGAGGGGTGAGCGGCACATAGGACTGCTGAACGGCTTCGCGGCCTACGGCATGTGGGGGCTCGTTCCGCTGTTCTGGCCCCTGCTGAAGCCCGCCGGGGCGATGGAGATCCTGGCCCACCGGATGGTGTGGTCGCTGGTCTTCGTGGGCGCCGCCCTGCTCGTGCTGCGCCGCTGGGCCTGGGCCGGTGAGCTGCTGCGGCAGCCGCGCAGGCTGGGCCTCGTCGCGGTCGCCGCGACGTTCATCACCCTCAACTGGGGCCTGTACATCTGGTCCGTGAACTCCGGGCACGTCGTCGAGGCCTCGCTCGGGTACTTCATCAACCCGCTGGTCACCATCGCGATGGGTGTGCTGCTGCTGAAGGAGCGGCTGCGGCCGGTGCAGTGGCTGGCGGTCGGGACCGGCGCCGCGGCGGTCGTCGTACTGACCGTCGGCTTCGGCCGGCCCCCTTGGATCTCCCTCGGCCTCGCCTTCTCCTTCGCCACGTACGGGCTGGTGAAGAAGAAGCTGAACCTCGGCGGCGTGGAGTCGCTGGCCGCCGAGACCGTGGTGCAGTTCCTGCCCGCGCTCGGCTTCCTGGTGTGGCTCAGCGCGCGGGGTGAGTCCACCTTCGCCGCCGAGGGCGCGGGACACGCGGCGCTGCTCGCCTCGGCCGGGATCGTCACCGCGCTGCCCCTGGTCTGCTTCGGCGCCGCCGCCATCCGCGTGCCCCTGTCCACGATCGGCCTGCTGCAGTACCTGACGCCGGTCTTCCAGTTCCTGCTCGGCGTCTTCTACTTCCACGAGGAGATGCCGCCGGAGCGCTGGGCCGGGTTCGCGCTGGTGTGGCTGGCACTGTCGCTGCTCACCTGGGACGCCCTGCGCGCCGCCCGCCGGGCCTCCCGCACACTGACCAGCGAGATCAGCGCGCCCAGCACCACCAGGGCCACCGGCACGGTCAGCGCCACCCGGAACGCCGACAGCGTGGCCTCGGGGCCGGACCCGGTGGACACCAAGCCGTAGACCGCGGTCACCGCCGAGATGCCGATCGCGGAGCCGAACTGCGTGGCGGTGGTCAGCAGCCCGCCGGCCAGGCCCTGCTCCGACTCGGTGACCCCGTCCGTGGCCGCGATCATCAGCGGCCCGGCGGCCAGGGCGAAGGCGAGGCCGGACAGCAGCAGCGTCGGGAACATCATCGCGTAGGACCAGTCCATGCCCACCGGCAGGAACAGGGCGTAGGCGGCCACCGCCAGGAGGAATCCGCCGAGGATCACCCGGGCATTGCCGAAGCGGGCGACCAGTCTCGGGGTGAGCGTCGGTGCGAGGACCGCGTCGATCCCCATGACGATCAGGGCGACGGCGGTCTGAAGGGACGACCAGCCGCGCAGTTCCTGCAGGTAGAGCGTGACGACGAACTGGAAGCCGAAGAAGGCGCCGAGGAAGAGCAACGCTCCCAGGTCGGCGCGCACGACCGGGCCCTGGCGAAGGATCCCGAGGCGGACGAGCGGGTCCGGGCAGCGACGCTCGAGCGCGACGAAGGCACCGGCCACGAGCAGAGCCGCGAGCCCCGAGACCAGGGTGAGCGGCCAGTCGTGCAGGCCATGCTCCAGGCGTACGACGGTGTAGGCGGCCAGCAGCATGGCGCCGGCGGCGGTGATCGCGCCGGGCAGGTCGAAGGTGCGCCCCCGCGCGGGTGGGGCGTCCTGCCGGGGCACCAGGCGCACGGCAGCGACGAGCAGGGCGGCGGTCAGCAGCACGGGCGCGAAGAACACCCAGCGCCAGCCGAGCTCGGTGAGCAGGCCGCCTATGACCAGGCCGAGAGAGAAGCCGGCCGCGCCGGTCCCGGCGAAGACCAGCAGGGCCTTGTTGCGCTTCGGTCCCTCCTCGTAGGACGTGGTGATCAGGGAGAGTGCGGCCGGGGTCATGAACGCGGCGGCGACGCCGGTGGCGAACCGGGCGACGATCAGCATCCGGCCGTCCGTCGCGAGGCCCCCGAGTCCGGAGAAGGCGAGGAAGACGGTCAGCCAGAGCAGGAACATCCGCCGCCGGCCGAGCAGGTCGGCGGCCCGGCCGCCGAGGAGGGTGAAGCCGGCGTACCCGAGCACGTAGGCGCTCAGCACCCAGGCCGCCGTTCCGGTGGCGAGGCCCAGATCGGCGCGGATGGCCGGGATCGCCACCGCCATCATCGCGACGTCGGCGCCCTCGAGGAAGATCGTCCCGCACAGGACGAGCAGCAACGCCCAGGCACGCGTGCCCATGAGTCAACACTCCTCTGGAGAAGGTCGGTTACGCAAGCGAGGGTCGGTTCCCTCTTGTAACCACGACCACCCTGCGGCAGCATCGACAGGCATGGAAGTAGGCACTTCGAAGTCACCGAGTAACTGCGAGAGCACCGTGGAGCACGGCGACGCCGACCCCTTCCAGTGGGACACCCGCGAGGACTGCCAGGTCCGGCAGATCCTCGACCGGATCGCCGACAAGTGGTCGCTGCTCGTCATCGCGCTGCTGGAGAACCGACGGCTGCGCTTCACCGAGCTGCGCCGGGAGATCGACGGGGTCAGCCAGCGGATGCTGACGGTGACCCTGCGGTCGCTGGAGCGGGACGGCCTGGTGAAACGGACGGTGCACCCGGTGGTGCCGCCGCGGGTCGAGTACGAACTGACCTCCCTCGGCAGGACGCTCCACACCACCATCCAGTCCCTGGTGACCTGGACGGAGCGGCACCAGGAGGAGATCGCGGCGGCCCGCAGCGCGAATGACGCCCGCGAGGGGAAGGCTACGGCTTCCTAGGCAGGGCGCGGGACCGGTGGGCCCGGGCCTTCTCACGGTTGCCGCAGTGCTCCATCGCGCACCAGCGGCGGCGGCCCGGGCGGGAGGTGTCCACGAAGAGCAGCCGGCAGTTGGGGGCGCCGCACTCACGGACGCGGTGGGCGTAGGGGCCGGTGAACAAGTCGATCGCGTCCCGGGCGACCGTGGAGAGGAGCTGGGCTCCGGTGGCGCCCGGGGCCCAGGCGCGGGTGCCGTCCGGCTCGATGCGGGCGACCAGCGGGGGCCCGGCCGCGGCAGCGTTGACGACGTCCAGGTGGGCTGCCTGCAGCGGGCGGCCGTGGGCGCGGTCGGCGGCGAGCGGAAACACGGCGTCGCGCAGGGTGCGCACGCGCTCCAGCTCGCCCTCGGTGACGGTGATGTCCAGGCCGTCCGGGAGACGGCTGCGGGCGGCCCAGGCGATCAGGTCGGAGGGTTCGTGCAGCACTTCGTACCGCGCGAACTCCCCGGGGCCGCCCGTGGTCAGCAGTTCCAGGCACAGGGCGCCGGGGTCAAAGCGGTAGGCCTTCCCCTGGTGCGAGACCAGCGTGAGGCCGGGCGTCCGGTCCGGCGTTTCCCCTGCGCGTCCACTCACGTAACCAGTATAAGTGGTTACATGACACAGACCCCGGTACCATCCGCCCCCGTGCACTGGAAGATCGTCATCGATGCGAACGATCCGCACGCGCAGGCCGACTTCTGGGCCGCCGCCCTCCGGTACGAGGCCGAGGACAACAGCGCCCTGATCGAGAAGCTGCTCGGCTTCGGCGCCCTGCCCGAAGAGGCCACGGTCGCCTTCCACGGCCGCCGTGCCTTCCGGGACCTGATCGCCGTACGGCACCCCGAGGACCCGTTCGAGGAGGAGAGCGGGACCGGGCTGGGGCGGCGGCTGCTGTTCCAGCGGGTGCCGGAGGCCAAGACGGTCAAGAACCGGCTCCACCTCGATCTGCACCCGGGCGAGGGGCGGCGCGAGGAGGAGGTCGCGCGGCTGGAAGGGCTCGGTGCGCGGGTGCTGCGGCGGGTGGCGGAGCAGGGCGGTGAGTGGGTCGTGATGGCGGATCCGGAGGGGAACGAGTTCTGCGTGCAGTGACCTTCCCGTGCGGGCCGGTGTCTCACAACGCCCTGGCCGGATAGGCCTCTTGACGGAGAGTCAATACCAGCTTCACCATCCAGGCACCCCCTTCACTGTGGGAAGCCCGTGGACACCCCACGGGCTTCCCCATGGAATTCGGAGCCCCCACATGAAGCTCTCCGTTTCCGCGCGTGCCGTGGCGTCGGGTGTCGTGGCGACCGCCATGCTCCTGACCGGCGGTGCCGTGGCGGACGCCGCGTCGACTCCCCCGAGACCGGCCGCCGCGCCCGACATACCCCTGGCGGGCGTCAAGGCCCACCTGTCCCAGCTGCAGTCCATAGCCACCGCCAACGGCGGCAACCGCGCGCACGGCCGGCCCGGCTACAAGGCCTCGGTCGACCACCTCAAGGCGAAGCTGGACGCGGCCGGGTACACCACCACGGTCCAGCAGTTCACCGCCTCCGGCCGCACCGGCTACAACCTGATCGCCGACTGGCCCGGCGGTGACGCGGACCAGGTCGTGATGGCCGGATCGCACCTCGACAGCGTCTCCTCCGGGCCCGGCATCAACGACAACGGGTCCGGCTCGGCCGCCGTCCTGGAGACCGCCCTCGCCGTGTCCCGGGCGCAGTACAAGCCCGCCAAGCACCTGCGGTTCGCCTGGTGGGGCGCGGAGGAACTCGGCCTGGTCGGGTCCCGTCACTACGTCAACCGGCTGGCCACCGGCGACCGTTCGAGGATCAGCGCCTATCTGAACTTCGACATGATCGGCTCCCCGAACCCGGGCTACTTCGTCTACGACGACGACCCGGCGATCGAGAAGACGTTCAAGGAGTACTTCAGCGGCCTCGGCGTCCCGACCGAGATCGAGACCGAGGGCGACGGCCGCTCCGACCACGCACCCTTCAAGAGCGCGGGCGTGCCGGTGGGCGGCCTGTTCACCGGGGCGAGCAGGGCGAAGACGGCGGCGCAGGCGGCCAAGTGGGGCGGTACGGCCGGGCGGGCCTTCGACCGCTGCTACCACTCCTCCTGCGACACCACCGCCAACATCGACGACACCGCCCTCGACCGCAACAGCGACGCCGTCGCGTACGCGGTGTGGGAGCTGTCGGGATAACGGCGCCTACTGGTTGCGGGCGCGTTCGGTCAGGCGTCCCATGCGGGCGCGGGCCGACTCCAGTTGCTCGATCTCCTCGGCGGCGGGGCCGTCCTCGGCGGCGAGTTCGGTCCACAGGCCGATCAGGTCCCGCCCCAGCTCCAGTCCCACCGCCGGGTCGCGCACGGCGCGCCAGGCGGTGGCCGCGCTCTGCACGTTGCCGTAGGCGGCCTCCGCGTCGCCCGAGCGGCGGCGGGCGCCGGCCAGGTCGAGGGAGAGATGGAAGGCCCGGAGCGGATCGCCCGCCAAGTAGGAGATGTAGGCGGTCAGTTCACGCAGCCGGAGCACCTCGGGATGTTCCGGCCCGAGCGTCCCCGACGCCTCCGCCACGGTCTGGTCCGCCAGTCCGGCGGCGGCGGCGATCCGGCCCTCCTTGACGGCCTCGTTGATCCGCGCGACCAGCTCGGCGAGCAGGGCGGGCGCGGCGGGGTCGCCCGGGGCGCCGAGGGCTTCGTCGCCGAGCACGGCCTCCGCGATGGCGTCGAAGCCCCGGGCGGGAGTCGGCTTGGCGTCGGCTTCGGCCGCGAGCAGCTCCGCCTCGGACATCGGCTCGGGTTCCCGCCTGCGGTGGGGGGCCGGGGCGGCTCCGGGGACGGGGAGCGGCCTGACGTCCATGAGCGGAGGCGGCCCGAACTCGCCGGTCGGGGGTGCGACGGTGCCGGGCGGGATGTCCTCCGGCTCGGGGCGCGGCGCCTCCGGTACGGGGCGCAGCTCGAACGTCGGCGGGGCCTGATCGGCCGGCTGCGGCTCGGGAACCGCCCGCAGCGGGAACGTCTGGGGCGTGCCACGGGCGGGCTCCGGCTCCGGTACGGGGCGCAGGACGTGCGTGGCCCTGTCCTCCTGCGGGTGCTGCCGCTCGGGCGCGGGCGGTGTCGGCCCGGGCGTCTCCGTCACCGCATCCACCGAGGGCGTCCCCGTGGCGACGGCGTCCTCCGGCGGGGCCGTGCGGACCGGCTCGGCGGTGAAGCGGCTGGAGCCGTCCGGGTCGACCTGGAGCGGCACGACGTAGCCGATGCGCTCGTCGTGGATCGTGGCGAGGACGGGGTGGCCGGTGGCCAGGGCGATGTGGTGAAGGCGGTTCAGGACGGCCTGCTGGATCTCCTCGCCGGGGGCCGCGAAGACGGGGACGCCGCCGACCGACGCACCGTCGCAGACACCCCCCGCGCCGGCTCCCGGGAAGCCTCCGGCCGGGACCGCTCCGGTCGGGTCCGCTCCGGTCCCGGGGACACGGACGTCGATCGGCGCCGCCGGGGTCGCCGCGTGCGCGGCCTGCTTCTGTTCCCGCTTCTTCTCGCGGCTGAGTCGGGCCATCGTCCCCTCATTCGGCGTCGTCCTACTGTCGAGTGTGTCCGCTCGCTCCCGTTTCTCACGTCACCGCGGTGTCACAGGCTCGTCCCAAGGGTTCCAGGTCCCGGCATGGATCGTTCCGCTTGGCATGAGGATCGGGCGTACGAGGGAGGAGAGGGGCATGCAGACAGGCATGCGACAGGGGCCGGAGATCTGGATCCGCGGCCCGGTGACCAGCCAGGAGCCGGGGCCGCCGGAGCCCGCTCACGCCCATGCCGCGGCACGGCGTTTCTCCTGGGTCGGCACACACGGCGGCGCGGGCGTCTCCACCCTCGCCGCGGTCTACGGCGGTCATGACAGCGGCCGCGCCTGGCCCGGCCCGGACGAACCGGCGTCGGTGCTGCTGGTCGCGCGGACGCACGCGGCCGGGCTGGACACGGTCGCCGGTGCCGTGGAGATCTTCCGGCGCGGTCAGGCACCGCCCGGACTCGACCTCGACGCCGTCGTCCTCGTGGCGGACGCCCCGGGCCGGCTGCCGCGCCCGCTCGCCCAGCGGGTCAAGTCCCTGGAGTCGGTCATCGACGTGTACCGGGTGCCGTGGGTGCCGGCCTGGCGGCTGGGCGAGCTGGGGCGTCCGCCGCGTGAGACCTCGGCCCTGGTCCGGCTGACGGGAGCGGCGCACTGACGGCGGCGTCCCTGTCCGCCAGGGAGATCGCGGCGAGCGTACGGGCCGGGGAGCTGCGCGCGGTCGACGTGGCCGAGGCGGCGCTGGAGCGGATCGAGCGGGCCGATCCGGAACTGTGCGCGTTCGTCGAGGTGTGGCACGAGGAGGCACTGCGGCGGGCGGGCGAGGTGGACGCACGGCTCGGCCGGCGGGCCGGGGATGTCCCCCGAAAGGGGGAAGCCCTGCCGCTCGCCGGGGTGCCGATCGCCGTGAAGGGGAGGCACGGGCTGCGTGCGGCGGGGCCGCTGCTCGCGGCCGGTGGTGTCGCCGTGGGCGCGACCTCCGTACCCGGGCCGGGAACGCCCTGGCAGACCTGGGGGCTCGGCGCCCGTGGCCGGACGGTCAATCCGTGGCGGGCGGACCGGACGCCGGGCGGCTCCTCGGCCGGGGCCGCGGTGGCGGTGGCGGCCGGGCTGGTGCCGCTGGCGACGGGGAGCGACGGTGCCGGGTCGGTGCGGATCCCGGCGGCGTGGTGCGGGGTGACCGGCTTGAAGACCACGGCCGGACGACTGCCCTCCGCCGACCATACGGGGCTCGCCGTGCCCGGTGTCCTCGCCCGCTCGGCGTCGGACGCGGCGGCCTGGTGGCGGGTGGTGTCCCAGGAGCAGGTGCCGACCGGCACGCCGTTCCCCGTCACCGCCGTCTGGTCCTCCGACCTGGGCTTCGCCGGGCCCGACCCGGAGCCCGTCGCGCTCGCCCGGGCGGCGGTCGAACGGCTCGCGGCGGCGGGTGTCGTACGGCTCGTACGGCCGCGGGTGCCGCCGCGGCTCACGGACCCCGGGCCCGCCTGGCTCGCCCTGCGCACCCCCGGTGCCGATCCGGGCGAAGCCCACCGCGTCCGGGCGCAGAACGACCGACGGCTGGCCGCGCTGTTCGCCGAGGCGGAGCTGCTGCTGACGCCGACCACGCCCACTCCGCCGCACGGTCACGACGGCCCGGGCGACCGCTACTCCACCTCCCTCACCTGGGCGTTCAACCTCAGCGGGCATCCGGCCCTGAGCCTCCCGGCGGGCTTCGGCGGCGACGGCTGCCCGGCCGGGCTGCAGCTGGTGGCGCCGCACGGCCGGGAGGCACTGCTGCTGGCCGTGGCACGGGAGGCGGAGGCGCGCACCGGGAGATGAGGACGCCGTTGATCTCATGCGTATGCATATAATGCAAGCGCGTGTTGTTGACCCGCGCCTACTTTCTGGGGACCCTCATGACCCGTCGCTTCCTCTTCGTCCTGGGCAGCGCCCGAGCCGACGGCAACACCGAGCTGCTGGCCCGCGCGGCCGCCGAGCAACTGCCCCCGGACGTCGAACAGCAATGGATCGACCTCGCCGAGCATCCGGTGCCCGACTTCGAGGACCTGCGGCACGACAGCGACCACGTCCGCCCGACCGAGGGCAACGTGGCACTGCTGCTCGACGCCACCCTCGCGGCCACGGACATCGTGATCGCCTCGCCCCTGTACTGGTACTCGGTCTCCGCGCACACCAAGCGCTACCTGGACTACTGGTCGGGCTGGCTGCGCACGCCCGGCCTCGACTTCAAGGCGACCCTGGCCGGACGCACCCTGTGGGGAGTCACCGCGCTCGCGCACCGTGAGCCGGAGGTGGCCGACCCGCTGGTCGGGACGCTCAACAACTCGGCCGCGTACATGGGGATGCGGTTCGGCGGGGTGCTGCTCGGCAACGGCAGCAAGCCCGGTGACGTACGGAACGACACCGAGGCACTGGCCCGGGCCAAGACGTTCTTCGCGCGGGAGGCGCCCCTGGCCCGGTTCGTGTTCGAGGACTGAGTGCTGCGAGGAATGGATGTTTCGAGGGCTTGCGCTACGCGGTGATGTCCTTGGTCGTGAAGCGCGCCCAGGCCGCCGAGCCGAACACCACCGCGTACAGGGCCTGGAGGCCGAGGTTCTTCGTCAGGTCGTCCCAGTAGACGGGTTCGCGCATGAGGTCGGCGAAGGACAGCCAGTAGTGCGAGAAGAAGTAGGGCTGGAGGGCGTGCAGTTGCGGGATCTGGTCGAGGATCTGGACCGTGATCAGCAGGCCGACGGTGGTCGCCATCGCCGCGATGCCGCTGCCCGTGAGCGTCGAGACGAACAGTCCGAGCGCCGCCACGCCGATCAGTGACGCGGCGACGGCCAGGGCGATCAGCAGGGCTCTGCCGAGGCCCTCGGCGAAGCTGATCTGCGTGCCGGAGATGGTCGTCAGGTCGCCGAGCGGGAACAGCAGCGCGCCGACCGTCAGCGCCGAGACCGCCACGACGAGGGTGGCGGCCAGGCAGAAGATGACCACGGTGGCGTACTTGGTGAGCAGCAGGCGGGTGCGGCCGGCCGGGGCGACGAGCAGGTAGCGCAGCGTGCCGGCGTTCGACTCGCCGGCGATCGCGTCACCCGCGACGACACCGATCGCCATCGGCAGGAAGAACGGCAGGGTGGCGGCCAGCGCGGTGAAGACGAGGAACAGGCCGTTGTTCGTGATCTGCGAGATGAACGCCGGTCCTCCGCCGCCGCCACCGCCGGGCGACGAACCGTCGCTCGTCTCCAGCTTGACGGCAATGCCGACCAGGACGGGCACGGCCGCCAGCACGGCCAGCAGCGCGAGGGTGCGCCAGCGCCGGAAGGTGGTGGTGAGCTCGCTGCGCAGCAGCCCGAAGGTCCACAGCGGGCTCACCGGCCGTACGGCGTTCGCGGCTTCAGCCTGCGACATCGAATCCCTCCCCGGTCAGCGCCACGAACGCGTCCTCCAGCGAGGCCCGTTCGACCGTGAGGCCGCGGACCCGCACACCGGCCGTGACCAGCGCGGCGTTCACATCGGCGAGGTCGCGCTCCGGTGGTTCGCCGGTCACCCGGTCGTCCGTGACGACGACGTCGCCGACGCCCTGCTCCTTCAGCACCCGGGCCGCCTCCGCCGGGTCCGGCGTGGTCACCACCAGCCGGCCGCGCGCCCCGGCGGACAGCTCGGCGACCGGGCCCTGGGTGATGAGGCGGCCCTGTGTCATCACGGCCGCGTGCGTGCAGACCTGCTCGATCTCGTCGAGCAGGTGGGAGGAGAGAAAGACGGTCGTGCCGTCCGAGGCCAGCTCCCGTATGAGCGTGCGGATCTCGCGCATGCCCTGCGGGTCGAGGCCGTTGGTCGGCTCGTCGAGCACGAGCAGCCGGCGCGGCTGGAGCAACGCCGCCGCCAGGCCCAGGCGTTGTTTCATGCCCAGTGAGTACGCCTTGGCCTTCTTGCCCGCGGCGGCCGTCAGGCCCACCCGGTCCAGCGCGGCGGCGACCCGGGCCTTGCGGGTGCGCGGATCGGCGGCCGGGTCGGCGGAGTCGTAGCGGACGAGGTTGTCGCGGCCGGAGAGGAAGCCGTACAGGGCCGGGCCCTCGATGAGGGCGCCGACGTGCGGCAGCACGGCGCGGGTGGCCCGGGGCATGGGACGCCCGAGCACCGTCGCCGTGCCGGAGGTGGGCTCGATGAGGCCCATCAGCATGCGGATGGTGGTGGTCTTGCCGGAGCCGTTGGGGCCGAGGAAGCCGAAGACGCTGCCCGCCGGGACGGTCAGGTCGAGGCCGTCGACGGCGAGCTGTCCGCCGCGGTAGCGCTTGGTGAGCGCGCGGGTGGCGATGACCGGGTCCCCGGCCTGATCGCCCCGCTGTTCCGGCTCCGTGGCGGACGGTTCGCCCATCGGCTTCCTCGTTCCCTCCGAGTCCCGCGGGAGTTCGGGACTTACTTCCCGGCGTCGGCCGCCTTCACGAGCGCGTCCTTGGTGACGGCGCCCACGTAGACCTTGCCGTCGTCGGTGATCAGGGCGTTGATCAGGCGGGTCGAGAAGACCGTGCCCGAGCCGAACTTGCCGGTGACCTTGTCGCCGAGCGAGTCGATGAAGCCGCCGAACTCGCCGCCGGCCTTGCCCGAGGGCATGCCCTCGCCGCCGGTGTCGAAGGTGGCTATGGAGCTCCAGCCCTCGCCGATGGTCTTCATGCCGTCGTGGGCCTTGCCGGCGTCCTCCCCGGCCTTGGGGGCGTGCTCACGCGCCCCGCCCTTCTCCAAGCCCTTCTCCAAGCCCTTGCCGAAGTGCTTGTCGGAGCCCTTGCCGAAGTCCTTGGCGGCGTCCTTCTCCTCGGTGACCTTCGCGCCCTTGGGCGGGGTGAAGTCGAAGGTCGACGCGGCCGGCTTGGCGAAGCTGACCTGGGTGAAGCCCGCGTCGACGACGGCGGCGCCGCCGCTCGCCGGGGTCAGCGTGAACTTCAGCGGCATGCCCGTCTTCGCGTCCACGGCCACGGTGATCGCACCGACCGTCGAGCCGGACTGCTTAGGCTTGATGACCAGCTTGTAGGCGTCCCGGCCGGCGACCTGGGCGGTGCCGTCCACGGTCACGGCGGTCGTGTCGTCGGTGGCCTTCAGCGCCTCCTCGGCGAAGTCCTTCGGCGTGGCCGGCGGCTGCTGGTCCTTCCCGCGCTCCGGGCTGTCGGAGGCGGTGCCGTGGTAGACCTCGTTCGACTTGCTGTCGTAGCCCCAGACGTCCTTGCCGTTGTGGACGATGCTGTACTCGGCGGCGTTCTCCAGCAGCGACAGCTTCTGCTTGTCCGGGCCGTCGGCCGCGACACGCAGGGTGTGCGTGCCGGAGGCCAGTTCCGTGAGCTTGGCCGTCGGGTCGGCGGAGGAGCCGCCCCGGTCCGGGCTCGCGGCACCGGACATCAGGCTGCTCTCCAGGCCTCCGAGGTCCGGCAGGCCGAGGTCCGTGCTGATCTTCACCGTGCCGGACAGCTGCTGGACGTCCGACTGGGCGATCTTCTCGATGAGCTGCTGTGCGGTGATCTTCGGGAGGTCGGGGTCACCGGAGTCGGCGAGTGCGGGGACCAGGCCGATCGTCGCGGCCGCCACCCCCATCACCGTGACCGGGACGACGTACCGCGCGGCTTTGCGCCGCCCGGAGCGCTGCTCGTCGACCTCCCCGGCGGTCGTGCTGTCGTCGGTTGCGTACGGTGCCATGTGTGCCCTACCTCCGTGATCGGCGGCGGCTGTCCGTGTCGTGCACGCACTCGTCCCTGAGCCGCCATTCTCACCCGAACTGGTGAGGAGTGGTGTTTTCCGTGGTGACTATCTGACCAAATCGGCCGGCGAGATACGTCAGACCCCGGGCTCAACTCCACGTACTGCTGCGGTATGACACGAGAGGGCGGCATCTCCCCCGACCCGTAGGGGTCGTGGCGGAAAAACGCGCTAGCCGGCCCGGTGCACCACCGCGTCGGACAGCTCCACCAGCGCCGTCTTCGCGGTGCATTCGGGCAGCGGCGCCAGCGCCGAGCGGGCGTCCTGGGCGTAGCGGACGGTGTCCCGCCGGGCCTGTTCCAGCGCCGGGTGGGCCCGCAGCAGGCGCAGGGCCTCGGCGTGCCGGTCGTCGTCGGTGAGGTCGGAGTCCAGCAGTTCGCACAGGGCGATGTCGTCCGCGAGTCCGAGCCGGGCGGCGCGCTCGCGCAGCCGCAGCACGGGGAGCGTGGGGATGCCCTCGCGCAGGTCGGTGCCGGGCGTCTTGCCGGACTCGTGGGAGTCGGAGGCGATGTCCAGGACGTCGTCCGCGAGCTGGAAGGCGACGCCGAGCCGTTCGCCGTACTGGGTCAGCACGTCCACGACCGTGTCGTCGGCGCCGGACATCATCGCGCCGAACCTGCACGACACCGCCACCAGAGAGCCGGTCTTGCCGCCCAGCACGTCCAGGTAGTGCTCGACGGGGTCGCGGCCGTCCTGCGGTCCGGCCGTCTCCAGGATCTGCCCGGTCACCAGCCGCTCGAACGCCTCGGCCTGCACCCGCACCGCCTCCGGGCCGAGGTCGGCCAGGATGTGCGAGGCGCGGGCGAAGAGGAAGTCTCCGGTGAGGACCGCGACGGAGTTGCCCCAGCGGGCGTTCGCGCTCGCCACCCCGCGCCGCACGGTGGCCTCGTCCATCACGTCGTCGTGGTAGAGCGTGGCGAGGTGGGTCAGCTCCACGACGACGGCCGACGGCACGATCCCGGGCGCGTACCGGTCGCCGAACTGGGCGGCGAGCATCACGAGCAGCGGGCGGAACCGCTTGCCACCGGCCCGGACCAGGTGCTGGGCGGCCTCCGTGATGAAGGGCACCTCACTCTTGGTGGCCTCGAGCAAGCCTTCCTCGACAGCCGCCATCCCGGCCTGGACATCGGCTTCCAGAGCCTGGTCCCGCACGCTCAGCCCGAACGGCCCGACGTCGGTCACGAGGGGTCTCCTGTCTGCTGGTGTCTGCCGGTGTGTCTGCTGGTGTCTGCCGGTGATTACGCGGTTTGTCGATAGGTCGCTGCCATCACTCGAGTCAGCGTATCCGGTCACGTTTCGATCACCGCCAGCGCCCAGGGTTACAGGCCGGGTGGTATCCGATCACGACCGCAATGTTTTCGATCAGCTCATAAGAACAGACATTTATCGACTTACCAGTCGATAGCGAGCTATGCACGATTTGCGGCATTGGATAAGCGAATTCCCCTAAGCGCAAATCGCCCCACGGACTCGTGATCAGTGAGTTGAATCACGTTATCCCCTGTGACATCCCCCTCCGGCACCGGCCCGTACCTCCTTCCGCCGCACGCAAGTTGAGCCTTGGCTTCAGCAAAGGATCAAGTGCCCCATACACCCCTGACCAAGGTCAACCGCTCGATATGTGACTCCGGTGCTTGTTCCCGACATGTGCTCTCGCATACGTTCCGGGCCTGTCCGGCGGATCGCCGAATCCTGCCACCGCCCGGACACCCCACACGAACCCACTCACTCACGCAGGGCAGGAGCGGGGGACCCAGGTAAGTCGCCGGTCCGCGCAGCGGAACGGCTCGGGGTGAAGCCGCGTACGGCACACAGCGCCGTAGGCGGCCGGGCACCTCCCGGCCCGAACCCGACAGCTCACCTCGCAGGCGCCGGAGAGGAACATCGCCATGCCCCGAGGCAAGCACCGTCGCCCCAGAACCAGTCAGTTCACCCGTCGTGTCTTGGCCGCCGGCACCGGCGGAGCGGCCCTCGCCCTGCCGCTGATCGGCGCGACGCAGGCCAGCGCCGCCCAGCCGGCCCAGAGCGCACCCACCGTCTCGCAGTCCGTGCCACAGGCGGCCCAGCCCGCCAAGTCCCTCACGTACACCGTCACCAAGGGCGACTCGCTCGCCCGCATCGCGGACAAGTACGACGTGTCGGGCGGCTGGAAGCAGCTCTACAAGGACAACCGCGCCGCGGTCGGCGACAACCCGCAGCTGATCCACCCGGGTCTGAAGCTCACGGTGAAGACGGCCAAGGCGGACGCCGGGAAGAAGACGGCGACCAAGTCCTCCGCCCCCGCCAAGCCGGCCGCGAAGCCCGCCGGTGGCGTCGCCCAGGCCACCCAGGCCTCCGCGAAGACCTACGCGAACAACCTGGACGGCTGGATCCGCGAGGCGCTGGACATCATGGCGCAGAAGGGGATCCCGGGTTCGTACGACGGCATCTACCGCAACGTCATGCGCGAGTCGTCCGGCAACCCCCAGGCGATCAACAACTGGGACTCGAACGCCGCCAAGGGCACGCCGTCCAAGGGTCTGCTCCAGACCATCGACCCGACCTTCCAGGCCTACCACGTGGACGGCACGTCGTGGGACCCGTACGACCCGGTCGCCAACATCACCGCGGCCTGCAACTACGCGGCCGACCGCTACGGCTCGATCGACAACGTCAACGGCCCGTACTGATCCGTCCCGCCCAGCAGTCGTTCGAGGACGACGGCGATGCCGTCGTCCTCGTTCGACAGGGTGACCTCGTCGGCCACGGCCTTGAGCTCGGGGTGGGCGTTGGCCATGGCGACGCCGTGGGCGGCCCAGTCGAACATCGGGATGTCGTTGGGCATGTCGCCGAAGGCGAGGGTGTCCGCCGGCCGCAGCCCCAGGTGCTCGGCGGCCAGCGCCAGGCCGGTGGCCTTGGTGATGCCGCACGGCTGGAGCTCGACCGTGCCGGGTCCCGACATCGTCACCGTCGCCAGTGAACCGACCACCGAGCGGGCCGTCGCCGCCAACTCGTCGTCCGACAGGTGGGGATGGCGCAGCAGCACCTTGCTGATGGGCTCGCCCCACAGGTCGTCGCGCCGGTCGACCCGCACCGCCGGAAGGGTCGGGTGCGGCATCAGGTAGCCCGGCTCGATGAGCGTGAGGCCGTCGACCCCGTCCTGGTCGACCGCGGCGTACACCTGCCCCACCTCGGCCTCGATCTTGCCGAGGGCGGTCTCCGCCAGTTCCCGGTCCAGGGTGATCGACCACAGCAGCCGGTCCGCGCCGGCGTCGTACACCTGCGCGCCCTGTCCGCACACCGCGAGCCCCGTACAGCCCAGGTCGTCCAGGAGCGGCCGCACTCTCGGCGCCGGCCGGCCCGTCACCACGAGGTGCCGGGCACCGGCGTCCACCACCCGCGTGAGCGCGGCGAGGGACCGGTCGGACAGGGTGTCGTCGCCGCGCAGCAGCGTCCCGTCCAGGTCGGTGGCGATGAGTGAATATGCGAGGGGTGCGGCCATGATCAGAGAATACGGACAACGCGCCCCTTCGTTTCATCGCACGGCGCACGCCGATTGCCCGGTTGAAGGCCTCTGCGCCAGTTGGCAACAAGATGGTCCGCTACCTACCGTCGGGGCCGTCTCGGGCGGTACCTTCCAAGTGTCCAGGGGGGACTTGATCGGGGGGTCGGGTTGAGCAGTGGGCGTGTTCGTGTGGGTGTGCCCGGGGAGCTCGGCGAGGGGGAGAAGGAGCGCTGGCGCGCGCTGCGCGCGGCGTCGGAGACACCGCGCAACCCCTTCATGGAACCGGAGTTCACCGAAGCCGTCGGCCTGGTGAAGCCGCAGGCGCGGGTCGCGGTGGTGTACGAGGGGCTGGAGCCGGCCGGCTTCCTGCCCCACGAACGGGGCCCGTTGGGGCAAGGACGGGCGATCGGGCTGGGCGTCTCGGACGCGCAGGGCGCGATCCTGCGGCCCGGCCTTCGCCTGGACACGGGCGAACTGCTGCGGGCCTGCTCGTTGTCGAGCTTCGCCTTCGACAACCTGGAGGCCGAGCAGCGGTTGTTCGTCCGGTACGCGGCCGAGGAGCACGCCACCTACGTCATCGGCGTGGAGAAGGGCTACGAGACGTACGAGTCGGTGCTGCGCGCCCAGTCGCCGAAGTTCCTGAAGACCACCCTGGCCAAGGAGCGCAGGCTGGGCCGGCAGGTCGGCGAGCTGCGGTTCGTCTTCGACGAACGCGAGCCGGCCGCGCTGCGCACGCTCATGGAGTGGAAGTCGGCGCAGTACCGCAGGACGGGCCGCCGGGACCGGTTCGCCCGGGAGTGGATCACCCGGCTCGTGGGGCGGCTGGCCGAGACCCGGGCGCCCGAGTGCAGCGGCACGCTGTCCGTGCTCTACGCCGGTCGGCGGCCGCTGGCCGCGCACTTCGGACTGCGCTCGGCATCGGTCCTGGCCTGCTGGTTCCCGGCCTACGACCCGGAGTTCGCGAAGTACTCGCCGGGTCTGGTGCTGCACCTGCGCATGGCCGAGGCGGCGGCTGCCGAGGGCATCGGCATGCTCGACCTGGGGCGGGGCGCGGCCGAGTACAAGGACGCGCTGAAGACGGGTGAACTGCCCGTGTACGAGGGTGCGGTGACGCGACCGGGGGCGGGCGCGGCACTGCACTGGCTGAGCCGCGAACCGGCGCGCCGCGCGCACGGCTTCGTCCGCGACAGGCCACGACTCGCGGCGCTGGCCGCGCGGACCTTGAAGGGCGCGGCCCGGCTGCGCCGTACCTGACGACGATCCTGACGACGAGGGGGGTGGGGCCCATGGCCCGTTCGGCGCGTGCGCAGGAGGAGATACGGCGGTTCCTGGACATCGATGCGGTGCAGGTCGCCGAGCTGGACCTCGACGGTGACGAGGTGGTGCTCAGACCGGGCCCGGGGGGCCCGCCGGTGACGCACGGCGAGGTGTTCGTGCTGGTCAGACGGGGCGGGCGGCCCGTGGGGACGCTGCTCGGGCGGGTGCCGGAAGGGGCGGACGCGAGGACGGTGCTCGCGGAGCGGGCGAAGGCGGTGCTCGCGGAGCCGGAGAAGGCCGTGCACGCCGAGCCGGAGAAGGCGCGGCAGGCTCCTGGGGCCGGTGAGCCGCCGTACACGAGTGTCGTCGTCGCCACCCGCGAGCGTGCCGGGCAGTTGGCCCGGGCCCTGGACTCGCTGCTGGCGCAGGACCATCCGCGGTTCGAGATCGTCGTCGTGGACAACGCTCCGGTGACGAGCGAGACGCGGGAACTGGTCGAGCGGAAGTACGCCGAGCGCGTGCGGTACGTCTGCGAGCGGGTGCCCGGCCTCGCGGTCGCGCACAACACGGGTCTCGCGGCCGCGCGCGGCGAGGTCGTCGCCTTCACGGACGACGACGTGGTCGCCGATCCGCGCTGGCTGACCGAGCTGACCGCGCCCTTCGCCACCGACCCCGCACTCGGGTGCAGCACCGGTCTGATCCTGCCCGCGCGGCTGACCACCCCGGCCCAGGTGCTGCTGGAGAGCCACGGCGGCTTCGCGAAAGGCTTCACTCCAAGGACGTACGACCCGGCGCGGCCGCCGGGCGACGAACCGCTGTTCCCATTCACGGCGGGGCGGTTCGGCTCCGGTGCCAACATGGCCTTCCGGACGGCCGTCCTGCGTTCCGTCGGCGGTTTCGACCCGGCCACCGGTGCCGGCACGGCCGCCCGCGGCGGCGACGACCTCTACGGCTTCGTCCGCGTCCTCGCCGAGGGCCACCGGCTGCGCTACACCCCGTCCGCACTGGTGTGGCACCACCACCGGGAGACCTGGCAGGACCTTCAGACGCAGGCGTACGGCTACGGCGCCGGGCTCACCGCGTATCTCACCGCGGTGCTCGTGAACCGCCCCGCGCTGCTGCCCGCGTTCCTCGCGAGACTGCCCCGGGGCCTCGCCCACGCCCGCGCGCTGACCGCCGTACGCGAGACCGAGGGCGGCGGGGCGCCGGGTGACCACGACACACGGACGCATCCCTGGCCGCGGCGGCTGTCGCGGTTGCAGCGCCGGGGGATGGTGTACGGGCCTGTCGGCTATCTGCGCGCGCGGCGGGCGCTGCGGGCGCGTGGTGAGGGGGCGAGATGAGGACGTCGGCACGCACGCGGGACGAGGGCCAGGGGGACGGCAGAGGCCGGACGGAGCGGGGTGCGCAGGAGGGTGAGGGGCCGATATCGGCGCCGGGTGCGGCCGTCTCCCCGGCCATCCCCGCACCGGGTGCGGCCGGCTCCCCGGCCATCCCGGTCTTCCTGTACCACTCCGTGATGGACGATCCGCCCGGCTGGATCGCCGAGTTCACGGTCACGCCGAAGCAGTTCGCCGCGCATCTCGACGCCGTGGTCCGCAGCGGCCGCACCCCCGTCACGATCAGCGCGATCGCCGACCATCTGGCCGGGCGCGCGCCCCTGCCGCCCCGGCCCGTGTTGCTCACCTTCGACGACGGCTTCGCCGATCTGCCCGGCCCCACCGCCGAGGCGCTGGCCGAGCGGGCGCTGCCCGCCACCGCCTATCTCACCACCGGTGCCATCGCCCCGGGCGGCCGCAGTCTGCTGCCGCCCGCGCCGATGATGAACCTGGACCGGGCGGCGGAGCTGGAACGTTACGGCATGGAGATCGGCAGCCACACGGTCACGCACGCGCAGCTCGACACCCTGTCCCGCAAGGACCTGGCGTACGAACTGCGCTCGTCGAAGGCCGTGCTGGAGGACGCCCTCGGGCACGAGGTCCGTCATCTCGCCTATCCCCACGGCTACAACAGCCCGCGGGTGCGGGCGATGTCGGCCCGGGCCGGCTACGAGACGGCGACCGCCGTGCGGCACGCGCTCAGCTCCGACCGCGACGAGTGCTACCGCATCGCCCGGCTCATCGTCCGGCGTACCCACACCGTCGCCGACGTCGAGGCCTGGCTGGCGGGTGCGGGCGCCCGGGTCGCGCCCTACCGGGACGGGCCCAAGACCATCGCGTGGCGGTGGTACCGGCGGGCCCGCGCGGTGCTGCACGGGCCCGAGTTCGCGGGCTGATCCCTGCCCGGGTTACTTGAGCGGCTGGTTGAAGTAGGGGTCGGCGACCGCCTCGCGCAGGCTGCCCCAGGCCGCGTCGTTCGCCAGGGCCAGGTTGCAGTGCGGTCCGGGGTCGCGGTAGTTCCACTGGAGGGCCGCCTTCACGCCGTCCAGGCCCTTCAGCACCCCGGGCACCTGCGCGTACCACTCGGCCTGCCGCTGCGGGCGGGACGGGTCCGCGGCGGTGCCGAACTCGGAGAGCATCAGCGGCTTGTCGTCGGAGATGTTGCCGCGGATCCAGTCGTGCACGGAGTGCTGCGTCTGCGCGAAGGTGCGCCAGCCGGCCTTGTGGCAGCGGTAGTAGTTGTACTGGTTGTAGCCGATCCAGTCGACGTACTCGTCGCCGGGATACATCGCCTTCATCTCGTCCGCGTGGTCGAGGTAGCCGGTGGTGATCCACGTCCACACCACGTTGTCGACGCCCAGGGCGCGGAACCGGTCGTGGATGTGCCGGTACGCCTTCACGTACTCGGCGGGGGTGCCGTTGGCCGGGGTGCGGGTGTCCATCTCCAGGTCGAAGGAGAGGAACACCTTCTTGCCGTAGTCCTTGACGCGCTCGGCCTGGACGTCGATGACGGTCTTGTCCAGCTCGCCGGAGGCGATCTGCTTCCAGGTCGGCTGCTGCTCCTTGGTGCCGCCCCACCACTTGCTCTCCCAGGACAGCAGCAGCAGGCGGTCCTCGCCGACGCGCCGCTCCTCGGGGGTGAGCAACTGGCCCTCCCTGCGCGTGCCTTCGGGCAGAGACATGTCGTGGTACGTGTACACGATGTCGAGTTCGCGGCCGACGCGCTTCTCGTAGGCGCGCACCTTCTCCGGCAGGTCGTCCCGCTCGTGCGGCACGAACGCCCCGAACCAGGCGCCGCAGGGCGGTTCCAGGAGCGCCGTGGGGCGGCAGTCCGCCTTGGAACCGGCGGCTCCGCTCTCGTCCGGCCCGGAGGCGTTCCGGAGGGCGAGGACGCCGACCAGGACCGCGCTGACGATCGTGGCCGACATGATCAGCAGTCGGCGCCGGCTCGATGTGAACGGGCCGGCGGACGGCTGCTCCTGGTGTGGCTGTGGCCTTCTCCGGTGCTGTCCGGTCGTGGTCGGCGTGCGGCGAAAGGGACGGTGGGGACGGTTGAACCTCACTGAGCAGAACCCTTCGGTGTCCTCGGTGTCGTCCTCGGCGGTGGGGAGGCGCGCAGCTGCGGACAGAACGCGGCGACTGTGGTCAGCAGCGTCAACGTCAGCAGCACCCGCTGCGCGCTGAAGGAGTGCGTGGCGATCAGCACGGTCGCGACGAGCATCACGGCGCCGATGCTCACGAACAGCACCAGCATCAGCCGCTCCAGCAGGTCGGAGTGGCGGGCGAAGTCCGGGTCGCGGCGCTCGACGGGGCCTTCGGCGGGCCGCTCCCCGAGCGCGGGAGCGCAGACTCTGACCATGGCAGCGCCCGGGCCCGCCGCCAGGAAGAGGGCGACGGCGGCACCCCGCAGCGGCGATCCGCCGGGCAGCGCGAGGGCGGCGAGCGCGAGCCAGCCGCCGAACGGCGGCAGCATCCGGACCACGAGTTCCTGCGGCGTCATCGCTCCGCACCCCCAGCCTGCTTCAGTACGTAGAGCCACCCGGCGCTGTTCTCCGCCACGAGCTGGAAGCGTGGTGAGGCGGCGACGGACTTCTGGATGCGGTCCAGCTGCGCCTCGTCGAGTTGTCCGTTCATCTCGGAGTTGGCCAACTGCCCCTGGGTGAGCAGGAAGTAGGCCCGGGCCGGCCGTTCCACCCCGGCCATGTCGCTGGCGAGGGTGCCGGCCGGGTTCTCGACGATCCGGTCGACGTGGCTGCGGGCGTCGTCGAGGAACCAGTAGTGGTCGACGCTCCAGTAGGAGTCGTACGCGAGCGGGTAGTTGCGGTTGGCGGCCACGACGAGCGAGCCGTCGGGCGCCTGGTCGAAGAGCTGCCGTACGAGAGCCACTTCCTGCGGCGGGAAGTAGTTGATCCGGTCCTTGCCCGAGTAGGCCGGGACGAACGCCAGGGTCCCGCCGAGCAGTGCGGCCAGCCCCACCCACGTGCCGAGCCCGCGTCTGCGGGCCTGCACGGGGGCGGCCTGCCGGCCGACGGCCTCCTTCGCGGCGGCGTCGGCGGCCAGCGTGCGGACCTTGGGCAGCAGCGCGGCGGCGGCGAAGAACGCGGCGCCGGGCAGCATGAACAGCAGCACCCGGAAGATCATCTCGCTGCCGTAGCTGCTCGCCGCGAACATCGGCAGCGGGGCGGCCGCGAGCAGCAGCAGGGGCCGCGCCCGGTGCCGCAGCACCCGCTGGCGCAGGACGCCGACGGCCGCGAGCAGCAGGGCGGAGGCGGACAGCAGCCGGGCCGCCCAGGAGGTGGCGATCGCTCCGGTGCCGGTCGGGGTGGCGCCGTACCCCGTCTCCACGTTGGCGCCGATGTCGCCGACGGAGCGGATCATGTCCGGCATCGCCGCGGACAGGAAGGGCAGCGCGGCCGTGAGACACCAGGCCAGGAAGATCACGACGGTCGTGACCACCGGGACCCAGTCGCGGTAGCGGCGGCTCAGGCACAGGGCGAGCAGGCAGACGACCAGCATGCCCGGGGTGAGCTGGTGGGAGATGACGATCGCCACGACCATGACGACGAGCATCACCGTCCACACGGCCTGCCGGGGCCGCCCGCCCCGCACGGCGGACCGGCCGAAGCGGCGCAGGACCAGGGCCAGGACGCCGACATGCAGCGCGTAGGCCACGGACTGGGGGGAGAAGTAGTCCTGTCCGACCCAGTTGGCGACGTAGAAGAGCCAGACAGCGGTCCAGATCAGCCGCCGGTCCTCCGTGAAGGTGCGGTAGATCAGCAGCAGCGGGAGCAGCAGCATCAGGCTGGAGACCAGGGGCCACCAGGCCATGAACATCGCCGCCGACTCCACGCCCAGCAGCCGCATCAGGGCGGCCTGTGCGGCGAAGAAGCCGGGCCACTGGTCGTACACCGCCATGTCGCCGACCTGGTCGGCCGTCTGCAGACCGCCCGCCGTCAGCAGGTGGTCGATGACCGCCTCGTGCTTCCACGCCCACGCGTACAGCGGGGTCGGGTAGACCACGGCCTGCGTGACCCGCTCCATCACCAGCAGCCCGAGGACGTACGCCAACGCCCAGGCGCCCGGCCGCCGCGGATCGCGGACCGTGAACCAGAAGCCGGTGGTGAGCACCGCGAGGCCGGCCCAGAAGGCCGGGTGCAGCGCCGTGACCAGCCCGTAGTCGTCGAGCCGCGAGACGTCGGTGTGCCGCACGGCGTACGCCCACAGGGCGAGCGCGACGAGCAGCGGAACGCCGGGCCAGGCTGCGCGCCACCCGGACCCGGCGGGGGGAAGGTCGGACAGGTCCGTCACGGGCTCGTGGGCCGGGCTCGACGACTCCGAGGACGAGGAACCGGAGGACTGGCCGGCGGTCTCGGGGCTGCTGCCGGGGGTGCTCGCGCCGTCCCGTGCCGGTGTGGGTTCTGGCGTGGATCTCTCCCTCGGAGTGACTGGCGGACGCACGGTGGTTCCCCCCTGGCGGTTCGGCTCTGTTCGGCTCTCTTCGGGCCCTGTTCGGCTCTTGGGCTTGATCAGGCGCTGGGTCGGCCGTTCGGACTTCTGCGGTGCTGTAGGGCCGACGCGGCACGGCGGCAGAGCGGCAGGAGCAGGACGAGTACGGCGAGCAGGGGCGGCGCGACCGGTGCGAGCGCCTCACGCCACACCCAGCCGCCGACCGCGACGAGATACAGAACCCCCCAGCGCCCCGGCCACGGCAGCCGTCCGCCCGCGCTCGCGAGCAGCAGCCACAGAGGCACGAGACACAGCAGCTGGCAGACCGGCGGCGCCCAGCGAAGCAGCGGCTCGGGCCCGTCGAGCCCGACCGCGTCCGCGAGGAAGCCGGCCGTCCTCTCGTACAACGCCCCGTCCACCGGCCGCGGTTCCCGCCCGAGGGCGGCCGGTGCGGCGTACAGGGCGAGCAGGGCGGCGTACAGCGCCGTACCGGGCAGCCACGGGTCGCGCCGGGTGCACAGCGTCACGGCGGCGGCGAACACCACGAGCAGCAGGCCTCCCGCGGTGAGCGACGGCAGCGGCAGGCCCTCCAGCAGCTGGCGCCCTGTCAGCGCCGCTTCGGTGGCGTGGTCGAGCGAGGGCAGATCGCGCAACGGCGCCCAGAAGAAGACGGTGGCGAAGCCGAGCAGGCTCCACAGGGCGCCTCTCAGCCGCCGCTCCCGCGGCTCCTGGTCCGGTTCCGCGGGCTCCTGGCGCGGTGGTTCCCTGGTCGGCCCTTCCGGGCGCACGATCAGCGCCAGTGTGTCCGCCTGGAGCGCCTCCCGTTCGTATCCGGGGCGCCCTATGAACAGCGTGACCGTGTCCTGGTCGCCGTCCTGGGGCTGGCAGGCGGCCCGGCGGGCCCAGGTCGTGCCGTACCCGGCGGTGGCGTTCAGCTTCGCCCAGTGCGTGCCGTAGGACGGGTGGGAGGGATCGGCGGGCGTACGGGGCGCGGGCGCGCTGGCGTTGTGTCGCAGAGCCGCTCGCAGCCCGACCGCGGAGACGACGGCGATCAGCGTCATGCTCAGCAGCACCGCCCAGCCGGCGCCCGCGATCCCGGCCGGGGTGAACAGCACGGCCGCGCTGCCCAGCACCAGGACGCACATGGCGCCTTGGAGCGCGGCGAGCACACCCGTGCGCCCCTGCACGCGCAGTACGCCGATGTACAGCTCCACCACGACCCGCGGCAGCGCGCCGAGGGCGAGCAGCCGCAGCACGGTCGAGCCGTGCTCGGCGTAGTCCGGGCTGAACGGCGTGAGGATGTACGGGGCGAAGAGGACCAGCACCAGCACGACCGGGACCAGCAGCAGCGTCATGCGCCGCAGGGCGCCCCGGACGCCGTCGGCGAGCTGCCGGGGGTCGTGGGAGGCGTGCGCGGTGAGGGACGAGGCCATGTTGATGGCCATGAACTCCATCGTGCCGCCGACGGTGTACGCCACGTAGAAGTAGCCGTTCTCCGCGGCGCTGAAGCGGACCGCGACCATCACCGGCAGCAGGTTGATCATCGCCAGGCTGAACAGCGCGCCCAGCGAGTCCCCGGCCAGGAAGCGGCCCATGTCGCGGAGTTTCGGGGGCTCTTTCTCACGGTCGAGTTCGGCCTGGCGCGGGATGAGCCGGCGGAAGATCAGCCAGCCCAGCGGCAGGGTGGAGAACGCGATCGCCACCGCCCAGGAGACGAAGATGCCGAGGACGGGCAGCGTGCCGGCGAAGACGGCCAGCAGGGCCAGCTTCCCGACCGAGAACACCGCGTTCCCGGCCGGCACCCACTCCGCCTTGCGCAGTCCGGTGAGCACCCCGTCCTGGAGCGTGAGCAGCGCCCAGGCCACGGCCGCCGCGACGAACACCGCGCCCGCCATGGGCGTGCCCAGCGGGGCGTACGACGCTCCCCACGCGTCGATCGTGAGCAGGAAGACGGCGGCGGCGAGCGCCACGACCAGCGAACTGGCCGCGTACATGCCCCACACCAGGCGCCCGGTCTCCCGTCCCGCGCGTGGGACGAAACGCACGACGGCGCCGATCATCGTCGTCGCCGTGATGCTGGCGAGCAACCGCATCGCCGCGATGGCGGCGGAACCCTGGCCGACGGCCTCCTCGGAGTAGTAGCGGGCGGCCACCAGCCAGAAGCCCAGGCCCAGGACGGCGGACACGCCGGTGCTGAGCATGAGGAAGTAGGCGTTCTTGAACAGCGAGTCGTGCGTGTGCTCGTCGGCGGCAGGCTTCGGTCCGCCGCCGTCGGCGCGCGTGGGGGCGGGCTCGTGCACCTGGATCTCAGCCACGGGACTGATCCGGCCTCCCCGGTGCCGGCCTGCCGCGGGGCGGTTCTCCCGGTGCCTCGGCCGGCCTGCCGCTGGGTGGTGCTCCCGGCGCCTCGGCCGGCCGTGCCCCGGACCGCTCCAGCACCTCCACGGCCGTCCGGGCCCGCAGCGGGTCCACGGGCAGCGCGTGCCGGGCGAACCAGCGGGCCGCCTCGGGGGCCGGTGAGAGGTCGGTGAACCGCTCGCCGGCGTAGTCGTCCAGCGGCGGGTCGTAGAGGTAGCCGACGACGATGCCCCGCCGCGCCAGTGCCGCGATCGCCGCGTCCCGGTCCGCCACGAACAGCGGGACGCGGAACAGCGGCTGGGTGCCGTGCCCGTCACGGGGTTTGGCCCAGGGTGTGGACAGCAGCAACTCGGTGCCCGCCCGGCAGGCGTCCAGCACCTCGTCCAGGCGGTCGAGCTGGCGCGCGACGCGTCGCAGGCGCAGCCGGCCGGACTCCTGGCGGTAGTCGTGCATGTCGACGCGTACCCAGGGGTGGTGGGCGTCGAGCCCGGGCGCGTGCCGGGCGGCCCGCGCGAGTTCGTCCGGGCGCAGCGGCATCCGGATCTCCTCGCGGTCCGCCAGCCCCAGCAGCCGGATCGCGGCCCAGGCGGCGCGCCGCAGCCGCAGCCCGCGCACCGCCGCCTCCGCGTACGGCCGGATCGCATAGGCCAGTTCGGAGCTCGGCCGGCGGGGCGTGAGCAGCCCCGCGCAGGTCTTCTCCACCGCGTCCCGCAGCCCCGGGTCGGCCAGGGAGAGCATGCCCCCGGCCTTGGCGCCTACA
This sequence comes from Streptomyces sp. NPDC006235, assembly GCF_040613735.1. Taxonomy (NCBI): domain Bacteria; kingdom Bacillati; phylum Actinomycetota; class Actinomycetes; order Kitasatosporales; family Streptomycetaceae; genus Streptomyces; species Streptomyces sp. NPDC006235. The sequence goes on from NZ_JBEXSR010000012.1 coordinate 26,169, forward strand.
TGCTTGGACAGGCTGAACGCGGACGCCTCGCCCCACGCCCCGACCGGCCGGTCCCCCACCCGGCTGCCGATGGCGTGCGCCGCGTCCTCGAACAGCGGGATGCCCAGCGCGTCGCACTTCTGTCTGAGCCCCGGCGCCGGGTCAGGGTTCCCGTACAGGTTCGTCGTGAGCACGGCGGACACCGATCTCCACGTCTCGTCCGGCACGGCATCGATGTCGATGGACGCGTCGAGCGGGTTCAACGGCGCCTGCACCGGGCGCAGTCCGGCCGCGAGCACGACGAAGAAGATCACGTCGTCGTTGACCGGCGACATCAGCACCCGTCCGCCGGGCGGGCACCAGTGGCGCAGCGCCACGTACAGCCCGAAACGGCACGACGGTACATACACGCATTCCCGGCCGAGCCGCACGCGCATGGCCTCTTCCAGCCGCTTCGGCTGCACGCCATGCCGCACCGAGCCCGGACCGGCCTCCCCAATGGCCATCCGCCCCCCTGGTGTGCCATCGGAACGCCCCCTCCCCGAGGCCTTCCGGCACCCGCCCAGAGTCGCCCCGTTCGCACCGCTCCGTCAAGATTGCGTCGCGTCCTGTGGATAACTTCCGGCTCGTACGGATGTGACGTCCCGTCCGCCGCGCCCGAGTCGCGCCGTCCGGTCCCACCCGGGCCCACCTGCCCCGTTCGCCCGTATCCGCCTCCTCGGACACTGCCCAGGACGGGTGTGCCACCCGTAACGTGTGGCAGGACCACGAACACGTGGCGACGACACGGCACACCCGAAAGCGAGGCAGCACCCGATGCCCCCCTTCGATGTCCCCGAGGGCGACCCCTTCGGCCCGCACAACCTGCCGTACGGCGTGTTCTCCCTCCCCGGCTCCTCCCACCGGACCGTGGGCGTCCGGCTCGGCGACCACGTCCTGGACGCCGGCGCGGCGGCCCACGCCCTCGGCTCCCCGTACGCCTCCCTGCTCGCGCGGCCGACCCTCAACGCGCTGCTGGCCGCGGGCCGCACGGCCTGGTCGGACGTCCGCCGGGCACTGACGGCGTGGGTGACCGTGCCGTCCCACCGCGAGACCCTCGCACCGATGTTCCACCCCCTCTCCTCGGTGACGCTGCACCTCCCCTTCGAGGTCGCCGACTACGTCGACTTCTACGCGTCCGAGAACCACGCCCGGAACGTCGGCCGGATCTTCCGCCCCGACGCCGAGGACTCCCTGACTCCCAACTGGAAGCACCTGCCGATCGGCTACCACGGCCGCTCCGGCACGGTCGTCGTCTCGGGCACGGACGTCGTACGCCCCTCCGGCCAGCGCAAGGCGCCGGCGGACCCGGCTCCGGTCTTCGGCCCGTCCGTGCGCCTGGACATCGAGGCGGAGGTCGGCTTCGTGGTCGGCGTGCCGTCCCGGATGGGCGCGCCGGTGTCCCTCGACGGCTTCCGCGAGCACGTCTTCGGCCTCTGCCTCCTCAACGACTGGTCCGCGCGCGACATCCAGGCCTGGGAGTACGTCCCGCTCGGCCCGTTCCTCGGCAAGTCCTTCGCCACGTCGGTGTCGGCGTGGATCACCCCGCTGGACGCCCTGGAGGAGGCCCGGGTGACCCCGCCGGCCCGGACGCACGAGCTGCTGCCCTACCTGGACGACAGCGACGAGGAACCCGGCGGCTACGACCTGCGGATCAGCGTCGCCGTCAACGGCCACGTCGTCTCCGAGCCGCCCTTCTCCACCATGTACTGGACGGCCGCCCAGCAACTGGCCCACATGACCGTCAACGGCGCCTCCCTGCGCACCGGCGACCTCTACGGCTCGGGCACGGTCAGCGGCCCGGCGGACCGCGAGCGCGGCTCCCTCCTCGAACTGACCTGGAACGGCCGCGACCCGCTCGAACTCCCCGACGGCAAGCGGACGTTCCTGGAGGACGGCGACGTGGTGACCCTGTCCGCCTGGGCCCCGGGGCCGGACGGTGTGCGGGTGGGGCTGGGCGAGGTGACGGGGCGGGTGGTGCCGGCCTGACGGCGCTCCAGGGGGCGTCCGCGACGTCCCGTCGTGCGCCCGCGGGGCCGCCCGAATCTGGCCGACAACGGCCCGGGTCTGGCCGACAATGGCCGGGTCTGGCCGACAGTCGCCCCTCCCGGCGCTTGTGATGCCGCTCGACTCCTGACTCACACCGCCCGGCACCGTCATACTGGGCTCGGGCGGTGTGCCCGCACGTGCGCGGTGCACGGCACGTTCGGGGCGCTCGCCGGTGTGCACTTGAGCCGCGTCACCGGTGCGCTCGGCAGCCGCCCTCCCCCGCACGACCCGTAGCCGCCCCTCTTCCGACCAACCGGAGCCCGTGGCCATGACCGTCTGCCTGCTCCTGCTGAGCGCTGTCGCCGTGACGGCCGCCGTACCCGTTCCCCGTGCGCTGACCCGGGCCGACTGGCCCGAGCGGGAACCGGTGGTCGCGCTGTGGGTGTGGCAGTGCCTGGTCGCCACCGTCCTGCTGTGCTGCGTGACGGCGCTCGCCCTGGGCGCCGCCGCCGTGTTCGGCACGGTCCGCGCCCAGCTCTTCGCCCCGGCTCCGCCCGCGGTGACGGCGGCGTACGACCTGTCCACCGCGCCGCCCGGGGCCGCCGCCCTCACCCTGCTGCTGGCCTGCGGTGCCGCCTGGACGACCGCGATGCTCGCGCGTGAACTCGTCGAGGCGCGCCGGCGCCGCGCGCAGGCCCGCGCCCACCTTCGCGAACGCGCCCCCGACCTGCCCGCCGGACTGCCCGCCGCCCGCGGCCCCCTCCTGGTCCTGGAGGACGAGTACCCCGACGCCTGGTGGATGCCCGGCAGCCCGCCCCAGCTGATCGTCACCACGGGCGCCCTGCACCGCCTCACGGACCACCAGCTCGACGCCGTCCTCACCCACGAGCGCGGCCACGCCCGCGCCCGGCACGACTGGCTGCTGCACCTGTCCACCGCCCTGGCCACGGGCTTCCCCCGCGTCCCGCTGTTCGCCCACTTCTGCGACCAGACGCACCGCCTGGTCGAACTGGCCGCCGACGACACCGCCTCCCGCCGCTGCGGCCACCTGACCACGGCCCTGGCGCTGATCGAGCTCAACCAGCACCGCGGCGTCCTGTCCTGCGCCTCCAGCCATCGCCTGCTGGGCGAGCGGGTCGACCGGCTCCTGGAGCCGCCGCCCCGGCTGGGCCGCCGGCACCGGGCCCTGACGACCACCACGGCCGCGCTGGTGCCGCTGCTGCCCCTGCTCATCGTGTTCGCGCCGGGTCTGACCGCCCTGTCGTAGCCGTACCGGGGCGGCGGCCGGTGGCGGATCTCCAGGTCGGCACGCCGGAAGTCCAGCTCAGCAGCCCACCCGGCCGCGCTCCCGATGGCGCAACATTCCCGCAACACCACTTTTCCTATCGGATAGGTATGGTCCGAGCCATGCCCAGCGACCGCATCCGAGACCACGCCGGCCAGGGAGCCGCGACCACCGTCGCCGCCCACCGCGCGCGGCGCCGGCTGCGCGCCGACCGGGCCCGGCAACTGGCCGACCTGCTCCGCCGACAACTGCTCACGGACGCCTTCCCCGACGGCACGCTCCCCCACGAGTCGGCCCTCGCCACCGACTACGGCACCAGCCGCAACACGGTCCGCGAGGCGCTCGACCTGCTGCGGGCCGAGGGCCTCGTGGCGCGCCAGCCCGGCGTCGGCACCGTGGTCGTGGCCCAGAAGTACCCCCACGGCCTCGACCGTCTGATGGGTCTCGCGGAAACCCTCCGCGAACACGGCCGGGTCACCAACGAGGTCCGCACCATGGGCCCCGCCCCGGCACCCGCGCCCGTCGCCGGACGCCTCCACCTCGCGCCCGGCACCGACGTCCTCTACATCGAACGTCTGCGCCGCCTGAACGGCCTCCCCCTGTCCCTCGACCTCACCTACATCCCCCTCGACATCGGCACCGAACTGCTCGGCGCCGACCTGGAGAACACCGACGTCTTCCGCCTCCTGGAAACCGTCACCGGCCGGCCCCTCGGCCACGCCGAGATCACCCTGGAAGCGGTCAGCGCGGACACCCACTCGGCCGCCGTGCTCGAGGCCCCGCGCGGTGCCGCCGTCCTCATGCTGGAACGCCTCACCCACCTCGCGGACGGCCGCCCGGTCGACCTGGAGTTCATCCGGTTCCGCGGCGACCGCATCACCATGAGCGGCCTGCTGCACCGGTCCCGGTAGCCCACCCTCTCGCGCACTCTCCTGGAGACATCCATGCCCTTGGCGCCCCAGCGGGCCGACGTGCCCGTGACCATCGACGAGTCGAAGTGCATCGACGGCTGCACGCTCTGCGTGGACATGTGCCCGCTGGACTCCCTCGCCATCGACGAGCGCAACGGCAAGGCGTACATGCATGTCGACGAGTGCTGGTACTGCGGCCCGTGCGCGGCCCGCTGCCCCACCGGAGCCGTCACGGTCAACATGCCCTATCTGCTCCGGTGAGAGGCCCGAACCGCCATGTCCCGAACCGCCAAGTCCCGAACCATCGATTCCCGAACCGTCGATTACCGAACCCGCTTGAAACGCACGGCAGTCGCCGTCTCCGCCGTCGTTCTCCTGCTCCCGCTGAGCGCCTGCGGGGGTGACGCCGAGGCCGGCAGCGGCTCCACCGTGACCGTCACCGTCGGCTACCAGTCCAGGACGATCAACACCGTCACGGCGGGCACCCTCCTGCGCTCCCTCGGCTCCTTCGAGAAGCAGCTGAACTCCCTGCACGACGGCGTCCGGTACAAGGTGGACTGGCAGGACTACGCCACCGGCGCGCCCATCACCGCCCAGATGACCGCCGGGAAGATCGACATCGGCTCGATGGGCGACTTCCCGCTGCTCATCAACGCGGCCCGCGGCAAGCAGCTGAACAGCCCGACCCGGCTGGTCTCGGTGACCGGCTACAACCTGCGCGGCGGCCTCAACACCGTCGTCATCGCGCCCGGTTCGAAGCTGGGCTCGCTGACGGACCTGAAGGGCAAGAAGGTCTCCACGAGCGTCGGCTCGGCCGCCGACGGCACCCTCGTACGGGCCCTCCAGCGCGCCGGCATCGATCCGGACAGCGGCATCGAGAAGCTCAACCAGCAGCCCTCCGTCGGCGCCTCCGCCCTCGCGGCGGGCAGCACGGACGCGCTGTCGCAGTTCGTCGCCTGGCCGGGCCTGCTCACCTACCAGGGCAAGGCGAAGGCGATCTACGACGGCGCCCGGCTGAACCTGCCCACCTTCCACGGCGTCACCGCCCGCGAGGAGTTCGCGAAAGAGCGGCCGGCCGTACTGGAGGCGTTCCTGAAGGCCCAGGCGCAGGCGACGGACTACCTGAACGACCACCCGGTGGACGCCGCCGAGAAGGTCGCGAAGGCCACAGGGCTGCCCGCCGAGGTCGTCTACCTCTACAACGGCGCTCACGGCATCGCCACCTTCGACCCGGCGATCAAACCCCAGCTCGTCTCCGCGCTGAAGCAGGACGTCTCGGTCCTCAAGTCGGCGAAACTCACCGGCGACGTGGACGTCGACTCCTTCGTCGACGACCAGTACGTGAAGAAGGCCCTCGGACCGACGGCGTACGCCGGGCGTCTCGCCACGAAGCCCGCACCGGCCGCGAGCGAGGCCTGGCCCAAGGGCGCCTCGAAGACCCTCACCTTCAACTCCCCCTCTCAGCTGCTGCGTTACGTGGCAGGGCATCGCGACGCCCTGCGCGCCGCCTACGTCCCCGACACCACCACCGGAACCCTCTGGTTCGCCGACAAGGCCGTGTGGGTGGCCGACGGCGACAAGCTGCTGCCCTTCGTCGCCCCCGACACCGCGCAGGCGTACGTCGCCGGGCACGGCGGGGCGCGGGTCGTCCCGTACGCCGACGCCCTGGAGCGGGCGTCGTGAGGCGCTATGCGCTCCGCGTGCTGTCGCTGGCCGCCGCCCTCGGCCTGTGGCAGGGGCTGACCAGCCTGAACATCGACCTGTGGCTGCGGTTCTCGCAGTTCCCGACGGTCACCGACGTGGCCCGGGCCTTCTCCGCCCGGCTCTCCGGGCCGGACTACTGGACGGACCTCACCGACAGCCTCACCCGGATCCTCACCGGCTTCCTGCTGGCCGCCGTCCTGGGCGTGGCCACGGGCGTGCTCGTGGTCCGCTCGCGTCTCGCCGAGGACCTGCTCGGCCCGCTGCTGGAGGTGGTCCGCCCGATCCCGGCCATCGCGCTCGTCCCCGTCGCGATCCTGCTCTTCCCCTCCAACGAACAGGGCATCGTCTTCATCACCTGTGCCGCAGCCTTCTTCCCCGTCCTGGTCTCGACACGGCACGCGGTGCGCGCGCTGACCCCCACGTGGGAGGAGGCGGTGCGCACCATGGGCGGCGGCCGGTGGCGGATCCTCGGCTCCGTCGTCCTGCCGGGCGCGCTGCCCGGGGTGTTCGGCGGCCTGTCCGTCGGCATCGGCGTGTCCTGGATCTGCGTGATCTCCGCCGAGATGATCTCCGGCCAGTACGGCGTCGGCTACCGCACCTGGCAGGACTACACCGTCGTCGACTACCCGGGCGTGTTCGTCGGCATGGTCACCATCGGCGTGCTCGGCTGGGTCACCTCCACGGCCGTGGAACTGCTCGGCCGCCGCCTCACCTGCTGGCTGCCCCGCACCGCGTACGTCCCCGGCGTCCGGCCGCCCGGGCCCGCCCGGCCCTTCCGGCCCTTCCGGCCCTTCCGGCCTGTCCGGTCCTTCCGGTCCGCGAAACCCGCGTCGGCCGCCCCCGCCGCCGTATCCGGCGGGCCCGCATCCGAGGAGGCACGCGATGAGCACCTCGTCTGACACCACCCTGAGCACCTCGCCCGGGGCCGTCGCCGCCGCGCCGGTCCGCGGCACCCGGCTCACCCTCTCCGGCGCCTCCCTCGGCCGCCCCGGCGCGCCCGCCCTGGACGGCGTCGACCTGGACATCGCCCCCGGCGGGATCCTCACCGTCGTCGGCCCCTCCGGCTGCGGCAAGTCGACCCTCCTGCGCACCCTGGCCGGCCTGCTGCCGCCGCTCGCCGGGGAGATCACCCAGGACGGGCACCCGCTGACCGGCCCCTCGGCCGACCGCGCCCTGGTCTTCCAGGAGGACGCCCTGCTCCCCTGGCGCACTCTGCGCGCCAACGTCGAACTCCCCCTCGCCATCAGCGGCGTGCCCCGCGCCGAGCGCCGCGAACAGGCCCAGGCCTGGCTGGAGCGAGTCGGGCTCGGCACACAGGCACGGCAGTTGCCGCACCGGGTCTCCGGCGGCCAGCGCCAGCGCGTCCAGCTGGCCCGCGCCCTGGCCGCCCGCCCCCGCGCCGTCCTGATGGACGAGCCGTTCGGCGCGCTCGACGCGCAGACCCGCGCGGGCATGCAGGACCTGCTGGTCGAGGTGCTGCACGGCACCGGCGCGACCGTCGTCTTCGTCACCCACGACGTGGACGAGGCGCTCTTCCTCGGCGACCGCGTGGCCCTGCTCGGCGCGGGCGGCCTCGTCGCCGTACGGGACGTGCCCCGCCCGCGCGAGCGCGGCGCGCACGACGACCCGGCGCGCCTGGCCCTGCGGCGCGACGTCCTCACCTCGCTCGGTACGTGAAAGGCACCCCGGTGACCACCTCCGTGAACCGCCCTGCGGACACTCCCCTGGCCGTCCCGTCCCTCACCGACGCCGAGGAACTGACCTGCGACGTCCTCGTCATCGGCGGCGGCACCGCCGGCACCATGGCGGCCCTCACCGCCGCCGAGCACGGCGCGAACGTCCTCCTGCTGGAGAAGGCCCACGTCCGCCATTCCGGCGCGCTCGCCATGGGCATGGACGGCGTCAACAACGCGGTCATCCCGGGCCGCGCCGAACCCGACGACTACGTCGCCGAGATCACCCGCGCCAACGACGGCATCGTCGACCAGTCCACCGTCCGCCAGACCGCCACCCGCGGCTTCGCGATGGTGCAGCGGCTGGAGTCGTACGGCGTGAAGTTCGAGAAGGACGAGCACGGCGACTACGCGGTCCGCCAGGTCCACCGCTCCGGCTCCTACGTCCTGCCGATGCCGGAGGGCAAGGACGTCAAGAAGGTCCTGTACCGGCAGCTGCGGCGGCGCGAGATGCGGGAGAGGATCCGCATCGAGAACCGGGTGATGCCGGTGCGCGTGCTCACGACCGGGGGGCGGGCCGTGGGGGCGGCCGGCTTCAACACCCGTACGGGGCGGTTCGTCCAGGTCCGCGCGGGCGCGGTGATCCTCGCGACGGGTGCCTGCGGCCGCCTCGGCCTGCCCGCCTCCGGCTACCTCTACGGCACCTACGAGAACCCCACCAACGCGGGCGACGGCTACGCCATGGCCTACCACGCGGGCGCCGCGCTCACCGGCATCGAGTGCTTCCAGATCAACCCGCTGATCAAGGACTACAACGGGCCCGCCTGCGCCTATGTCGCCAACCCCTTCGGCGGCTACCAGGTCAACCGGCACGGCGAACGCTTCGTCGACTCCGACTACTGGTCCGGCCAGATGATGGCCGAGTTCGCGGCGGAGGTGGCGTCCGACCGGGGCCCGGTCTACCTGAAGCTGAGCCATCTCCCCGAGGAGTCCGTCTCCGCCCTGGAGACGATCCTCCACTCGACCGAACGCCCGACCCGTGGCACCTTCCACTCCGGCCGCGGCCACGACTACCGCACCCACGACGTCGAGATGCACATCTCCGAGATCGGCCTGTGCGGCGGCCACTCCGCCTCCGGCGTCCGCGTGGACGACCACGCCCGCACGACCGTCCCCCGCCTGTACGCGGCCGGCGACCTGGCCTGCGTCCCTCACAACTACATGATCGGCGCGTTCGTCTTCGGCGACCTGGCGGGCGCGGACGCGTCCCAGTACTCCGCGTACGAAGGGGAGTTGCCCCGTGAGCAGCTCCGGGAGGCGCACGAGCTGATCTACCGCCCGCTGCGCAACCCCGACGGCCCGCCGCAGCCCCAGGTCGAGTACAAGCTGCGCCGCTTCGTGAACGACTACGTGGCCCCGCCGAAGTCCGGTGCCCGGCTGTCGCTGGCCCTGGAGGCGTTCGAGCGGATGCGCGCCGACATCGCCGCAATGGGCGCCCGCACCGCGCACGAGCTGATGCGCTGCGCGGAGGTCACCTTCATCCGCGACTGCGCGGAGATGGCCGCGCGCTCCTCCCTGGCCCGCACGGAGTCCCGCTGGGGCCTCTACCACGACCGCCTCGACCATCCCGCTCGCGACGACGCGTCCTGGTTCCACCATCTCGATCTGCACAAGTCCCCCTCTGGTGCGATGGAATTCACGGCCCGTCCCGTGGCTCCCTATCTCGTCCCGGTCGACGGCTTCGCCCCCGCCGGCGGCCCGTCCCGTTCCCTCGGCGAGGTCCACGCCGAGAACGTGGCGACGGCGGGATCGCGGGATCTGGCGCCGGTGGCGGCTCGGGACGGGGCGGAACGTACTGAGCAGGAGCGGACCCCGGGTGAGCGGTACGCGCCCTCGGCTCCGGCCCTGGAGCAGCCCTCCGATCCCACCCGGGGGCAGTCCTCCGCCCGCCTCCTCGAACTCGTCGCGCTCGCCGATGAAGAGCCCGAACTCGCCGCTCTCCAGCCCTACCTGTCCGACCCCGTGCCCGCGGTCCGGCGTGAGGCGGTCGCCGTGCTCACCGAGACGCTGCCGCCGGGGACCGGCCCCGCCCTCGCCGCCGCCCTGCGCGACACCGCAGCCGAGGTCCGTGCCACCGCGGCCGCGTCACTGCGCGAGCTCGTCGAGACGCTCCCGCCCGAGCCCGACCTGCGCGACGGCCTCACCGCCGCCCTGGCAGAGCCCGACCCGGTGGTCCGCGCCGCCGCGCTGGACGTCCTGCGCGCCCTGCGCCTCGGCGGCAGGGACCTGTTCGCGCACGCCCTGACCGACTCCGAGATCGCCGTCCGCATCGAGGCCGTACGCGCACTGGTGTCGGTCGACGCCGCCGGCGAACTGGCCCGAGCGGCGGCCACCGACCCGTCCCGCGAGATCCGGGTGGCGATCGCCAAGGGACTGGCCACGGTGGGTGCGGAGCGTCTGGCGGATGACCTCCCGTCGACCGCCGACCCCGCCGCCGACGCGATCGCCACGGCCCTCACGGGCCTCCTCGACGACCCCGACGCCCTGGTCCGCGCAGCGGCCTACGGAGCACTGGGTGCCACCGGCTGCCCGGCACACCTCACCGCGCGCGCCCTGGCCGCCCTGTCGGAGCAGGCCTGGCAGGTGCGGGCCGGAGCGGCCACGGCCCTGTCCGTCGCCGACCCGGCGTCGGCCGTCCCCGCCCTCGCCAAGGCTCTCGCGGACGCCAACGCCGATGTCCGCAAGGCCGCCGTGCTGGCCCTGACCCGGCACCGCGCCACCGAGGAGGCCCACGCGGCCCTCGCCACGGCGACGACGGACTCCGACGCGGATGTCAGGGCGTACGCGGCACGGGCGTTGTGACCGGCCCGGCTCGCCACTCCCTATGACGCTATGACGTGGCCGGAGCCCGGCTCTATATCCAGTCGTCGGGCTCCGGCTCCGCGTCCATCTCCGGCCAGTGGTCCGGCTCCCCCGCGCCCTGACCGGCGGCGGCGTGTGCCGGAGCCTGCCCGGGCGCCTGGGCCGAGGGTGAGTCGCCCGCGGGAGCGGAGCCTGCCGGCCCGCCCAGCGACGCGAGCACCTCCAGCACGCCCTCCCCGTACGTCGCGAGCTTCTTCTCCCCCACGCCGCTGATCCCGCCCAGTTCGGCCACCGAGCCCGGCCACACCGTGGCGATCTCCCTCAGCGTGGCGTCGTGGAAGATGACGTACGCCGGGACGCCCTGCTCGCGAGCCTGCTCGGCCCGCCAGGCGCGCAGTGCCTCGAAGGCCGGCAGCAGTTCCTCGGGCAGCTCGGCGGCGACCGTCTTGCCCTTGCGCTCGCCCCGCCCCGAGCCCGAGCCCGAGGACGACGAGGACCCCGACCGGGAGGTCACCGGCTTCTTCGGCTCCTTGCGCAGCGGCACCTCCCGCTCCCGCCGCAGCACCGCCCCGCTCGCCTCGGTCAGCACCAGCGTGCCGTACTCGCCCTCCACCGCGAGCAGCCCCTGGGCCAGCAACTGCCGGATGACGCCCCGCCATTCGCCCTCGGTCAGATCGTCACCGATGCCGAACACCGACAGCTGGTCGTGGTCGAACTGGATGACCTTGGCGGTCCGCTTGCCCAGCAGGATGTCGACGATCTGCACCGCGCCGAACTTCTGCCCGCGCTCCCGCTGCAGCCGCACCACCGTCGACAGCACCTTCTGCGCCGCGACCGTGCCGTCCCAGGTCTCCGGCGGGGTCAGGCAGGTGTCGCAGTTGCCGCAGGCAGGCTGGTCCGGGTCCTGGCCGAAGTAGGCCAGGAGCTGGCCCCGGCGGCACTGGGCCGTCTCGCACAGCGCCAGCATCGAGTCCAGGTGGGCCTGGGCCCGTCGCCGGAACGCCTCGTCGCCCTCGCCCGACTGGATCAGCTTGCGCTGCTGGATGACGTCGTTCAGCCCGTACGCCATCCAGGCCGTCGACGGCAGCCCGTCACGCCCCGCCCGGCCCGTCTCCTGGTAGTAGCCCTCGACCGACTTGGGCAGGTCGAGGTGGGCGACGAAGCGTACGTCCGGCTTGTCGATGCCCATTCCGAAGGCGATGGTCGCCACCACGACCAGGCCGTCCTCCCGCAGGAAGCGGGACTGGTGGGCCGCGCGGGTGCCCGCGTCCAGCCCCGCGTGGTACGGCACCGCCTCGATGCCGTTGCGGCTGAGGAACTCGGCGGTCTTGTCGACCGAATTGCGCGACAGGCAGTAGACGATGCCCGCGTCACCCGCGTGCTCCTCGCGCAGGAAGCTCAGCAGCTGCTTCTTCGGGTCCGCCTTCGGCACGATCCGGTACTGGATGTTGGGCCGGTCGAAGCTGGCCACGAAGTGCCGGGCCGTCGGCATGTTCAGCCGCTCGGTGATCTCCTGGTGCGTGGCCCGCGTGGCCGTCGCCGTGAGCGCGATCCGCGGTACGTCCGGCCAGCGCTCCCCGAGCAGCGAAAGCGTCAGGTAGTCCGGCCGGAAGTCGTGGCCCCACTGGGACACGCAGTGCGCCTCGTCGATCGCGAAGACGGAGATCTTCCCGCGTGAGAGCAGGTCGAGCGTGTTCTCCAGACGCAGCCGCTCCGGCGCCAGGTACAGCAGGTCCAGCTCGCCGGCGAGGAACTCGGCCTCGACCATCCGCCGCTCGTCGAAGTCCTGCGTGGAGTTCATGAACCCGGCCCGCACGCCCAGCGCCCGCAGCGCGTTCACCTGGTCCTGCATCAGGGCGATGAGCGGGGAGACGACCACCCCCGTACCCGGTCTGACCAGGGCCGGGACCTGGTAGCAGAGGGACTTGCCGGCGCCGGTCGGCATCAGCACCACCGCGTCGCCGCCCGCGACCACGTGTTCGATGACCGCTTCCTGCTCGCCACGGAAGGTCTCGTACCCGAAGACCCGGTGCAGCGTGGCCAGCGCCGCGCTGTCGCTGGCACCGCCTGGCCCGCCGGTCCCGGTCACCGCGTCCACGTCCGTCATCACATCCGTCCCGCCCATCGCGCCCATCGTCCTGTCCCCCGTAGGTCGCCCCTCGACCACTGCGTCCACCATAGGTGCCCGCACCGACACCCCCGGAGTTATCCACAGGCCTCGCTCGACGGATCCCGTCACCTCCGCACCCAGCTCGAACGGGCGGCCGATACCCGGCTCGAACGGACAGCCGGCCCCCAGCCTGGACAGACGGCCTGTACTCGCCCGAATCGACGGCTCGTTCCCAGCCCGAACGGACACCCCGCCTGGCAGGCCCCCACCGGCCGGGCGATGCTGCCGACGCGAGACGGGGGAGGCCCCCCCCATCCCTCACCGGGCGCGACCGCGCCCCCATGACGGGCGCCCGCCCCCGGGCGCCCCTCCCGCAGGGAGCGACACGACATGTCCTTCCTCAAGGCCGCCTGTGCCCTCACGCTGACCACCGCGCTCGCATGCGCCGCGGCCCCCGCGCACGCCGCCGGACACGACCACGAAGGCGAACCCGAACTCGTCCAGACCTACGCCGTCACGCGCCAGTACCAGCACGTGAAGCGCGCGATCAAGGACGGCCACCTCCCCGCCGGCCCGTGCACCGCGCTGCCCGGAGAAGGCGCCATGGGATACCACTACGTCAAGCAGCGGCTCATCAACTCCACCAACCCGACGGAGCCCGCCGGGCTCGTCCACCACAAGGGCAAGCACGGCAAGCTGCGTCTCGGTGCTGTGGAGTGGAGCGTCCGTGACGCCGACCAGAACGTGGAGACGGACGACGACCGTCCGGTCATGTTCGGCGACCGGCACTTCGACGGGCCGGAGGAGATCCCCGGCCTGGGCGTCGTCTACACGCTGCACGCCTGGATCTTCAAGGACAACCCCAGGGGTGTCTTCTACCCCTGGAACCCCAGGTTGACGTGCCCCTGACCCGGACACACAGTGGGACCCGGTCTCCGAAGGAGACCGGGTCCCACTTCTGTGGGCGGGGGTGTCAGCGCACGAACACCCCCGCCTGCCCCGCCAGATCCAGGAAGTACTGCGGCGCCACACCGAGCACCAGCGTGACCGCCACGCCGACTCCGATCGCCGTGATCGTCAGCGGCGACGGCACGGCCACCGTCGGGCCCTCCGGCCGCGGCTCGCTGAAGAACATGAGCACGATGACGCGGATGTAGAAGAACGCCGCGATCGCCGACGAGATCACACCGATCACGACGAGCGGGGCGGCCCCGCCCTCCGCCGCCGCCTTGAACACGGCGAACTTCCCGGCGAAGCCGGAGGTCAGCGGAATGCCCGCGAAGGCCAGCAGGAACACCGCGAACACGGCCGCCACCAGCGGCGAACGCCGGCCGAGCCCCGCCCACTTGGACAGGTGCGTCGCCTCGCCGCCCGCGTCGCGCACGAGCGTGACCACCGCGAAGGCGCCGATCGTCACGAACGAGTACGCGGCCAGGTAGAAGAGGACGGACGAGACACCGTCGGGCGTGGTCGCGATGACACCCGCGAGGATGAATCCGGCGTGCGCGATCGACGAGTACGCCAGCAGCCGCTTGATGTCGGTCTGGGTGATCGCGACGATGGCGCCGCCCAGCATGGTGACGATCGCCACGGCCCACATCACCGGCCGCCAGTCCCAGCGCAGTCCCGGCAGGACGACGTACAGCAACCGCAGCAGCGCGCCGAACGCCGCCACCTTCGTCGCCGCCGCCATGAAACCGGTCACCGGCGTCGGCGCGCCCTGGTACACGTCCGGCGTCCACATGTGGAACGGCACCGCGCCCACCTTGAACAGCAGGCCCATCACCACCAGCGCGGCACCGATCAGCAGCAGCGCGTCGTTGCCCATGGTGTCGGCGAGCGCCGGGTTGACGTCCGCGACCGTGCCGTCGACGACCTGCGCGATCGTCGCGTACGACATGGAGCCCGCGTAGCCGTACAACAAGGCGATGCCGAACAGGGTGAACGCGGAGGCGAACGCGCCGAGCAGGAAGTACTTGACCGCCGCCTCCTGCGACATGAGCCGCTTGCGGCGGGCCAGCGCGCACAGCAGGTACAGCGGGAGCGAGAGGACCTCCAGCGCCACGAAGAGCGTCAGCAGGTCGTTGGCCGCAGGGAAGATCAGCATGCCGGCGACGGCGAACAGCAGCAGCGGGAACACCTCGGTGGTGGTGAACCCGGCCTTGACCGCCGCCTTCTCGCTCTCACTGCCCGGCACGGACGCGGCCTGCGCGGCGAAGGAGTCGACCCGGTTGCCGTGCACCACCGGGTCGAGCCGCCGCTCGGCGAAGGTGAACAGGCCGACCAGGGCCGCCAGCAGGATCGTGCCCTGGAGGAAGAGGGCCGGTCCGTCGACGGCGATCGCGCCCATCGCCGCGATGCGCGCCTTGGTCGTGCCGTAACCGTCGGCCGCGAGGGCGACGACCGCGGCGAAGGCGGCCGCGAGGGCGACGACGGACACGAACATCTGAACGTGATAACGCGATTTGCGCGGTACGAACGCCTCGACCAGGATCCCGACGATCGCCGCTCCGACGACGATCAGGGTGGGCGCCAGCTGTCCGTACTCGAACTTCGGCGCATCGATCTTGGTGATCGGCTCGGCCGCGGTTGTCCACAGGCTGTGGACGGCTGTTGCGCTCACTTGGCCGCCTCCACCTCGGGCTGGGGGTCCTTCTTCTGTACGTCGGACATGGTCTGTTTGACCGCAGGGTTGACGATGTCCGTGACGGGCTTCGGGTAGACGCCCAGGAAGATCAGCAGTGCGACCAGCGGGGCGACGACCACGAGTTCACGCACCCTGAGGTCGGGCATCGCACTGACCTCGGGTTTCACCGGCCCGGTCATCGTCCGCTGGTACAGGACGAGGGTGTAGAGCGCGGCGAGGACGATGCCGAAGGTGGCGATGATGCCGATCACCGGGTAGCGCGTGAACGTGCCGACCAGGACCAGGAACTCGCTCACGAACGGCGCCAGTCCCGGCAGGGAGAGCGTCGCGAGGCTGCCGATCAGGAACGTGCCGGCCAGCACCGGGGCGACTTTCTGCACTCCGCCGTAGTCGGCGATGAGCCGCGAGCCGCGCCGGGAGATCAGGAAGCCCGCCACCAGCATCAGCGCGGCGGTCGAGATGCCGTGGTTGACCATGTAGAGCGTCGCGCCGGACTGGCCCTGGCTGGTCATCGCGAAGATGCCCATGATGATGAAGCCGAAGTGGGAGATCGACGCGTAGGCGATCAGCCGTTTGATGTCCCGCTGGCCGACCGCGAGCAGCGCCCCGTAGATGATGCTGATCAGGGCCAGGACGAGGATCACGGGCGTCGCCCACTTGCTGGCCTCCGGGAACAGCTGGAGGCAGAAGCGGAGCATCGCGAAGGTGCCGACCTTGTCGACGACCGCCGTGATCAGTACGGCGACCGGGGCGGTGGACTCCTGCATCGCGTTGGGCAGCCAGGTGTGCAGCGGCCACAGCGGCGCCTTCACCGCGAAGGCGAAGAAGAAGCCCAGGAACAGCCAGCGTTCGGTGTTGGTCGCCATGTCGAGCGAGCCGTTGGCGCGGGCGGCGGCGATCTCCTGGAGGGAGAAGTTCCCGGCGACCACGTACAGGCCGATCACCGCGGCCAGCATGATCAGACCGCCGACCAGGTTGTAGAGGAGGAACTTCACCGCCGCGTACGACCGTTGGGTCGCCGCCGTCTTCTCGCCGTGCTCGTGGGCACGGTCCCCGAAGCCGCCGATGAGGAAGTACATCGGGATCAGCATGGCTTCGAAGAAGATGTAGAAGAGGAAGACGTCGGTGGCCTCGAAGGAGAGGATCACCATCGCCTCGACGGCGAGGATCAGGGCGAAGAAGCCCTGCGTGGGCCGCCACCGGGTGCTGCCGGTCTCCAGCGGGTCGGCGTCGTGCCAGCCCGCGAGGATGATGAACGGGATCAGCAGGGCCGTGAGCGCGATCAGCGCCACCGCGATGCCGTCCACGCCCAGTTCGTAGCGGACACCGAAGTCCGCGATCCAGGCGTGGGACTCGGTGAGCTGGTAACGCTCGCCGTCCGGGTCGAAGCGCACCAGGACGGTGATCGCCAGGACGAGCGTGGCGAGCGAGACGAGCAGCGCCAGCCACTTGGCGGCGGTGCGCTGCGCGGCCGGTACGGCGGCCGTGGCGATCGCCCCGACGGCCGGGAGCGCCGCTGTCACTGTCAGCAGAGGAAAGGACATCGGTATCAGACCGCCCTCATCAGCAGGGTCGCGGCGACGATGACCGCCGCGCCGCCGAACATCGAGACCGCGTAGGAGCGGGCGAAGCCGTTCTGCAGCTTGCGCATCCGCCCGGAGAGGCCGCCGACCGAGGCCGCCGTGCCGTTGACGACGCCGTCGACCAGGGTGTGGTCGACGTAGACCAGGGACCGCGTGAGGTGCTCGCCGCCGCGGACCAGGACCACGTGGTTGAAGTCGTCCTGGAGCAGGTCGCGCCGGGCGGCCCGGGTGAGCAGCGAGCCGCGCGGGGCGACGGCCGGGACCGGGCGGCGGCCGTACTGCGCCCAGGCGAGGGCGACACCGATGATCATGCACGCGACGGTCGCACCGGTGACCACACCCGCGCTGATCGGCGGGTTGCCGTGACTGTGCCCGGTGATCGGCTCCAGCCAGTGCAGGAAGCGGTCGCCGATGCTGAAGAACGCACCGCCGGCCACCGACCCGACGGCCAGCACGATCATGGGGATCGTCATGACCTTGGGCGACTCGTGCGGGTGCGGCGGGGTGTACTCGCCGCGGGTCTCGGCGGCGGGCTCCACGTCCGGTTCGGCCGGGGACGGCGTCGGGGCGTTGCGCCAGCGCTCCTCGCCGAAGAACGTCATCAGCATCACGCGCGTCATGTAGTACGCGGTGATGGCCGCGCCGAGCAGGGCGCAGGCGCCGAGGATCCAGCCCTCGGTGCCGCCCTTCGCGAACGCCGCCTCGATGATCTTGTCCTTGGAGAAGAAGCCGGACAGGCCCGGGAAGCCGATGATCGCCAGGTAGCCGAGGCCGAAGGTGACGAAGGTGACCGGCATGTACTTCCTGAGGCCGCCGTACCTCCTCATGTCCACCTCGTCGTTCATGCCGTGCATGACCGAACCGGCGCCGAGGAACAGCCCGGCCTTGAAGAAGCCGTGCGTCACCAGGTGCATGATCGCGAAGACGTAGCCGATGGGGCCGAGGCCCGCGGCGAGGATCATGTAGCCGATCTGCGACATGGTCGAGCCGGCCAGGGCCTTCTTGATGTCGTCCTTCGCGCAACCGACGATCGCACCGAAGAGGAGCGTGACCGCACCGACGATCGTGACGACCAGCTGCGCGTCAGGGGCGCCGTTGAAGACGGCACCCGAGCGGACGATCAGGTACACGCCTGCCGTCACCATGGTCGCGGCGTGGATGAGGGCCGAGACCGGGGTCGGGCCCTCCATCGCGTCCCCGAGCCAGGACTGCAGCGGCACCTGGGCGGACTTGCCGCAGGCGGCGAGCAGCAGCATCAGCGCGATCGCGGTCAGCTTGTCCTCACCGGCGGCACCGGCGAGCCCGGCCTCCGCGTGGTCGCCGAGCACCGGCCCGAAGGCGAAGGTGCCGAACCACAGGAACATCAGCATGATCGCGATCGACAGGCCCATGTCGCCGACGCGGTTGACCAGGAAGGCCTTCTTCGCGGCCGTCGCGGCGCTGGGCTTGTGCTGCCAGAAGCCGATCAGCAGGTAGGAGGCGAGACCGACGCCCTCCCAGCCGACGTACAGCAGCAGGTAGTTGTCGGCGAGGACGAGCAGCAGCATCGCCGCGAGGAACAGGTTGAGGTAGCCGAAGAAGCGGCGGCGCCGCTCGTCGTGCTCCATGTACCCGACGGAGTAGAGGTGGATCAGCGATCCGACGCCCGTGATGAGCAGGACGAACGTCATGGACAGCTGGTCGAGCTGGAAGGCGACGTCCGCCTGGAAGCCCTCGACCGGGATCCAGCTGAACAGGTGCTGGGACATGACGCGGTGTTCGGGGTCCTGGGCGAGCATGTCGCTGAACAGCACCAGGCCGAGCACGAAGGAGGCGGCCGCGAGCAGCGTGCCGAGCCAGTGGCCCACGGCGTCCAGCCGGCGTCCGCCGCACAGCAGGACCGCCGCTCCGAGCAGGGGCGCCGCCACCAGCAGCGCGATGAGGTTCTCCACGATTCTTCCGACCCCTTACAGCTTCATCAGGCTGGCGTCGTCGACCGAGGCCGAGTGGCGGGCGCGGAACAGGGACACGATGATCGCGAGCCCGACCACGACCTCCGCGGCGGCGACGACCATCGTGAAGAAGGCGATGATCTGGCCGTCGAGGTTGCCGTGCATCCGGGAGAAGGCGACGAACGCGAGGTTGCAGGCGTTGAGCATGAGCTCGATGCACATGAACACGACGATCGCGTTGCGCCTGATCAGCACGCCGGTGGCACCGATCGTGAACAGCAGGGCCGCGAGATAGAGGTAGTTGACCGGGTTCACTTGGATGCCTCCTCGGGCCGCTTGAACGTGGTCGGCTCGATGGCCTTCCGCTCCAGGCGCTCCTCGGCACGCTGCTCCAGGGCCCGCAGGTCGTTGAGCGCCTCCTGCGACACGTCCCGGATCTGGCCCCGCTCCCGCAGCGTCTTGCTGACGGTGAGGTCCGAGGGCGTGCCGTCGGGCAGCAGGCCCGCGATGTCGACCGCGTTGTGCCGGGCGTACACACCGGGCGCCGGCAGGGGCGGCAGTTGCTTGCCTGCGCGGACGCGCTCCTCGGAGAGCTCCCGCTGCGTCTTGGCGCGCTCGGTGCGCTCGCGGTGCGTGAGCACCATGGCGCCCACGGCGGCCGTGATGAGCAGGGCACCGGTGATCTCGAACGCGAAGACGTACTTGGTGAACAGGAGGGCGGCGATGCCCTCCACGTTGCCCCCGGCGTTCGCCTGGCCGATGCCGTTGAACTCGCTGAGGGAGGCGTTGCCGATGCCGGCGATCAGCAGGACGCCGAAGCCGAGCCCGCACAACAGGGCCAGCCAGCGCTGGCCCTTGATGGTCTCCTTCAGGGAGTCCGCCGCGGTGACGCCGACGAGCATCACCACGAACAGGAACAGCATCATGATCGCGCCGGTGTAGACGACGATCTGGACGACGCCCAGGAAGTAGGCGCCGTTGGCGAGGTAGAACACCGCCAGGATGATCATGGTCCCGGCGAGGCAGAGCGCGCTGTGCACGGCTCTCTTCATGAGGATGGTGCACAGGGCGCCGATCACCGCGATCGTGCCGAGGATCCAGAACTGGACGGCCTCTCCGGTGGAGGTGGAGTAGGCGGCGAGCTGGGTGGTCATCGGCCGATCACCTTCTTTGACGCCGGTTCCGTCCCGCCGAAGGTCGAGTCGGCCTCCTGGACGACCTCGCCCTTGGAGTGGGCGACCTGACGCTCCGTACCGGGCGCGGCCTCGGTGACCAGGCCCCGGTAGTAGTCCTGCTCGTCCGTCCCCGGGAAGATGGCGTGGGGCGTGTCGACCATGCCCTCCTCCAGACCGGCGAGCAGCTGCTCCTTGGTGTAGATGAGGTTGGCCCGGCTGGAGTCGGCGAGCTCGAACTCGTTCGTCATCGTCAGCGCGCGGGTGGGGCACGCCTCGATGCACAGGCCGCACAGGATGCAGCGGGCGTAGTTGATCTGGTAGACGCGGCCGTACCGCTCGCCCGGTGAGTAGCGCTCCTCGTCGGTGTTGTCCGCGCCCTCCACGTAGATGGCGTCGGCGGGGCAGGCCCACGCGCACAGTTCGCAGCCGACGCACTTCTCCAGGCCGTCGGGATGGCGGTTGAGCTGGTGCCGTCCGTGGAAGCGCGGAGCCGTGGTCTTCTGCTGCTCCGGGTACTGCTCGGTCAGCCGCTTCTTGAACATGGCCTTGAAGGTCACGCCGAAGCCGGCCACCGGGTTCTGGAACCCGGGCTTGGTGTCCTTCGGTTCCTCAGCCATCGGACGCCTCCTTTCCATCCGTAGTTCCGCCCAGAGATCCGTCACTCTGAGTATCGGGCCCACCACTGACAATCAGCTCCCGCTCACCGCGCGAGCGGCGTCGCGGGACCGGTGGAAGTTCCTGCCCCGGCAAGGGCGGTACGGGGAATCCGCCCGCCATGGGGTCGAAGGCGGCCGGGGTCTCGGCGGGCTGCTCGGCCTCCTTCGCCTTCTCGCGGAACATGTCGACGACGAAGGAGAGCACCAGCAGGGCCAGCACGCCGCCGCCGACGTAGAGGGCGATGTCGGCGAAGTCGTAGCCCTCGTTCCTGAAGGCACGCACGGTCGCGACGAGCATCAGCCACACCAGCGAGACCGGGATGAGGACCTTCCAGCCGAGCTTCATCAACTGGTCGTAGCGGACGCGTGGGAGCGTGCCGCGGATCCAGATGAACATGAACAGCAGCAACTGGACCTTGACCGTGAACCAGAGCATCGGCCACCAGCCGTGGTTCGCGCCCTCCCAGAAGGTGCTGATCGGCCAGGGGGCCCGCCAGCCGCCGAGGAACAGCGTCGTGGCGACGGCCGAGACGGTCACCATGTTGACGTACTCGGCGAGCATGAACATCGCGAACTTGATCGACGAGTACTCGGTGTTGAAGCCGCCGACCAGGTCGCCCTCGGACTCCGGCATGTCGAACGGGGCGCGGTTGGTCTCGCCCACCATCGTCACGATGTAGATGACGAAGGAGAGCGGCAGCAGCAGGATGTACCAGCGGTCGGTCTGCTGCTCGACGATCGCCGACGTCGACATCGACCCCGAGTAGAGGAACACGGAGGCGAAGGCGGCGCCCATCGCGATCTCGTACGAGATCATCTGCGCGCAGGAGCGCAGACCGCCCAGCAGCGGGTACGTGGATCCGGAGCTCCAGCCCGCCAGCACGATGCCGTAGATGCCGACGGAGGCGACCGCGAGGATGTAGAGCATCGCGATCGGCAGATCGGTGAGTTGCATCGTGGTGCGGTGGCCGAAGATCGAGATCTCGTTGCCCGCCGGGCCGAAGGGGATCACCGCGATCGCCATGAAGGCCGGGATGGCCGCGACGATCGGCGCGAGGACGTACACCGCCTTGTCCGCGCGCTTGACGATGACGTCTTCCTTGAGCATCAGCTTGATGCCGTCGGCGAGCGACTGGAGCATGCCCCAGGGGCCGTGCCTGTTGGGGCCGATGCGCAGCTGCATCCAGGCGACGACCTTGCGCTCCATGACGATGGAGATCAGCACGGTCACCATCAGGAACGCGAAGCAGAACACCGCCTTGATGACGACCAGCCACCACGGGTCGTGGCCGAACATCGAGAGGTCTTCAGCGGCGAGGTACGGGCTCATGCCTCCACCTCCTTGGGGGCCTCGCCGGCGAGCGTCGCCGGTCCGATGCGGACGAGGGAGCCGGGCCGCGCCCCGGTGTCGGAGGCGACACCGCCACCGGCGGAGTTCAGTGGGAGCCACACCACCCGGTCGGGCATCTCACTGATCTGGAGCGGGAGTTCGACGACTCCCCGGGGGCCGGTCACCGCGAGGAGGTCGCCCTCCTTGACGCCCGCCTCGGCGGCCGTCGCGGCCGACACACGCGCGCGTGCGGCGTGCCGGGTACCGGCGAGTGCCTCGTCGCCCTGCTGGAGGACGCCCTGGTCGAGCAGCAGCCGGTGCCCGGCGAGCACGGCCTCCCCGGCGGCCGGACGGGGCAGGGCGTCCGCCGTCTCCAGGGGTTCGGTGGCCCGCGGGCCGTCCCAGGCGCCGAGCCGGTCGATCTCCGCCCGTACGGTGCGCAGATCGGGCAGTCCGAGGTGGACGTCCATGGCGTCGGCCAGCATCTGCAGCACGCGCGCGTCGGTGGGTGCGAGGCGGCGGGTCATGTGGTCGGGCTTGAGCGCGGCCTCGAAGAAGCGGACCCGGCCTTCCCAGTTGAGGAAGGTGCCGGCCTTCTCGGCGACCGCGGCGACCGGCAGGACGACATCGGCCTTGTGCGTGATCTCGCTGGGCCGCAGTTCGAGCGAGACCACGAAGCCGGCCTCGTCGAGTGCCGCACGCGCGCGTGCCGGGTCGGGCAGGTCGGCGATCTCGACGCCCGCCACCAGCAGCGCCTGGAGTTCGCCGGTCGCAGCGGCCTCCACGATCTGCCCGGTGTCACGGCCGTAGCGGTGCGGAAGACCTGCCACGCCCCAGACGGTGGCGACCTCGTCACGCGCGCGTGGGTCGGTGGCCGGGCGCCCGCCCGGCAGCAGCGACGGCAGCGCGCCCGCCTCGACGGCGCCGCGTTCCCCGGCCCGGCGCGGGATCCACGCCAGCCGGGCTCCGGTCGCGGAGGCGATGCGTACGGCGGCGGTCAACCCGCCGGCCACGGCGGCCAGCCGCTCACCGACGACGATCACGGCGCCCTCGGCGCGCAGCGCCTCGGCGGCGAGAGCGCCGTCGTCCTCCAGGCCGACGTTCCTCGCGAGCGCGTCCAGCCACTCGGTCTCGGTGCCGGGAGCCGCCGGCAGCAGCGTCCCGCCGGCCTTCTCCAGACCGCGCGTGGCATGCGTGGCCAGGGAGAACACCTTCTGCCCGTGCTTGCGCCAGGCCTTGCGCAGCCGCAGGAAGACGCCGGGCGCCTCCTCCTCCGCCTCGAAACCGACCAGCAGGACGGCGGGGGCCTTCTCCAACGCGGTGTACGTGACGCCCGTGCCGTCGAGGTCCCGGCCGCGCCCGGCGACCTGGGCGGCGAGGAAGTCGGCCTCCTCGCCGCTGTGCACGCGCGCGCGGAAGTCGATGTCGTTGGTGTCGAGCGCCACGCGCGCGAACTTGCTGTACGCGTAGGCGTCCTCGATGGTGAGCCGGCCGCCGGTCAGCACGCCGGTGCGGCCCCGGGAGGCCAGCAGCCCCTGGGCCGCGATCTGGAGCGCCTCCGGCCAGGAAGCCGGTTGCAGCTCGCCCTCGGCGTTGCGCACCAGCGGCGTCTCCAGCCGGTCCCGCTGCTGCGCGTACCGGAACGCGAACCGCCCCTTGTCGCAGAGCCACTCCTCGTTGACCTCGGGGTCGTTGGCGGCGAGCCGCCGCATGACCTTGCCGCGCCGGTGGTCGGTGCGCGTGGCGCAGCCACCGGAGCAGTGCTCGCACACCGACGGGGACGAGACGAGGTCGAAGGGGCGGGAGCGGAATCGGTACGCCGCCGAGGTCAGCGCGCCGACCGGGCAGATCTGGATGGTGTTGCCGGAGAAGTACGACTCGAACGGGTCGCCCTCGCCGGTGCCGACCTGCTGGAGCGCGCCCCGCTCGATCAGCTCGATCATCGGGTCGCCCGCGACCTGGTTGGAGAACCGGGTGCAGCGGGCGCACAGCACGCACCGCTCGCGGTCGAGCAGCACCTGCGTGGAGATCGGGACGGGCTTCTCGTAGGTCCGCTTGCGGCCCTCGAAGCGGGATTCGGCGTCACCGTGCGACATGGCCTGGTTCTGCAGGGGGCACTCGCCGCCCTTGTCGCAGACCGGGCAGTCCAGCGGGTGGTTGATGAGCAGGAGCTCCATCACACCCTTCTGGGCCTTCTCGGCGACCGGCGAGGTGAGGTGGGTCTTGACCACCATCCCGTCGGTGCAGGTGATGGTGCAGGACGCCATGGGCTTGCGCTGGCCCTCGACGTCGACGATGCACTGGCGGCAGGCGCCGGCCGGGTCGAGGAGAGGGTGGTCGCAGAACCGGGGGATCTCGATGCCGAGCTGTTCGGCGGCCCGGATGACCAGGGTGCCCTTGGGCACGCTGATCTCGATGCCGTCGATCGTCAGCGTCACGAGGTCCTCCGGCGGGACCGCCGCCTCTCCCCCGCCTGAGGGAGCGTTGGTGGTCACGGTCATGCGTTCACCTCCGTGCGGTCGGCCCAGGCCGTCGACTTGGCCGGGTCGAAGGGGCAGCCCCGGCCCGTGATGTGCTGCTCGTACTCCTCGCGGAAGTACTTGAGCGAGGAGAAGATCGGCGAGGCGGCGCCGTCGCCGAGGGCGCAGAAGGACTTGCCGTTGATGTTGTCGGCGATGTCGTTCAGCTTGTCGAGGTCGGACATCCGTCCCTTGCCGGCCTCGATGTCGCGCAGCAGCTGCACGAGCCAGTACGTCCCTTCGCGGCAGGGCGTGCACTTGCCGCAGGACTCGTGGGCGTAGAACTCCGTCCAGCGCGTCACGGCCCGCACCACGCAGGTCGTCTCGTCGAAGCACTGGAGGGCTTTTGTGCCGAGCATGGAACCCGCGGCGCCCACTCCTTCGTAATCAAGAGGGACGTCGAGGTGCTCGTCGGTGAACATCGGGGTCGAGGAGCCGCCCGGCGTCCAGAACTTGAGGCGGTGCCCGGGGCGCATCCCGCCGCTCATGTCGAGGAGCTGGCGGAGCGTGATCCCGAGCGGCGCCTCGTACTGGCCGGGGCTGGCGACATGGCCGGACAGGGAGTAGAGCGTGAAGCCGGGCGACTTCTCGCTCCCCATCGACCGGAACCATTCCTTGCCCCGGTGCATGATCGCGGGAACCGACGCGATCGACTCGACGTTGTTCACCACAGTCGGGCACGCGTAGAGGCCCGCGACGGCAGGGAAGGGGGGACGAAGCCGCGGTTGACCCCGGCGGCCTTCGAGCGAGTCCAGCAGTGCGGTCTCCTCACCGCAGATGTACGCGCCCGCGCCCGCGTGCACGGTGATGTCGAGGTCGAGTCCGCTGCCCAGGATGTTCTCGCCGAGGAAGCCCGCCTCGTAGGCCTCGCGGACGGCCGAGTGCAACCGCCGCAGCACCGGGACGACTTCACCACGCAGATAGATGAAGGCGTGCGACGACCTGATGGCGTAGCACGCGATGATCATGCCCTCGATGAGGCTGTGCGGGTTCGCGAAGAGGAGCGGGATGTCCTTGCACGTCCCCGGCTCCGACTCGTCGGCGTTGACAACTAGATAGTGCGGCTTTCCATCTCCCTGGGGAATGAACTGCCACTTCATTCCCGTGGGGAAGCCCGCGCCGCCGCGCCCGCGCAGACCGGAGTCCTTGACGTACGCGATCACGTCGTCCGGCGACATGGCGAGCGCCTTGCGCAGCCCCTCGTAGCCGTCGTGCCGCCGGTACACGTCCAGCGTCCAGGACCTGTCCTCGTCCCAGAAGGCCGACAGCACCGGTGCGAGCAGCTTCTCGGGGCTCATGTCTTTCAGCTCGGGTGCCAAGGTCATCACTCCCCCTCCTCGGCGACAGGCCCGGCCGGGTGGGCGGGGTCGGAGGCCGACGTGTCCTGCGGCGCGTCGTGCGAGCTCAAGTGCTCCGTCGGTGACGGCTCGTGCGGCTTGTCGTCCCGGGGCGCCTCGCCGCGCGGATGCACCACGCGCGCGGGAGCGGACTCGCCCTTGGCCAGCTTCAGGCCGACCAGGGAGGCGGGTCCCGCGCTGCCGCCGGACTCGACGGCCCCGTCCCGCTCGTCGGTGAAACCGGCCAGGACCCGGGCGGTCTCCTTGAAGGTGCACATCGGTGCCCCGCGCGTGGGGGTGACCGGCCGGCCGGAGCGCAGGTCGTCGACGAGGCGTTTGGCGCTCGCCGGGGTCTGGTTGTCGAAGAACTCCCAGTTGACCATCACGACCGGCGCGAAGTCGCAGGCGGCGTTGCACTCGATGTGCTCCAGGGTGACCTTGCCGTCGTCGGTGGTCTCGCCGTTGCCGACGCCCAGGTGCTCCTGGAGCTCCTCGAAGATCGCGTCCCCGCCCATGACGGCGCACAGGGTGTTGGTGCACACCCCGACCTGGTAGTCACCGCTCGGCTTGCGCCGGTACATGGTGTAGAAGGTGGCGACCGCGGTGACCTCCGCCGTGGTGAGGCCGAGCATGTCCGCGCAGAACCGCATGCCGGTGCGCGTGACATGGCCCTCCTCGGACTGCACGAGGTGCAGCAGCGGCAGGAGGGCGGACCGGGAGTCCGGGTAGCGGGCGATGATCTCGCGCGCGTCGGTCTCCAGGCGGGCCCGGACGTCGTCCGGGTAGGCGGGTGCGGGCAGTTCGGGCATGCCCAGGCTGACGCCCCGCTCGGAAGAAGAGGTGGTCACCGGTCGACGCCTCCCATCACGGGGTCGATGGACGCGACGGCGACGATGACGTCGGCGACCTGGCCGCCCTCGCACATCGCCGCCATGGCCTGCAGGTTGGTGAAGGACGGGTCGCGGAAGTGGACCCGGTAGGGGCGCGTGCCGCCGTCGGACACGACGTGCACCCCGAGTTCGCCCTTGGGCGACTCGACCGCCGCGTACGTCTGTCCCGGCGGGACGCGGAAGCCCTCGGTGACCAGCTTGAAATGGTGGATCAGGGCCTCCATGGAGGTGCCCATGATCTTCTTGATGTGGTCGAGGGAGTTGCCCAGGCCGTCGGGCCCCAGGGCGAGCTGGGCCGGCCAGGCGATCTTCTTGTCGGCGACCATGACCGGGCCGGGCTGGAGCCGGTCCAGGCACTGCTCGACGATCCTGAGGGACTGGCGCATCTCCTCCAGGCGGATGAGGAAACGGCCGTAGGCGTCACAGGTGTCGGCGGTCGGGATGTCGAAGTCGTACGTCTCGTAGCCGCAGTAGGGCTGCGCCTTGCGCAGGTCGTGGGGCAGGCCGGCGGAGCGCAGGATCGGGCCGGTGGCGCCGAGGGCCATGCAGCCGGCCAGGTCGAGGTAGCCGATGTCCTGCATGCGGGCCTTGAAGATGGGGTTCCCGGTGGCGAGCTTGTCGTACTCCGGGAGGTTCTTCTTCATCTTCTTCACGAACTCGCGGATCTGGTCCACCGCGCCGGGCGGCAGGTCCTGGGCGAGTCCGCCGGGGCGGATGTACGCGTGGTTCATCCGCAGGCCGGTGATCAGCTCGTAGATGTCGAGAATGAGTTCACGATCACGGAATCCGTAGATCATGATCGTGGTGGCGCCGAGCTCCATGCCGCCGGTGGCGATGCAGACCAGGTGCGACGACAGCCGGTTCAGCTCCATCAGGAGCACGCGGATGATCGAGGCGCGGTCGGGGATCTGGTCCTCGATGCCGAGGAGCTTCTCGACGCCGAGGCAGTACGCCGTCTCGTTGAAGAACGGCGTCAGGTAGTCCATGCGCGTCACGAACGTGGTGCCCTGCGTCCACGTCCGGTACTCGAGGTTCTTCTCGATGCCGGTGTGGAGGTAGCCGATGCCGCAGCGGGCCTCGGTGACGGTCTCGCCGTCGATCTCCAGGATCAGCCGGAGCACGCCGTGCGTGGACGGGTGCTGCGGGCCCATGTTGACGACGATGCGCTCGTCGTCGGCGCGGGCCGCGGACTGGACGACCTCGTCCCAGTCGCCGCCGGTGACCGTGTAGACGGTGCCCTCTGTCGTCTCCCGAGGGGAGGCGTGCGAAGTGCTCATGAGTACGACCTCCGCTGGTCCGGAGCCGGGATCTGGGCGCCCTTGTACTCGACGGGGATGCCGCCGAGGGGATAGTCCTTGCGCTGCGGAAAGCCCTGCCAGTCGTCCGGCATCATGATCCGCGTCAGGGCCGGGTGGCCGTCGAAGACGATGCCGAAGAAGTCGTACGTCTCGCGCTCGTGCCAGTCGTTCGTCGGGTAGACCTCGAACAGCGACGGGATGTGCGGGTCGCTGTCGGGGGCGCTGACCTCCAGGCGGATCACCCTGTTGTGGGTGATCGAGCGCAGGTGGTAGACGGCGTGCAGCTCGCGGCCCTTGTCGTTCGGGTAGTGGACGCCGCTGACGCCGGTGCACAGCTCGAAGCGCAGGGCCGGGTCGTCGCGCAGGGTCCTGGCGACCCGCACCAGGTGCTCGCGCTCGATGTGGAAGGTCAGCTCGTCGCGGTCGACGACCGTCTTCTCGATCGCGTTGTCGGGAAGCAGACCCTGTTCCTCCAGGGCGCCCTCCAGCTCGTCGGCGACCTCATCGAACCAGCCGCCGTAGGGGCGGGTCGCCGGTCCCGGGAGGCGGACCGAGCGGACCAGGCCGCCGTAGCCGGAGGTGTCGCCGCCGTTGTTCGCGCCGAACATGCCGCGCTGGACGCGGATCTCCTCACCGCCCTGGCCGCGCTGGCCCGGGAGGTTCGACGCGCTGAGGTCCTTCTCGGGGTTGACCCCGTTGTCGCTGACGTCGCTCACCGCAGCAGCCCCTTCATCTCGATCGTGGGCAGGGCCTTGAGCGCCGCCTCCTCCGCCTCGCGGGCCGCCTCCTCGGCGTTCACGCCGAGCTTGGAGCTCTGGATCTTCTGGTGGAGCTTGAGGATGGCGTCCATCAGCATCTCCGGCCGTGGCGGGCAACCGGGGAGATAGATGTCGACCGGCACGATGTGGTCGACGCCCTGGACGATGGCGTAGTTGTTGAACATGCCGCCCGAGGAGGCGCAGACCCCCATGGAGATCACCCACTTGGGGTTCGGCATCTGGTCGTAGACCTGCCGCAGCACCGGCGCCATCTTCTGGCTGACCCGGCCGGCGACGATCATCAGGTCCGCCTGGCGCGGCGAGCCGCGGAAGACCTCCATGCCGAAGCGCGCCAGGTCGTAGCGGCCGGCGCCCGTGGTCATCATCTCGATGGCGCAGCAGGCGAGGCCGAACGTGGCGGGGAAGACGGACGACTTGCGCACCCAGCCCGCGGCCTGCTCGACGGTGGTCAGCAGGAAGCCGCTCGGCAGCTTTTCTTCGAGTCCCATGACGTGTGGCCCCTCAGTCCCATTCCAGGCCGCCGCGCCGCCATACGTACGCGTACGCGACGAAGACGGTGAGCACGAAGAGCAGCATCTCCACGAGCCCGAAAATCCCCAGGGCGTCGAACGTGACGGCCCAGGGGTAGAGGAAGACGATCTCGATATCGAAAATGATGAAGAGCATCGCCGTCAGGTAGTACTTGATCGGGAAGCGCCCGCCGCCGGCCGGCGTGGGGGTCGGCTCGATCCCGCATTCGTAGGCCTCGAGCTTGGCCCGGTTGTACCGCTTGGGCCCGATCAACGTGGCCATGACCACGGAGAAGATCGCAAAGCCTGCCCCGAGGGCTCCCAGTACGAGGATGGGCGCATAAGCGTTCACCGCTCCTCGCTCCTCTCAGTCGGCACTGACTGCTGGCGGTTTGCGTCGGGCCCACTTCCGCCCCACCTGTCCCTCGAACCCCGCCCGCCCCGGCGAAGATCGGGAACATGTGAAGCAGGTCACAAGCCCAACCGCGTGCATCTTATGCCCGACGCTCTGTGATCTGCGACACGGGGTATTGCACAAGCTTTGTGATCTCCACCACCTGACGATCGATCATGAAGTCGGATGAGCGGTGATCTTCACACCCGAAGCGTCCGAGTGATCACGAGAGGTGACATTTTGGCTCGTCAGCGCAGGCCGGAGGGGGCGTCTCAATATCAAGAGGGTTCCCTTGCATGCAAATTGGCGAGGGAGTCGATCTCTTGATAGAGGCGCGTTCACACATCGAGGGGCGTGCGGGGCGGAGTGTGGACGCGTGCATTCGTTCACGATCTTCGCGAGGTCGTGATCCGGTCGTGATCTCCCGCGCCGGACGCGCCCATCCCGGCAGCCGTTCCGTGACCTCCGTCACACGCATGAGAGGCCCATGAGAACGGGGCTTGGCCAATCAACCCAACCGATGGTAGGTGCGGGGCAATTCGGGCGTATTGATCAAAGACCGTGATCACAGGCCGGTTACGGTGAGCCCGGAATGTCCGTTACGGCGTCAATAAAGGGGCTCGCGAGGGGGTTTTGGGAGCCCGATTGAACAACTGTGGCGCAGCACACGTTTCTTGAAGATATGAAGGAGCCCCTGGTACCGGTTGTTCCCATGTCCCACACCGCTCACATACGCAGCCACCGGAAGCCCCGCCGCAGCGCGACCTCTTCGATCGCCCTGCGTGCCGGAGTTGCCGGTGGCGTTCTCAGCATGGCAGCGGCGGGTGCGTCGGCCTCGGCGAACGCCGCCGAGCCGGTCACCCAGACCATCGAACTGCCCACCCTGACGGCCGATATGTCCGCTCAGGTCGCCCAGTCCGCCGCCGCCACCCAGCAGGCGGCCGCGAACTACGAACTGCGCGCCGAGCGTGACGCAGCCGCGGCCAAGGCCGCCGCGGAGGCCAAGAAGGACCTCGCCGAGGCCAAGAAGAAGGCGGAGGCCAAGAAGAAGGCCGCCGAGGCCGCCCGCAAGGCCGCCGCCGAGCGCGCCGCGCGCAGCGCCGAGCGCGCCACGCTCTCCACCTCCGCCTCCGCGTCCGCCTCCACGTCGGTGTCGGCGCCCTCCAGCGGCAGCGTCGCGACCGTCATCGCCTTCCTGAAGGCTCAGGTGGGTGACGCCTACGTCATGGGCGCCACCGGTCCCAACGCCTGGGACTGCTCCTCCCTCGTGCAGGCCGCGTACAAGCAGGTGGGTGTGGACCTGCCGCGCGTCTCGCAGGACCAGTCGATGGCGGGCACGGACGTGCCGCTGTCCGACGTCCAGGTCGGCGACATCCTGTACTGGGGCGGCAAGGGCTCCGCGTACCACGTGGGTGTCTACATCGGCGACGGCCAGTACCTGGACGCGGCCAACCCGTCCAAGGGCGTCGTCATCCAGGACCTGTCGGGCTACCCGGCGTCGGGCGCCGTGCGCGTCCTCTGACCGCACGCATACGGGCTTGAGGGCCGCTGCCACTCTGGGGCAGCGGCCCTCCCGGCATGTCCGGGGGAAGGGCGAGGCGCCCTGCTGCCGCAGGAGCCGCTGCGGCCCTCGCTGGGCCCTGCGGCCTGGGCGCCGGCCCCGGCGGCTCTCCTGGCGGCCGTGAGGAGGCGTCTGCGGGTACGGCCGGTCTGCCACTGGGACCGCTGCGGGTCTTCTGCTGTGATGACTCCCCACAGCATCCTCATGCAGACAGGGAGAGACAGATGCCGAGCGTCTTCGTGCAAGGACGGCCCGTCGACTCGTACCCGAGGCTCGCGCCCGAGGCCCGGCGCGGGCAGGTCCGGCGGATCACCGAGGTCGGCGAGGAGGTCCTGCACAAGCCGTGCCGGGACGTCACCGAGTTCGGTCCGGACCTCGCCGCGCTGATCGACGACATGTTCCTGACGATGTACACCGCGGACGGTGCCGGACTCGCGGCGAACCAGGTCGGGGTCGACCTGCGGCTGTTCGTGTACGACTGCCCGGACGACGACGGCGTGCGGCACGTCGGGCACATCGTCAACCCGGTGCTGGAGCCGCCGGCCGCCGCGCACCGCAGGCTGCTCGACGAGGGCGAGGGATGCCTGTCGGTGCCCGGCGCCACGATGGACGTACCGCGTCCGGACCGGGCCGTGGTGCGCGGGTACGACCGGGACGGCGAACCGCTCGTGATCGAGGGCACGGGCTACTTCGCCCGCTGCCTGGCGCACGAGACCGACCATGTGAACGGACAGGTGTACCTGGACCGGCTGTCCAGGCGGGAACGCAAGGACGCGCTGCGGCAGATGGCGGACCGGCGCGAGGCGGTGTTCGCGCGCCGGGCCGCCAACATCGCAGCGCTGAGCGGCTGACCGGCTGAGAGGCTGACCGGCTGACCGGCTGACCGGGCCTTCGGCGCCGAAGGCCCGGATGCCTGGTCAGGCCTTCGGCGCCACCTTGCTCAGGCCGTTGATGATGCGGTCCATCGCGTCGCCGCCGGTCGGGTCGGTGAGGTTCGCGAGGAGCTTCAGCGTGAACCTCATCAGCATCGGGTGCGTGAGACCGCGCTGGGCCGCGATCTGCATGACCTTCGGGTTGCCGATGAGCTTCACGAAGGCCCGGCCGAGCGTGTAGTAGCCGCCGTAGGTGTCCTTGAGGACGCGCGGGTAGCGCTGGAGGGCCATCTCACGGCCGGCCGGCGTCGCCCGCGCGTGCGCCTGCACGATGACGTCGGCGGCGATCTGGCCGGACTCCATGGCGTAGGCGATGCCCTCGCCGTTGAAGGGGTTCACCAGACCGCCGGCGTCGCCCACCAGCAACAGCCCCTTGGTGTAGTGGGGCTGGCGGTTGAAGGCCATGGGGAGGGCGGCACCGCGGATGGGCCCGGTCATGTTGTCGGGGGTGTAGCCCCAGTCCTCGGGCATGGACGCGCACCAGGCCTTCAGGACCTCGCGCCAGTCCAGCTCCTTGAAGGAGTCGGAGGTGTTGAGGACGCCGAGACCGACGTTGGACGTGCCGTCGCCCATGCCGAAGATCCAGCCGTAGCCGGGCAGGAGACGGTCCACGGGGCCGCGGCGGTCCCACAGTTCCAGCCAGGACTCCAGGTAGTCGTCCTCGTGGCGCGGGCTGGTGAAGTACGTCCGTACGGCCACGCCCATCGGGCGGTCCTCGCGGCGGTGCAGGCCCATCGCGAGGGACAGGCGCGTGGAGTTGCCGTCGGCGGCCACCACGAGCGGGGCGCGGAAGGTGACCTCGCGCTTCTCCTCGCCGAGCTTGGCGTGCACGCCGGTGATACGGCCCGTGCGGTCGTCCAGGATCGGCGCGCCCACGTTGCAGCGCTCGAAGAGCCGGGCGCCCGCCTTCTGGGCCTGCCGGGCGAGCTGCTCGTCGAAGTCGTCACGCTTGCGGACGAGGCCGTAGTCGGGGAAGGAGGCGAGGTCCGGCCAGTCGAGCTGGAGCCGCACCCCGCCGCCGATGATGCGCAGTCCCTTGTTGCGCAGCCAGCCGGCTTCCTCCGAGATGTCGATGCCCATCGCCACCAGCTGCTTGACGGCGCGGGGGGTGAGGCCGTCGCCGCAGACCTTCTCGCGCGGGAACTCGGTCTTCTCCAGGAGCAGTACGTCGAGTCCGGCCTTGGCGAGGTGGTACGCGGTGGTGGAGCCGGCTGGCCCCGCGCCGACGACGATGACATCGGCGGTGTTTTCGGAGAGGGGCTCGGTCACGGCGGGATCTCCCCAAGGTTCGAATCTGCGTGCCGACCGGCACTGGACAGGGGCAGTCTATTCAGCGCTCTTGATCACCCCGCTGAAGGGCTGGCACGCCGCCACGCGATCGATGACGCTGCGTAGTCGAGTGTCACAGAAAGACACCTGTCGCTTCCGGCAGGTGCGGAGCGGGAGTTACCCTTCCTCTACCGCTGGGGGTGACATCTGTGCACACATCCCGCAAAACACCCGAAGTGCGTGTGCCGCGTCTGGTGGGCCTGATGGCCGTGGACGCGCGGGAGTCGGCCCGGGCGCAGGGCCTGCTGCTCGCCGCACCGGACCGGCCCGACCTCACGCGCGCCGTCGTCGACTACGTCGTACGCCAGTACCCGCAGCCCGGTGCCGAGGTGCCGCGGGACTCGATGGTCTACGTGTGGTTCGACTTCGGCCCCGGCGAAGGCGGCGGGGGCGTGCACGAGCCGCGGATCCCGAGGCCACCCAGGGGCGGGCTCCAGCGCGAGCTGGACGAACCCGGCGACCCGGACATGGCCCTCATCTCCCCGTAGGGATCAGCTCTCCTTGAAGCCCCGGTGCAGGGCGACGATGCCACCGCTGAGATTGCGCCAGGCCACCCGCGACCAGCCGGCCTTGCCCAGCCGCTCGGCCAGCGCGGGCTGGTCGGGCCAGGCCCGGATGGACTCGGCGAGGTAGACGTAGGCGTCGGGGCTGGAGGACACGGCCCGCGCCACCGGCGGCAGGGCGCGCATCAGGTACTCGGTGTAGACGGTACGGAACGGCGCCCAGGTCGGGTGCGAGAACTCGCAGATCACGACCCGTCCGCCGGGCCGGGTCACCCGGTACATCTCGCGCAGGGCGGCGTCCGTGTCCTGCACGTTGCGCAGTCCGAAGGAGATGGTGACGGCGTCGAAGGTGTCGTCCTTGAAGGGGAGCCGGGTCGCGTCCCCGGCGGTGTAGGGCAGCCAGGGCTGCCGCTGCTTGCCGACCCGGAGCATGCCCTGGGAGAAGTCGCACGGGACGACGTAGGCGCCGGTGCGGGCGAAGGGCAGCGAGGACGTGCCCGTGCCCGCCGCCAGGTCGAGGATCTTCTGGGCGGGGCGCGCGTCGACCGCCTTGGCGACCTCCTTGCGCCATCGCCGGTCCTGGCCGAGGGACAGCACGTCGTTGGTCAGGTCGTACCGTTCCGCCACGTCGTCGAACATCGAGGCGACTTCGTGCGGCTGCTTGTCCAGGGATGCGCGGGTCACGGGCCCATTGTTGCAGTACGCCCGCCCGGGAAAAGGCGCGCCCGGGAAAAGGCGCGGCTTCGGCCGTGACACGGTGCTCCCCGCCCCCGGAGACGTTCGCTGCCGGGAAACGTACTGGGTGTGTACCTCTGAGGTCTCACGAGAACGGGAGCACACGTCATGAGGAGTTACCGGAAGCCTGCGGCGGTCGGTCTGGGCTGCCTGATCGCCCTGGTCACCACGGGGTGCTCCGAACAGGCCGAACCGGCCGAACCGGTCGACCGGGCACGCCCGGCCCCCTCGGCGACAGCCGCCCCCGGCACCTCGCCCCCTGCCAGGGCCGGCACCGCCTACGCCCCGTACGTCAGCGCCACGGATGCCGCCGGCACCGAGTCCGCCGGCTCCCCGACGACGTACAACCTGGCCTTCGTCCTGGCCGCCGGCGACGACTGCACCCCGCGCTGGGACGGCGGCCGCGCGATCGGCGACTCCGCGGTGAAGTCCCGCATAGCGCGGCTGACGAAGAACGGCGGCCAGGTCCGGGTCTCCTTCGGCGGCGCCTCCGGCAAGGAACTGGCGGCCGTGTGCGACAGCGCGACGGAACTGGCGGCGGCGTACGGCGCGGCCCTCGACGCGGCCGGTGCCACCCGGGCCGACTTCGACGTCGAGGGCGACGAGCTGGCCGACTCCGCTTCCGTCGCCCTGCGTTCGAAGGCGATCGCGCTGCTCCAGAAGGAACGTACGGATCTGGAGGTCTCGTTCACGCTCCCGGTCATGCCCTCGGGCCTGGGCGAGGACAGCCTGGCGCTGCTCGGCTCCGCCGACGACAACGGCGTCCAGGTCACCACAGTCAACCTGATGACGATGAACTACGGCACGTCGTTCGACGGCGACATGGGCGGCTACGCCCGGGCGGCCGCCAGGGCCGCGCACACCCAGCTGAAGAAGGTCTTCGGCACCTCGGACGCGGCGGCCTGGCAGGGCATGGCGCTCACCTCGATGATCGGCGTCAACGACGTCGACGGCGAGACCTTCACGCTCGCCGACGCGGCCGAGGTCCGTGCCTTCGCCGAGGAGAAGGGCATCGGGTGGGTGTCCATGTGGTCGGCCGCGCGGGACCGGCAGTGCGCGGACGACTCGAAGCCGGCCCGGCCGGCGACCGATTGCAGTGGGGTGAGGCAGAGTCCGGGGGCGTTCGGGGAGGCGTTCGCGGGCTGACGGAACACCTGGGCGCTGATCAGCGCCGCCGGTGTACGAGCCGTCCCGCGCACACCGTCGCGACGCACTCCCCCGCGTCGTCGAAGACGGCGAGGTCGGCGCGGCCGGTCGGGACGATCGCCGTGCTGCGCGCACGCGGCAGCACGACGACGTCGTTGCGATCGGCGGCGGACCGCAGTTCCGGCGAGTCGACGTACTCCTCCAGGACCGCGACCGCGCCGAGCTTCAGCACCTCGTGGACGCGTTCGCGCGGGCTCGGGGCATCCGGGAGCGGGCCCTCGTGGACCCGGGCGGGGCCGAGGGTCCCGGGCCACCTGCGGACCCGAGCGCGGGGGAACGCCTCACGTACGTCGTCGAGTTTGCCGACGGCACCGATCCGGTCCCGTCCGACGGCCACGGCACCGCCCTTGACGGGCTCGGAGTCCCAGGTGACGCGGACGGCGTCGGCCGTGTGAATGGTTTCCAACTACCTCTCCGGCGCCGCTCAGTTGGAGGCGAGCAGCTTTAGCTCGGGGTGAGCCGTGCCGCCCTCGATGGCCGTGGACGAGATGTGCGAGACCACGCGGTCGTCGACGGGGTCGTTCGCCGGGTCGTCGTGCACGACGAGGTGCTCGTACGTGGTCGACCTCTGCGCGGGCACCCGCCCTGCCTTGCGGATCAGGTCGATGATCTCCATCCGGTTGGACCGGTGCTTGGCGCCCGCGGAGGAGACGACGTTCTCCTCCAGCATGATCGAGCCGAGGTCGTCGGCGCCGTAGTGCAGGGAGAGCTGCCCGACCTCCTTGCCCGTGGTCAGCCACGAGCCCTGGATGTGGGCGATGTTGTCCATGAACAGCCGGGCGATCGCGATCATCCGCAGGTACTCGAAGAGGGTCGCCTGCGTCCGGCCCTTCAGGTGGTTGTTCTCCGGCTGGTACGTGTACGGGATGAAGGCGCGGAAGCCGCCCGTGCGGTCCTGGACGTCCCGGATCATCCGCAGGTGCTCGATGCGCTCGGCGTTGGTCTCGCCGGTGCCCATGAGCATGGTGGAGGTGGACTCCACGCCCAGGTTGTGCGCGATCTCCATGATCTCCAGCCAGCGCTCGCCGGACTCCTTCAGCGGGGCGATGGCCTTGCGGGGCCGCTCCGGCAGCAGTTCGGCACCGGCACCGGCGAAGGAGTCGAGCCCGGCGGCATGGATACGCCGGATGGCCTCCTCGACGCTCACCTTGGAGATCCGGGCCATGTGCTCGACCTCGGACGCCCCCAGGCTGTGGATGACCAGCTGCGGGAACTCCTTCTTGATGGCCGCGAAGTGCTTCTCGTAGTACTCGACGCCGTAGTCCGGGTGGTGTCCGCCCTGGAACATGATCTGGGTGCCGCCCAGCTCGACCGTCTCGGCGCACCGGCGCAGGATGTCGTCCAGGTCGCGGGTCCAGCCCTTGGCGGTGTCCTTGGGGGCGGCGTAGAAGGCGCAGAAGCGGCACGCCGTGACGCAGACGTTCGTGTAGTTGATGTTGCGCTCGATGATGTACGTCGCGATGTGCTCGGTGCCGGCGTACCTGCGGCGGCGTACGGCGTCGGCGGCGGCGCCCAGCGCGTGCAGCGGGGCGTCCCGGTACAGCGCGAGCGCCTCGTCGGGAGTGATCCGCCCACCGGCGGCTGCACGGTCGAGGATGGGCTGAAGGTCGGCCTTCTCGGTCACCGGGCGTCCCTTTCGTAAGGGTTGTGGACGGACCAGCCCAGCGTACGCCAGCCGTTCGGGCCGCTGGACGTCAGGCCGCGTAGGCCCCGGCCAGGAGTCCGAGGAAGGCGCCGGAGATCAGGAACGGCCCGAAGGGGATGGCCGTCTTGCGCCCGGCCCGCCGCGCGACGACGAGGGCGCCGCCGTACAGCGCGCCCAGCAGGAACCCGGCGAAGGTGCCGAGCATCACCGTCGGCCAGCCGTACCAGCCGAGCACCGCCCCCGCGCCCAGGGCGAGCTTGACGTCGCCGAAGCCCATCCCCGCGGGGTTGATGAGGAACAGTACGAAGTAGCCGCCGCCCAGCGCGAGCGAGCCGAGCAGGGCGGTCGTCCACTGTCCCGCGTGCTCGGGCACGAGCACGGTGAGGCCGAGCAGGACGAGCGCGGCCGCGGCGAACGGCAGCGTGAGCGGGTCGGGCAGCCGCCGCACCCGGAAGTCGACGGCCGTCAGCAGCACCCCGACGGGCGCGAGCAGCAGCCAGACGCCGAGCTCGGGCCGGGTGCCGGTGGCGGCGGCGAGGGCGGCGCAGACGAGGGCGGTGGCGATCACCAGGGGTGTCGTACGCGGCCCGTATCCGGCCTCCTCGCGATCCTCACATTGCGGGCAGGAGGCCCGCCCGAGCCAGCCCTTGAGGGCGTGCCCGCCGGGGCACCGCTCCCGCCACGGCTCCCCCGAGGGGGCCGAGAACCGGTAGGCCGCGCGCGGCAGGAACGCGCCCGCCGCCGCGCCCCACAGCGCGGCGGCGATGACCAGGACCCCGGTGTTCATCCCACCGCGGCGATCGCGTCGCGCCACGTCGGCAGCAGCTCGTCGAGCAGTGCCTCGGTACGCGGCGGCAGGCCGCGGGCCCCGCTGCGGCCGATGAGATCGGTGGCGAGCGAGGTCAGCCGGGACGTGTCGCCGGTGGCGTGGGTGGCGCGCAGCAGCTCGTGCCACAGGCGCTCGTCGGCCGGGGCGGTGCGCAGGGCCGCGTTGAGTGCCTCGATGGCCTTCTCGGCGCGGTTCTTCTCCATGTGGAACTCGCACAGCGCGAGCCCGGTGTCCGCGACGAGCAGCGGCAGCTGGGCGTCGACGATCTCGTGGGTGAGCCACCGGTAGCGGCCCTCGGGCCGGTCGGCGAGCAGCGGCCCGCGCACCAGCACGAGCGCGTCGGTGAGCAGCCGCCCGCGCACGGCCCGGCTGCCGACGCCCTTGCCCTGCGTGGCCTCGTGGTAGAGGGACCGCAGCACGTCCAGGTCGGAGACGACGGACTTGGCGAGCGTGAGCCGGCCGCTGCCGTCGGTGCCGAGGCGTGGAGTGCCGTCGGGGTCGGCGCCGAGCCAGTCGCGCAGCCGGTCCAGCAGCGCGTTGCGCACGTCGTCGGTGACGCCGCGCGGCCACAGCGCCGAGGACAGCACGCGCGGGTGCACGCCCTCGCGGTGCAGGAGCAGCAGGGCGAGCGCCTCGTGCAGCAGGGCGCTGCGCTCCCCGTCCGGGGTGTCGAGGCCGATGATCTCGTACGGCCCGACGAGCCGCGCGTAGACGGCCGGCCGGCCCTGCTCGCTGATGTCGACGAGGAACGGCGGCCGGTTGGCCGGGCTGCCCTCGGGCCGGTTCTCCGGGTCCGCTTCGACGAACAGCTCCACGACGGCCCGCTGCTGGGCGGCGGGCAGCAGCTGGGCGTCGAGTTCGAGCCCGAGGAGGGGCGCGAGCAACTTGCCCTGGCCGGTGATCTCCATCTCCCAGGCGGCGCCCGGCAGGTCGCCGGTCTCGGTGCCGACGAGGTAGCCGATGCCGAGCCGGCTGGCGTCGGCGGCGAGTTCGGCGAGCTTGACGGCGTCCTCGGCGGACGGCTGGGCGGCGAGCAGCACCAGGTGCGGGGCCCAGCGGGTGTGCTGGGCGGGCCCCGTGCGCCCGGTGAGGACGGAGTCGTGCCCGGCCGCGCCCAGGGCGCCCCGCCGCTGCCGCGTCTCGGCCTCCATGGTCTCGACGAGCGCCTCGACGTCCTCGAGGTGCCGGATCCGGTTCGGAGCGAGAGGCGTCAGGTCCTGCCCGAAGCCGACGAGCGTGATGGTCATGCGGTCCGACCAGCCGTTGGTCGCCAACTCGGCGGCGACGGACGCGAAGACGGCGGCCCGGTCGGCCTCCCGGCCGCTCAGCGACACGATGCCGGGCACCGCCTCCAGGTTGAGCAGCAGCCGCGAGTCGTCCATGGTGCCGAGGCTGACGAGCCCCGGGTAGGGCGCGGCCGTGTCGACGTCCTCGTAGCGCTCGGCGTCGGTCCGGGCCAGCATCCAGAAGGTCTGGTCCTGCCCCTGCTGCCAGGGGGCGGGCGGCTTCCCGGCGGGCTGGGCGAGCTGGAGGTGCAGGTCGCCGTTGCTGAGCCAGGCGGCGTACACGACCGGCAGCGCCCGCGACTCCTCGGCGAGGGAGGCGGCGAGACCGCGCAGGCTCCGGTCGAGCAGCCGCACGCCCTCGGGGTCGGCGCCGACGAGCAGCGCGTCCTGGACGTCCTGCGCGTCCCCGCTCGGCGTGGGCGGCTCCATGCCGCGCCGCCCGCCGACGGCCCCGAACGCCGACTGCCACAAGGCCTGCCGGCGCCGCCGCCCCAGGGCGCCGAGGAGACCGGCGGCGAGGAGGGGTGCGGTGAGCAGGGCCTCGGGCAGACCGAAGGAGCTGCCGGACTCGGCGCCGACGCCGGTGGCCTGCTGGTGGCCGGTGTCGGGGGCGGGCCGCTGCTGCTCGGGGACGGACACCTGGGTGGCGCCGCCACCGGCGTGCTCGTGCCCGCCGCCCTGGGCACCGCTGCCCCCGCCGTGGGCGTGGTCCCCTGTCTGGGCGTAGTCGGCGATCTGCTGCTGCACGTCCGGTGACACGTGGGGAGCCTCGTCGGGCATCTCGACGAGTTCACCGCCGCGCGCGTCGCCCGGCATCTCCATGATCCATCCGGGCCGGATGAGGCTGGCCTCGGAGAGCTTGGACCCGTCCGGCTGGATGCGGTCCTTGTTGAGCTCGAAGATCTCCTTGTAGCGACGCCCGTCACCGAGGTGCCGTTCCGCTATCTCCCACAGGGAGTCGTGGTGGCGCCCCTCGGGCGGCTGGATCCGGTAGTACTTCGTGTCGCCCTGCTTGGCGGTGCTGCCGCCGGCGTCGGCGTGCGAGGCGGCGTGCGAGGCCTGCTCGGCGAGGGCGGCCGCGGTGTCGGCGGCCTGCTCCTGCTGCTGGGCGAAGAACCCCGGGGTCTGCTGGGCCGAGGCGACGGTCGGCTTGTGATGGGCGTCGTAGCCGCCCTGCCCGAGCTGCGACAGGCCGGGCGTGAAGCTGGCCGCGGTGGCGCCGACGAGCAGCAGCGCGGCGACGAGCTGCCGGGCGAGCAGCTGACTGGGCCCGGCGCCGGGCACCCGCCCCGGTACCCCGACACCGGACAGCGCGGCCTTCATCTCCACGAGCACGCAGGCGGTGAACTGGGCCCACGCCAGCCACACCACGACGGTGAGGATGTTCAGGAACGTCTCGACGGTGATCTCTTGCTGGAGCCAGTCGAGGCTCGGCACCCCGCTCGGCAACGGCCACCCGATCTGCGTGGCCAGCGCGCCGGGCACGCCGACGAGGAGCACGGCCAGGGCGAGGAACGCGAAGAAGGCCTTGACGAAGTCCCCGAACGACCGCCGCCGGATCCGCACCGGCTGCGGCGTCCGATTCCTCGGAGCCGTCGTTGGGGCCGTCGTTCCCGTCGTACTTCCCGTCGAGCTTGACGAGCTGGAGGTGCGGCGTCGCGGCATGGCGGGTGTCCTGGGGTCGTGTGTGAGTGCGGTGAGGCGAACTGTGGGCCGAGAAGTGTGCTGAGCCTACAGAGATCTTATGGACTCTCATCGAGGTCGTCGAAGGGCGTGGGGGAGGAAGGGGGTTGACGTCCGATTTGCTCCGCCAGTCGCATGCACCCGGCCGTGCGGCCGAGCCAACGGAATGACGTCCTTCGCAACTGCCACGCAGACTCCTCACGTTCCGCACACAATCCACCATGGCTGTCCAGGACGCGCGTTAATCCCCTGATGGCTTCCTTCCCAGCCGCACACACGCACGACGATGGTCCATCACCGGGGGAGAACGCCCGTGGTCCACCGCGCTCTGACCACCGCGGCCGCACTCACCACGGCGGCGGCTCTGCCCCTCACAGCCTGTGGCGGAGGTGACGACAAAACGCCGGAGGACATCAACGGGCCGGATTCAGGGGCAAAAAGTCCGTCGGCTTCGGCGTCTGCGCCTGAGGGGGGCGTCGGTCCCGACGTCGGCGTGCCGAAGGATCTTCGCCTGGTCCTCGACTTCG
The DNA here is from genome assembly GCF_040613735.1 of Streptomyces sp. NPDC006235. Taxonomy (NCBI): domain Bacteria; kingdom Bacillati; phylum Actinomycetota; class Actinomycetes; order Kitasatosporales; family Streptomycetaceae; genus Streptomyces; species Streptomyces sp. NPDC006235. The sequence goes on from NZ_JBEXSR010000012.1 coordinate 68,005, forward strand.
ACAAGCCGTCCGACGCGAAGCACGCAGCCGCGCTCACCGGCGCAAGCGATGAGGCGGCTGCGCTGGACGACTCTGCCGATCACCGGCCCTCCACGGGGAGCAGGGCGTCGAGCGCCCGGTCGTAAGCCCGGAACCCGGCCTTTCCGTACTCGGGCGTGTCCGCCTCGGGTCGGAGCAGGTCCGGGAGGCGAGCGACTCGCCACATCCTGAAGACCAGCGCCGGCGCACTCCGTCCCGTGGCGTCCGCGATGCCGGACGCGATCGCCAGCGCTTCGGCGATGCCGGCTGCCCCGGGGCGAACTTCCCCTCCCGCCGCTACGGCAGCCGTGATCAGCGCCTGCAAGAAGTACGTCAGCTGCAGGTCGGCAGCCATGTGGCACATGCGCCGAACGATGTCCGGTCGTTCGAGGTCGTCGAGCCGGGACGGAATCCCCTCGACCGCGCCCGACCACAGGAGCAAGGACGGTGCCGTCACCTCGTGCTCCCGCAGATAGCCCAGTTCATCCGCGATGGCCATCGCCGACGAGGAGAAGCCACCTATGTCACGGACCAGTTCGAGCAGCCGGTCCACCTCGTCACGCCGACGGCTCACCAACTCGCCGACGGAAGCCGCACGGACGCTCCATGTGCCGGTCGCCGACACGGCCCCGACTTCCACGCCCCCGCCGAGCGGCCCGAAGATCTCGCGCGCCAGCACGCCCTCCGGAACGTGCGAGCCTGTCGTCATAGCCGTACCTACCTCGTGAGCATCGTTAGCAGCCGCTACGCCACACTCCTCGCCTTCCCCACACAATCCCCCGCTGCCTCTCAAGGGCCCATTACCCGCCCCTGATAGCTTCGTTCCCTGCCGCATACACCGAACACCGGGGGAGACAAACCGTGGCACGCCGCGCCCTGACCACGACCGCCGCCGCACTCACCGCGACGGCGGCGCTTCTGCTCACCGCTTGCGGCGGAGGCGGCGACGATTCTCCGGACGGCATCGAGGGGGCGGACCAGGGGGCGAGTAGTCCGTCGGCTTCACCATCGAGGGCCGCGGATGCGGACCGCCCCGATCTCGGCCTGCCGAAAGACCTGAAGATGATCTTCGACTTCGACAAGCCGTCCGACAGCGATGAGGCGGCTGCGCTGGACGACTCTGCCAACTTCATCCGGGCGCTGAAGCACGCCATCGTCGCTCAGGACCCGAACGACTCGGCTTACAGGTTCTACTCCCGAGCCGGAGCCGCCAAGTACGCCAAGTCGCAGATCGAGGCGTGGGTGAAGGGCGGCTGGACCCCGACAGGTGAGGACCAGTACTACGACGCCGCCACGAGCAAGTCCGAGGACGGGAAAGCCGTCCTCGTCACCTTCTGCCGTAACCAGGCCAAGTCCTACAGCAAGGACGTCAAGACCGACAAGATCCATTACACGAAGGAAAGCCTCGACAGTTTCCTGAAGTACCGCATCTTGATGCAGCCCTCGGCCGACTCCCCCGGCATCTGGCAGGCACAGCAGATCGAGGTTGCGGGAAAGGCCAAGGAGTGTCAGCAGTGACGGGGACCGGACGAGGCGCAGCATGGACGGCCGCGCTGACCGCCACCGTGCTCTTGTGCTCGTCGGGCCCGGCATTCGCTGACGAAGTACCCGCGCCCACGACGCCCAGTCAGCCTGCTGAGAAGCCCTCCGGTGACTCCAACGGGCGCACTCTGCTGGCGTCCGTCTCGCAATCTCGCATCCAGGTCAGCCACCCTGACGGCCGAACCGAACAGGGTTCCATGGACGAGCTGACGTCCGTCGACCCCAATTGGGAACCCCCGGTCTGCTGGTATGAGCCGGTCTTCACTCCGGACGGGCTCAAATCCGCGGTCGAGGACTTGCAGAAGAACGGCGGAATGGGCGCCGTCAATGCCCACGAGTGGTGGAGCTCGGGCATCTTCGTCGATCACTACGACAAGGGTGAACCGGAGGAGAACTTCGATCTCAAGTCACCCACCACCAGCACCGCCGAGGGGTACAAGAACTACAACTCCGGCAAGAAGGGCATGTTCTGGCGCAGTGTCGTCCGCAAGGGGCACGAGAACGACATCAAGGCCTGGGACTGCGGCCGGATCATGTTTTGGCAGGACGCCGGCACGATCCCGGACGACGAGCACGCGCCGACTCCTGAGACGCTCGCGGCGTACGCCTACGACAAGATCGAGGTGCCCCGGACCAAGGTCGAGCTCAAGCCGACGGCCAAATCCACGGTGAATCTGCCCACTTGGGTGTGGCTGGACAAGGGCACCTTCAAGGAGGTCAAGGTCCGCGCCGAGCTCCCCGACACGGGCCTGTGGGCCGAGACGACCGCCAAGCCGGTCGCCCTGCACCTGGAACCGGGCACGGACGACGCCGAGACCTTCCCCGCCTCCGGCGACTGCGAGATCAACGAGGACGGCTCCATCGGCACGCCCTACACCAAGGGCGACGCCGACAAGACCCCACCCTGCGGCATCCGCTACCTCCGCGCCACCAACGGCACCCCGTACGAGCTGAAGGCCAGCATCACCTGGCAGATCTCATGGGAGGGCACAGGCGGCGAAAACGGCGACCTCCCCGACGGCACCTTCGAGACCACCCAGGACATGAACGTCCAGGAGATCCAGTCGATCAACCACTGACGCGTTCCCACGTCATTCGCAATCGCCTGTCGCACACGTCGAACCTCGGGGGAGAAACCGTGGCCCGCCGCACTCTGACCACCACAGCTGCCGCGTTCACCGCATCGACGGTGCTTCTGCTGACCGCATGTGGCGGAGGCGGAGACGACGAGTCGTCGGACGGCATCAAGGGCGCTGGTTCAGGATCGAGCCCCTCGACTCCGGCATCGGCATCGACGCCATCCGGGCCCGAACGCCCTGACATCACCATCCCGAGCAGCTTCCAGCTCACCTTCGAGAACTGGACGAGCAGCGATCCCGTCGAGCAGGCCGTGCTCAACGACGGCAAGGAGGAAGTCCGGGCCGGGTACGCGGCGATCATCGAGAACGACCCCGACAGCGAGGCCGTCGCCTTTTACGACACAGAAGGGGTTCGCGGGCTGACCAAGGAGTGGATCAAGTCCTACACGGACAAGAACGTCACCGTCATCGGCAAGCTGCCCGCCTTCAATCCCAAGGTCAACCTGGCCGAGAACGGCAAGGGAGCATCGCTCAGTTACTGCACGGACGAGAGCGCGGCGATGACCAGGAACCGCAAGACTGGCAAGGTCGAGGGAAACCCGGCAGGCACGGACCCTTACGTCCTTTACTCGGTCTCCCTGGCGAAGAACGAACAGGGCGTGTGGCAGAACGCGTCGGTGCACTCCGAGCGAGGGGCATGCTCCAGGTGACCATCCCCGCCGGTCGAAACCCCGATGCGGGCTGTCAGTGCGGTCATCTTTGACGCTGTGATGCGTACGTTCCGTTTCATCTGAGCCGTCTGAACCTGCTGGGGGACTTCACATGGCCAAGGGCAAGAGCGACCTCGCGCTCCCGCTGACCGAGCTGGAGAGCTACGGGCGCCGGCTTCGTTCCATCAAGACACGTCTGAATCACACCAAGAAGCGCGCGAGGACATCACGCAGCAGCTCGATGCGCTGGCAAGTATGTCCGATGCCGTCGTCCGTGAGTTCAAGAAGCTTGACGACGAGCTCGCCAAGCAGGTCAACGATGCGATGAAGACGGAGGACAAGCGGGGCGGGAAAGGCGGTGAAGGGGGCGGGGGCGGAGTAAGTAAGGCCCGCAACCCGCTATCCGCTATCCGCTGACGTGAAAAGGCCCCGGATCCGGAGATCCGGGGCCTTTCGTGTGCCTGCGGTCAGGAAGCGACCGCGGTGTTGAGGTGCAGGTCCGCCGCGATGCCCTCGGGCGCGACGGCGAGGCCCACGCCGCCGCCGACACCGGTGGTGACACCGGCGGCCGTCGTCTCGACGTAGAGACCGGCCGCGGCGCCGGCACCCGCGGTGCCGCCCGCCTGGCCGCCGGCGATGGTGTCCAGCTCGGCGTCGGACATGTGGGCGGTCTCGATCTGCGGGGTGAAGGCCATGGAAGGCGGTTCCCTTCGTTTCAAAAATTCGAAGTGCTGGGGTGCGACTGATCAAAGCACGTGGGGAGAAGGGTCGGCCAGTCAGTGGTTATAGAGGTACGACGGAATTCGGTTGCCGAAGTCATGAATGTGACCCTTCGGTCACCGAAATACCCGTCGTCTTCACATGTTCTGCCACTGGGCGGTATCGGAGTGCAATGCGGGGTGGGGTGAGCCAGTAGTACTCGGCTCCCGCTGTGCTTTCTCACGGCCTCGCGGTGAACGGTGTGCAGATCCGTCGAATGTTCCGGATCAGCGGTTCACCGACTGGATCTCCTGCATCGCAGCAGCAGCGCCACCGCCGTGGTCGGGGCGCCGCGGCCGCCTCAATGCTCCGTTGTCAGTGCTCAGCGGAGCCGGGAGGGGCGGGAAACGGGCGCGGCAGACATCAGCCGACCTCGTTCTCCGCCACCGCCTGCCCGTGGACCACCACGTCGCCGCCGTAGAACATCCCCGTGAAGACCGGGGAGTAGGTGAGCTGCACCTCGACCTGCACCTGCTGGGCGTCCGCCGTCACGCAGTGGGTCGCCGCGATGTCCGCGCCCGTCATGTCCATCTCACGGGCGAAGGTCTTCACGCGGGCGTTGCAGTTCTCGAAGTTGATCGGGGCGGGGCCGCCCTCGTTGTCGTAGAGGGCTTCGCGGTCGATGTCCTGGGCGGCGTAGCGGGCCGCCTGTTCCGCGATGTCGGCCGCCCGTTCCCGCTTGGAGATGGACAGGCCGCCGTCGATCACGAACGCGGAGAGGGAGAGGAAGACCAGCGCGAAGATGATGACCGCACCGGCACCGGAGCCCCGGTCGTCCAGGTGTGCGCGACGGGCCGCCCACCACGACCGCCCGCAGGCCGGGAGGTGTCTCACGCCGACCTCCGGAAGGGGTCGAGCGGGGAGCTGAAGCTCGCCGACAGCGTCGTCGGGACGTCGAGGCCGAGCGTGGCGAGACCCCGCACCTGGCAGCTCACCTCGACCGTGAAGATGGTGTCGGGCTCGAAGCCCTTGCTCGTCTGGACGACCGACACGGGGCCGGAGCAGACGTCCGTCAGATTGGCCGCGGCGGCCTTCTCGGCCTCGGCCATGGCGGTGGCGTGGTCCTTCTGGATCGAGCCCGCGCGGGCCGCGTCCCGGGCCGCTCCGTCGAGCGCGCCGCGGCCGTCGACGAGTTGGCCGAAGGCCACCAGGACGAGGATGAACAGGATCATCACCGGGGCGAGGATCACGACCTCGATCGTGGACAGGCCCCGGTCGTCCGCCCGCCGGCTGTCCGTCCACGGCGCAGGAGGAGACGGAATCATCAGTTCTCCTCCTGTACGAACCGCTCCACCGGGCCGGCCGACTGCGCGTGCACCGTCAGGTCCAGCCCCGGGAACACCGTCGGCACCCGCGCCTCGATCTCCACACCGACCGTGTTCTGGTCCGGCTGGAGCATCTTCACGTCCGGCCCCAGCACCAGTTGCGGACCCAGCTGGCGGATGTAGCTGTCCACCACGTCCTGGGCCTCGCCCCGCCACGCGCCCGGCTGTTCGTCGGCCGTGGCACGCGCCTTGCGCGCTCCCGCCTGGGCCGCCGCCTGGGCGACGTGGTCCGCGAAGAAGTACAGGGCGAACTGCACGGTCGCGAAGATCATGAAGAACAGTACGGGAGTGAGCAGCACGAACTCGATCGCGGTCATGCCGGAGTCACCGCGGGCGGCTGCCGCTCTCCGCGCGGCCCGCACCCTGCGGCGTATCCGTCTGCTCACGTCTGCCGGCATCCCCGTGAACCCCGTTGTCCGTCGACTGTCCCTGTGACTGCCCTGCGACCGTCCCTGTGACGGATCAGCAGGTCTTGCCCGCGTCCGCGCCCTTGATGCAGTCGCCGACCTTGTTGGCGCCCTCGCTCAGCGCGGCGTTGATGATGGCGGCCACGACACCGACGATCGCCACGACGACCGCCGAGATGATGACCCACTCGACCGCGGAGGCGCCGCGGTCCAGCTCGCCGGAGCGGGCGCGCTCGGTACGGGCCTGGAGGAAGGTGACCAGGAAGTCCACGGCCGGGATGCCCGTGTGGAAGTTGCGTCCGATCATGACGACTTGTCCTTTCGAAATCAGTCCGGTCGAATCAGTCCGGGAAGTTCTGGAGTTGTGAAGGTCAGCTCACTGAGTGGCTCACGGCACGGCTCACTGCACCTGGAACACCCGCATCGCCGCCGGAAAGATCAGGAACACCAGGAACCCGGCGCACAGCAGCAGCTGCGCCACGAGCATCGACTGGGACTTCTCACCCGCGCTGCCCTCGATCTCCGCGAGTTCGCGGTGCCGCATGGTCTCGGCCCGGGACGCGAGGGACTCGCGCACCTTCGCACCGTCGTCCGCGACCAGGGCCAGGGAGGCGGAGAGGTCCTTGAGTTCCTCCACGCCGATCTCCTCGCCGAGTGCCCCGAGCGCCTGCCACTGGCTGATGCCGGTGATGCGGGCGTCCGAGAGGGCGTTGCGGATGCGCTGGTTGGCCCAGCCGTCGGAGATCTCGGCCGCCGCCATCAGGGCCTCGGGCAGACCGCGTCCGCCGGCCAGGCTCATCGACACCAGGTCGAGGTACGCGCCGATCACGCGCCTGAGGTCGCGCCGCTTCTGGGCCGCGTCCCGCCGTACTTCCAGGTCGGGCAGGAAGAAGAAGATCACCGCGAAGAGCAGCGCCAGCCACACCGGGATGATCGGGCTCCGGCCGACACCGAGCGTGTAGACGATGGCGAACAGGAACGGGCCGAAGAACAGGCCGGCCACCCCCAGCAGCACCTTCGTCGCCAGGAACTTCTCCCAGCTGCGCTCCAGGACCGCCAGGTCCGCGCGCAGCGAGCGCTGCTCCCAGCCCTGCTGGAGGTAGAACTCTGAGACGCGCAGGCCGACTTCGGCCCGCAGCGCGCCGAAGCGCCCCTTCTCCCGCTCGGTGCGGGCCGACTCGTAGGCCGAGCCGCGGGCCCGCATCGCGTCGATCCGCGCGACCTGTGAGATCGGGCTGCGCTTGCTGGGCATGAGGGCGCGTACGAGGGCGTAGAGGCCCAGGCCGATGACGGCGCCGACGACGAGCGGCATCGTGAGGTTCACCGGCGTGCCCCCTCTTCCTGCGGCAGCTGCTGGGGCTGCTGCTGCGACGGCGTCCTGGGACGCACGAACTGGACGGCTGCCTCGTCGCGGACCAGGAAGCGTTCGGGCGTCTCGATGGTGGACAGCTTGCGCAGCCACCAGAAGCCGAGCGCGAACAGGCCGCAGACGCAGGCCAGGACGAGCTGGCCGACGGCGGTGCCGTACGGCTCCACGAAGTCACGGTTGAAGATGGACAGGCCGAGGACGAAGGCGATCGAGACCGCCACGACGATCTGCACGGACCGGCGGGTCGAGGCGCGCTGCGCCATCACCCGCTGCCGCATGTCCACTTCCTCGCGGGCCGACTTGGCGAGCGCGCCCAGCACCTGGCGCAGACCGGGTCCGCGCAGGCGGGCGTTGAGGATCAGGGCCGCGACGATGATGTCGGCGGAGGCGTCGTCGATCTCGTCGGCGAGGTGCTGGAGCGCCTCGGGCAAGGGGGTGCGGGCGCGCAGGCGGTCGACGAGGGCGTCGAGGTGGGGCCGCAGGACCGGGGCGGCGGCGCGGGCGGAGGCCGGGATGGCCTGCTCCAGACCGACGGCGCCGGCGATGGTGTCACGCAGGGACTCGGTCCAGGAGGCCAGGGCCTCCACGCGGCGCATGGCGGCGCGTTCCTCGCCGGCGCCGCCGAACAGGCGGTTCCAGAAGAAGACGAGGACGCCGGCCGCGATGCCGGCGACCGCCCAGCGGGTGAGGACGAGGACGACCAGTCCGACGATGGCGGCGAGCGAGCCGCGCTGGCCGGCGAAGCGGATGAGTTCGCTCGCCCGCTCGGCGGCCTTCTGCTTCTCGTGGTCGGGCTTGACGGGCAGTCCGCGTACGGCGACGAGGAGGAGGGCGAGGCCGCCGCCGACGGCGACGCCGCTTCCTATCGAGTACAGGACGGTGGTGGAGAACAGGCCGCCCATGGAACCGAGGGAGCCGATGGCTGCGAGAGTCGTGTTCATCCCCGGCTCACCCCCAGGTCCCGGACGGCCGGTAGCCGTGTGCCATCAGTTCCTCCAGGCAGGCAAGGGGGGCGTGCGGCACGACCCGGCCGTCGGGGGCCTCCGCGAACACCTCGCTGGACAGGACGCGTCCGTCGACGCCGTTGACCTCGCGGACGGAGGTGACCATGCGCTGGAGGCGGCCGCCGTTGCCGAAGTCGTTGCGCCGCTGGATGAAGACGACGAAGTTCACCGCGCCCGCGATCAGCAACTGGCTGGCCTCGATGGGCAGCCGCTCGGAAGCCTGCAGCGCGTAGGTGGAGATACGGTTGAACACCTCGCTGGAGCTGTTGGCGTGGATCGTGGACAGCGAGCCGTCGTTGCCCTGCGACATGGCGTTGAGCATGGTGACGATCTCGTCGCCGAGGACCTCACCGACGATGACGCGGGAGGGGTTCATACGCAGCGAGCGGCGCACCAGTTCCGCCATGGAGATGGCGCCCTGGCCCTCGGAGTTGGGCAGGCGCTCCTCGAAGGCGACGACGTTGGGGTGCAGGTCGGGGAAGGTGTCGAGCCCGAGCTCCAGGGCCCGCTCGACGGTGATGAGGCGCTCCTGCGGCGGGATCTCGTTGGCGAGGGCGCGCAGCAGCGTCGTCTTACCGGCGTTGGTGGCCCCGGCGATCATGATGTTCTTGCGGGCGCGGACCGCGCAGGCCAGGAAGTGGGCCACCTCGGGGGTGAGCGTGCCGTTGCCGACGAGGTCCGAGATGAAGACCTTGCCCATGCGCGCGCGGCGGATGGACAGCGCGGGGCGCCGCGCCACGTCCATGACGGCCGACAGACGCGAACCGTCGGGCAGCCGCAGGTCGAGCTGCGGGTTGGCGGAGTCGAAGGGGCGGGAGGACAGACCCGAGTAGGCGCCGAGGACCTGGATGAGCTCGATGAGCTCCTCGTCGGTCTCGGCGACGGGGTCGCCCTTGACCTCGCGCCCGTCGGCGTAGCCGACGAACACCTGGTCGCAGCCGTTGATGTCGATGTTCTCGACCTCGGGGTTGTCCAGCAGGGGCTGGAGCCGGCCGACGCCGAAGAGTGCCGCGTGCACGGCGGCCGCGTACTGCTCCTCGGTCTCGGCGTCCAGCGGCGTACGGCCCGCGTTGATCTCGGCGCGGGCGTACTCCTCCAGGATCTGGGCTATGACGGCGCGGGCGTACTGCCGTTCGTCCTCCGTGGACATCGGAGTGACGTTGTTGAGCTGGTCCTGTCGGCGCTGCTCGGCGATGCGGTCGCCGGCGTCCTGGCGGAACCGCTTGACCAACTGGTGGTCGACAGCGGTCATGCGCCGGCCCCCGCGTGGCCCTGCATCTGGCCCGGGTGGTCGTGCTGGACGTGGTGGGCCTGCTGAACGTGGTGGGCCTGGTTCGCCTGGGCGGAGGCGGCCCAGGCGGCGCCGTACTGCTGGTAGAGGTCGGCGGCGACCTTGCGGGCCGAGCGGATCAGCAGCGACTTGTCGAGACGGCCGCGCCTGCGGCCGGCCAGCTGGTCGGCACCGGCCGGGTCGTCGGCGATGGTGCCGACCACGCGGGCGCCGGTCTGGGCGTGCACGAGCATGTCGTTGACCTGCGAGGCGAGCTTGCCGGCGTTGCCGGTGTCGGCGATCAGGACGACGCCGATCACCGGGTTGGCGAGGCTCGCGGCACCGCGCGGTCCGCCGTGCAGCTTGCCGGCGAGCGCCGCGGCACGGTCACGCACCCGTGCGATCGCCTCCGGCTCGGTACGGGAGAGCAGCAGCACGAGGGAGGCGTGCGGCAACAGCTCGACGGCAGGGGTGTCCCCGCTGATGCGTCCGCAGTCGGCGATGACGTCGGCGGCGGCGTTCGGGGAGTCGGCGAGGGAGGCGAAGGCGTGCCCGAGGGTGGGCCACAGCCCCGCGAGCCCGGCGGCCTGCTCGGCGATGCCGAGCCCGACGAGCACCTCCAGTCCCCCACTGAGCGGCTGTACGTGGTCCCAGAGCTGGTCCGGTACGAGTCCGCGGCGCGCGGTGGCGGCGATGGACAGCATGCCGGTGTTGGGGTTGAGCGGTCCGCCGTGCGCGGCGGCACTGCGGTAGACGAGGTCACCGCCCGCCGGGTCCGTCTCGGCGAGCAGGACGCGCCGCGGCCAGACCGCCGCGAGGGCGACGGCCGCGGTGGTGACGCCGGGGGAACCCTTGTCGGCGGCGAGAGCGATGAGCGCCATGGGTCGGGTGCCGCCTTCTAGTTGCCGGGGACGTGCACGATGGCGACCTCGCCCGCGGCCGCCGCGGAGGCGAGCGCGGCCGCGTCGGCCTGGTCGACGAGGAGGGTGAGCGAGAGGTTGCCCGTGCTCACGGTGGCGTCGCTGTCGTCGTTGACGGCGTTCACACGCGCGTTGTCGACGATGCCGCCGCCGGAGGACGAGGTGCCGCTCGAACCGGTGTTGTCGTCGGAGCTGTTCGAGCCGGCGCCGCTGGTGCCGACGCGGTAGGCGGAGACGACGTCACCGGCCTTGATGTCGGACGGGTACTGGCCCTCCTTGAGGGCGAGGCCGACGGCGGCCTTGCCGGCGGGGAGGCTGGCCTTCTTGGCGAACATCTGGCCCATCACGACCGTGTCCTTGTAGATCGTGGACTTGGCCTTGAGGGTTTTCAGCGTGCCCAGCTGCGACCACTTGATGTAGTTGATGCTGTCGTCGGCCGCGACCATCACCGAGGTCACGTTGTCACCGACGGACTCCCCGGCCTGGATGTCGTCCGTCACCTTGACGACCTCGATCCGGTCACCGGCCTGGAGCACGAGCATCGTCGCACCCAGCGCACCCACCAGGATGAGCAGCACGGCGAGCGCCGCCAGCGCCGGTTTGCGCTCGCGAGGTGGTGTGGGAAGCCGGTCACCGACCGACGGCTGAGCCGGAGCGGCGGAACGACCGGCGCCCGCCCCCGTACGCTCTTGGATCTTCACGCAACCGCTCCCCGTACACCCAAGAAGTTATTTACCAAATAGGACACTTCGCACTTCTCGGCCCGTTGGATTGGTGCCTGAGCTGGCCGAATAGCCAGCGCCGAAGTGAGTGTCAAGCCATGGCACCGTATCAGCCGCACATAAGCCCCTCAAGGCGCGTCCGAACTCAGAGAACTCACCACCCACACCGTTATCCATCTGCAACTTCCGGCAGGTAAACGCCCGTTACGACAAGGGTCGAACCATCAGGTCGGGTGTGCTGCAGCGAACTCGCCGCGACAGTGGGTGCGCACCTGCCCTGGAGCGGTCAACACCTCCCGGCCATCATGCCTGCACGATTCACTCACAACACTTCATGGGCCCGTCGGGAGCGGACAGTGGGTTAAGTAAAGTGCGGCGGCGACCTCGTCTCGGTCCCCCCCCCATGAGGAGTCCCCCCATGCAGCGCGCCACCCTGGCAGCCGTCTCCCTCTTGGCCTTGGCCTCCGCACTGACCGCCTGCTCGGGCAGCGAGGACGCGCCCGCCAGTTCGCCGTCGGCGCCGAAGGCCAAGCCGGTCACCCCGGCGCAGCGACTGGCGAAGGTCATGGTGACGAAGGACGACCTGCCCGGCTACAACGTGTCGAAGCCCGAAGCCGAGTACGCCTTCGCCAAGTCCTCGGACGAGGTCACGGTCGACAAGCCCGGTTGCACCCCGCTGGCCTACGCGATGAACCAACTGCCGCTCGGTGAACCGCAGGCCGACCTCACGCGCAGTGCCGGGGCTGGTTACGGCAAGGAGATCACGTCCATCACTCTCACTTCGTACGAGCCGGCGGCCAAGGCCGAGTCGGTGTTGACCGGTTTGGCGAAGGCCGTGTCCGCGTGCGGCGACGGTTTCACCGCCAAGGCGGGCAAGAACACCTCGGCCTACGACTCGGTCACCGCCGAGAAGGGCATGACGAGTGGTGCGGTCGCCTTCCGGTCGACGATGACGTTCCGGGGTGTCACCCACACTCTGCACACCGAAGCCGTCCGCCACGGTGACGTGCTCGCCGTCTACTTCTCGGCGAACGGCTTCGCCATCGCCGACGGCATCCGGCCCAGCGACGCCAAGATCCCCACGAACGTAGTGGAGGCGCAGAACGCGAAGCTGGGCTGAAGCCGCCGGTACGAGTCCTCGGCCACCAGTACCAGTCCCTCGCCTCCCCCCTGGCGCCCCCGAGGCCGGGCGACGTCGCGACCAGCCGACCTGTAGCACTCGCGAAGCCCCGAGTAGAGTGCCGCGCGGACAGTGATCGGACCGCGGGGGGCCACACCGGTGAGGGCAGTCACGGCAAACGGGTCCTACGCAGGACAGACCTGGGCGAGAAGCGGTGGCGGGACCCGTGTCCTCTGGCTGTTTCTCGCCCTCTGGGCGCTGACGGCCGTCTTCGCAACCGCCACCCCGGCCCGAGCAGCGGACACGATCCCCGCCACCCAGGCCGCCTACCTCGCCGACCGCCTCCGCGAGAACCCGGTCCACGTCACCGACCAACTCCCCCGCGAGGTCCCCCGGTCCACCGCCCCCGACTTCGCCAGGCTCGCGAAGAAGACCGGCGTCCCGACCTACGTCCTGGTCCTGCCCATGCAGAGCAGCACGGACGGCAAGCAGCTGCTCGGCGCGGTGCACGACCGGCTCGGGCGTGATGGGCTGTACGTCCTGTTCGAGGGGACGGATCTCGCTCAGGCCACGGCTTACGGCGTCCGCGCCCCCGCGGACGCCGCCGCCACCGTCGCCCTGTACGAACTTCCCTACGACGCGGGCCCGTTGCGCGGCTTCGAGCGCTTCGTCGACGTCATAGCGCAGGGCGAGGAGAAGGCCACCGCCCGTGCGGAGGCCGCTCGCCAGAAGTACCAGGACGACGAGCCCGCCGAGATGTACATCGGCCCGTCCGACCGCCGCAACCAGTCGTTCCTCACGGGGAGCCTGCTGACCGGCGTACCGCTGCTGATCGTGCTGGGGGCCTGGTACGTGCGGCGCCGCCGTCGGCGTTCCGGGGCGGAGCGGCGCGTCCCCCGGTGGGTCGTGCCCGGCGCGGCCGTCCTCACCGCCACGGCGATCGCCCTCACCGCTCCCGTCGTCTTCGACCAGACCAAGTCGAGCGCGGCGGAGCCGCCCACCCCCACCGATCTGACCGCCCGTGTGGAACGCGTCGCGTCGGGACTGAAGCAGGACCCGGTCTATGCGGACCCGGAGAGCCCTCGCGTACTCGACTCCCGCCAACTCGACCGGCTGCACGACCGGATCCGGGACTTCCGGCGCTCCGACGGCGGCGGCCCGGTGTACGTCTCCCTCGTGCCGCAGACGCCGGAGAGCGAGTCGGCCGGCGACTCGGGGCTGTTCGCCGCGGCGGTGCACGCCAAGGTGGGCGAGGACGGGGTGTACGTCGTCGCCGATCCGGACGACGGCACGATCGACGTCTACAACCACGGCCTGCGGCTGGACTCCACCCGCCTCTCCTTCGGCCTGCCGGACTCCGTCACGTTGGGCGACAGCAGGGCGGACGAGGCCGACGACCACCTCCTCGGCGAGCGCCTCGACAAGCTCATGACCTTCATCGACAAGACCCCACGCACTGACCGGCCGCAATCCGAGTCCGCCCCGGCCCCCGCCCCGAGGGCCGCCGACGAGAACACCCTCCCTCCCCTGTTCGCCACCGACTTCTGGCCCGGCCTGTTCGTGGGCGCCTTCCTGGCTCTCCTGCTGTCCGGTGTGGTGGCCGGACTGACGTGGGGTTTCGGCGGCCTGCTGCGGTGGCGCTCTCCCGCCCCCGAGCCGACCCACCGCCTGCCCCTCACGGCCCCGACCGAGCCCTCGGTGTCCTACCTCCGGCGTACCGCCTACGCCGAACTCACCGCCCTGACCGAGGAATTCGCCCGCCGGGACGAACGCGGTCGCGCCTGGGACCACCTCGACGCGGCGCTGCTCCTCGTCGACGGCGACCTCGGCCGCGTCAGGGAGCCGGGCACCGACCCCGCGACCCTGGTCGCGGTCATCGTGCTCGCTCGAGCGGGCCGTGCCGCGCTCGCCGGCGACACGACGGACCTGTGCTGCGGCGTCAACCCCCTGCACGGGCCCGGCGTCAGCCGCCACCACGTCCGCGTCTCGACCGAGGGTGTCGCCCGCCGCCTGCTCCCCGTCTGCGAGTTCTGCCGCAACACGGCCATCGCCGACCCGAGCGGCATCCCGGGCAGTTTGCTGAAGCTGCCCGACCCGTCCTCGGGCGGCAACCGTCTGCCGTACTACGACGTGACCGACGGACCGCTGACCGCCCTGCCCCACGGAATCGCCCGGCTCGTCGACAAGGTGAGGGAGACCGCAGGTGTCCACTGACGTCAAGCGCCTGATCACCGTCCTCGCGGCGCTGCTGCTGGCGGCGCTCACCACGCCCGGCGCCCGGGCGTCCGACGGCGACGGCCCGAGCGCCGGGCAGCGCATCGCGAGCGCGTTGCGCACCTCCCCCGTCTACGTCGACGACGCCTACACCGATGCCGTACCACCGTCCCGACAACGGCAGTTGGCGGACCGGATCCGCAGCACGGGCCTGCCCATCAAGGTCGTTCTCACGCCGCTCACCAAGGGCGACGCCTTCGACGGCGACTCCGGTGTCCTGGCCGGAATCGTCCGTGACCGGCTCCAGGACCAGCGCGAACTCATCGTCATCACGACGGACAGCGACTTCCCCGACTCCCTGGAGGGCTACGAGTGGCCCGCCGACACCCATCAGGCGCATGATGCCGTGGCCGCGGCCGGATTCCTGGACGAGATGCGGAACGCGGGGCTGGCGGACTTGACCGCGAAGGCAGTGGACCTGGTGGCGGAGGGCAAGGGCCGGCAGCGGTACGAGGAGGCGATCAAGGAGCTGGACGGCTCGGCAGCACCCGATGCGCAGGCCTCCGGGTCACCGGCGTCCGAGTCGTCTTCGGACGGCACCGGGGGGTGGTGGCTCTGGCCGCTCATCGCCGTGCCCGCCCTGGCCCTGACCGTCCTCGCGACCCGCGCCCTGGTCCGTTCCCGCAGGACCCCCTCGGCCGTGCCCCAGCTCGTGTTCGCGACGGCCCGGGCAGCCGACGAGGCGAGGCTGCGGCGCCGGGCCGAGGCGGAGGTGCTGGCACTCGGCGAGGCGACCCAGGCCGCCGACGCCACCACGACACCCGATCTCCAGCGCGCCCTCGATGCCTACGCCGCCGCCGGCACGGTCCTCGACGAGGCCCGGGGCCCGTCGGACCTGGCGGGCGTCCTGGCCCTGGCGCAGGAGGGCCGCGACGCCCTCGCCGGCTCCCAGGGCCTCCCCCTCTGCTTCTTCGACCCCCGGCACGGCCGCGCCGCCCTCCGCACCGGCTGGCGCCAACTCGGCCGACGCGACCGGCTCGACGTGGCGGTGTGCCATAAGTGCGCGGACGCGCTGCAGGCCCGCAGGGCGCCCGAGGTGCTCACCGACACGGACGAGGACGGCCGTACCGTGCCCTACTTCGAGCTGCCGGCCGGGCGAAGCGCGTGGGCGGCGACGGGGTACGGCTCACTGATGTCGCCTCTGGACGGTTTCAACACCCGCCGCACCGCAACTCGTTGATCAGCCGGTCGGCCGGTCCTCCCGCAGCGCCGCGAACAGGGCGCGGGCACGCCGGTCGTCCCACTTCACCGCGCTGCCCTTGGACGTCCGCAGGTCCGGGTCGGCCACGGGCACGTTGAGCTGCCGGCCCCCGCCGGACGCGGCTTTGCGCAGGCCCTCGAACAGCGACATGAGGTCGGGCAGCTCGGTGTCCTCGTCCACGATGAGCGTGTCGAGTCCGGCGCGCAGGGTCGGGAAGGACTTGGACGGGTCGGCGAGCGTGGACGGGGTGGCCGCCTTGCGGGCGAGGGCGGCGAGGAACTTCTGCTGGTTGCGGGTGCGGCCCAGGTCCCCCTGCGCCTCCTGCTTGCGCTGCCGCACGAAGGCCAGCGCCTCGGCGCCGTCGAGGGTCTGGCAGCCGGCGGGCAGGTCGGCGCCGGAGTCCTTGTCCCGTACGGGCTTGTCCAGGCACAGGTCCACGCCGCCGACCGCGTCCACCACGCCCACGAACCCGGCGAAGCCGATCTCCGCGTAGTGGTCGATGTGCACGCCGGTGTTGCGTTCCACGGTCCGCACCAGCAGGTCGGGGCCGCCCAGGGAGAACGCCGCGTTCAGTTTGTCCCGCTCGGCCCGGTAGCTGCGGCCGGTGTCGGGATCGACGTAGGGCGGCAGGGTCACCCAGGAGTCGCGCGGGAGACTGAGCATGGTGGTGCCGTTCGCCCCGGTGTGCAGCAGGATCAGCGAGTCGGTACGGCGGCCGTCGGTCGAGCCGGTGTTCAGGTCCTTCCGGTCCTGCTGCGACAGTCCCTCGCGGCTGTCGGAGCCGACGACCAGGTAGTTGGTGCCCTGCCCGGGCTGCGCCCGGCCTTGAAGCGTTCCAAGATCGACCTCCTGGTTGAGCCGGGTGTCGGCCCAGACGTACGTACCCGCACCCGCGAGCAGCAGGACGGACGACAGCACGGCCGCGGACCGCACGAACCGGCGGCCCTTTCCGGCGCGGCGCCGGGGGTTCCTGCTGCCGCCGCCCCGCCGCCCGCGCTCGTGGCCGCTGCTGTCGTAGCGGCCCGGCGCGGCCGGCGAGGGCATGCCGGGCAGGGGGGCCGTGCGGGTCGACGGCGGGGGTGCCAGGAGGGACGGGGGCGGGACCCTTCTCGGGTCCCGCCCCGCCGTCCGGTGGTCTCCCGGGGGGTCGGTCCAGTCGTTCATCGGCCCTTCCCCCTGGTTCGGTGGCGGTCAACGCATGGGCACGCTCCTATACGGAACGGGCCCGCCGATCTGTTCAGCGGCTGTCCCGGACCGCTTCATCCGCTGCCACCGCAGCCGGCTGCCGAGCAGCAGCGCGACGAGCGACTGGATGACGACGAGATACATCAACTGCCGGTAGACGACGATCTGGAACGGCATCGACCACAGGGCCCGGACCGGCTCGCCGTCGAGTCTCAGCGCGTAGCCGGAGCAGACGATCTGCACGCCGAGGAACGCGAACCACACCGCGGCCGACTCCCACGGATCGCGGAACAGCACCCCGTACAGGGCGTAGACGTCGATGACGGGCGCGAGCAGCGGCAGGGCGACCTGGAAGAGCGCGAGGTAGGTCAGCCCACGCCGCCCGAACCGCCCGGCGGGCCCCATGGCGAAGAGGGCCCCGCGATGCTTCCACATCGCCTGCAGGGTGCCGTAGCACCACCGGTACCGCTGCCGCCACAACTGCCTGACGCTGGTGGGCACTTCGGTCCAGGCGACGGCGGACTCCTCGTACAGCACCCGCCAGCCGGCCCGCCACAGGGCCATCGTCAGGTCGGTGTCCTCGGCGAGGGTGTCCTCGCTGACCCCGCCGACGCCGATCACCGCGTCCCGGCGGAACGCCCCGATGGCACCCGGGACGGTCGGCATGCACTCCAGCACCTCGAACATCCGCCGGTCGAGGTTGAACCCGAAGACGTACTCCAGATGCTGCCAACGGGCCAGCAGACTGCGCCGGTTGCCGACCTTGGTGTTGCCGCTGACGGCCCCCACGGCAGGATGCGCGAGCGGCTGGACGATCCGCTCGACGGCGTCGGGTTCGAAGACGGTGTCGGCGTCGACCATCACGACGATGTCGTACCGCGCGTGCGCGAGCCCGGTGTTGAGGGCGGCGGCCTTGCCGGAGTTGGGCTGCCGTACGACCTCCACCCGCGGATCCCCCATGTTCTCGGCGATGTCGGCGGTCCGGTCGCTCGACCCGTCGTCGATGACGATGATCTGGAGCCGGTCATGGGTGGAGTCGAGCAGCGACCGCAGGGTCGACCCGATCCCGGCCTCCTCGTTGTACGCCGGGACGAGCACGGTCACCGGCCCCGTGGTGTCCCGCATCCAGGGCGCCCCGGTCCGGAACCGCTCCAGCCGTCGCACATGGGCCCGGGCGAACAGGGCGAGCAGCAACAGCCGCAGCACACCGAGCCCACCGGCGACGCCGAGGATCCAGATCATGGCGGTGGAGAAGACCTGCCCGAGGCTCGTGACCTGGATGAGCCCCCGGCCCAGCCACCGCTCGACGAGGGAAGGCGCCGTGTACGGAACGAGCCGGAGCCCGTCCGACACGGTGGTGAACCGGTCGACGGTCGGGTTGTTCAGGAGCCTGCGCGCCTCCAGATAGGCGCTCTCCGTCTGACTGAGCTGCCGCACGATCCCCTGCGCCGGCTTGCGTGCCCCCTTGTCGGCGGCGACGAGCACGTACCCGTACCCGGTGGCCCGCCGCGCCGCCTGCCACTCACGGCCGCACAGGGTCTCGGGGGTGGTGGTCCGCGGCATCCGCAGCAGATTGGTGCGCAGTCCCGTGGCTCCGGCGAGTGCGCTCTGGGTCAGTTCGAGCTCGGACCGGAAGCGGGGAGCGGACGACTCGCCGAGCACGGCCCCGGTGTAGGTGTTGGACCCGATCTCATGCCCCTCGGCACGGATACGTCGGACGAGTTCCGGGTGCCGGGCGGCCTGCGCGCCATGCAGGAAGAACGTGGCGCGCGCGTTGTTCCTGCGGAGCAGCTCCAGCAGCCGCGGGGTCCAGACGGGGTCGGGCCCGCCGTCGAAGGTGAGCGCGACGGTCCGCGGGGGCATCGAGCCGGACCGGATCCCGTCCCGGTTGATCCCGATCACGGGCCCGCCCTCGGCGACGGCGTCCGGCACGGGCGAGGCACAGGGCGACCGCGTCTTCGCGGCGTCGACCTCGTGCTGGGTCCAGCCCTCGAAGAGCAGGAGGGCGAAGACGAGGGGGAGGGTGAGGGCGAGTAACAGCCAGTGGGCGCGGGGGTCGCGGGACTGCTTGTGCCGGCCTCGGGCTTTGGAACTGGCGGGGGTCAGGGTCCGTCACCGCCCCCGGGTCCGGGCCGGTCACGGACTCCCGCGGGCCGTCTTCTCCCTGCCCTTCCGGAGAACGCACCGGATGAAGCGGACGTCTTCGTGCTGCGGGAGTTACGCATGGGGCGCGAGTGTAGTTTCGGAGGTCTGGCCGTATGGGGAGAACGGCGAGCTTCACGGGAGAGGGAACGAATGAAGTCTGCCGCCACGGCGACGGGCGGAACGGCGAGCGGGACACCGGCCCGGCGGGACAAGGCCGCGCGGATCGCGACGGGCGTCACAGCGGGAGTGGCCGCCCTGGTCACGACACTCCTGCTGACGTCGTCCCCGGACCGATTCGGCCTCCCGCCCTCCCCGGACCTCTTCGAGAGGGTCCGGGCCACGGATCGCGCCTCAGAGGCTTTCATCTTCATGTGGGCCTTGATCGCCATCCCTGTAGCAGGCCTCCTCCACACCCCACTGGCACTCGCACGACGTGCCAGGATCGGCGCGGGCTGGGCGCTGATCGCCGGGTACTGGCTGTTCGTCGTGGTGACCGCGGGGGTGGCGTAGCACGTACAGGGCGTTTTTCGCGCTGCCGACGCGCCCGGCAAGAACGACGGTTGGTTCGGCGCGGCGCCCATGATGGTGATCGGCACGCCGCTGTTCGTGGTGGGCTCGGGCGGGCTTTCCGTCGGATACGTGACGGCGACAGCCCGCCGGCCGCGCAGATCCGGGACCAACTGGCTGCCGTCACCGTGCTCTGCTGCGCGTTCATCGGCGCGGTCACGGGCCTGATCTCCGGCTTCCACTTCAGCTTCCCCCGCGACGGCTTGCCGGCGATGTTCCTGCCGGGCGGCCTCCTCTGGGGCCTGCTGGCGGGCGCCGCGCTGGGCATGCGCGCCGGCGCCATGCTCACGAGCTCGGCGGACAGCCGCCGCGGGATGACCGACGACGCGAAGTCATTCACCCGCACGGCAGCGGCGATGCTGGCCTGCTGCCTGTGCGTGTCCCGACTGGGTTGGCTCCTGCAGATGTGGGCCGTGGCCCTCATCGGTCCGCCGGCCCGTTCGCCCTGTTCGTGATGGCGGCACGCGGCGAACGGCTGGGGCGGTGGGTGGAGTACAGGCAGATCGAGGTGCCGAAGGGGGCGCTGTACTGAGCGCGTGGGCGCCCCTCACGCCGGGACGTACTCCCTGTCCCACCGGCTCTGCCGCACGCCACCCCACGTACCCATCACGACCGCGAGACCGAAGAGGACCGCGAGCAGCCCGGCGTTCGAGCTGCGCTCCACGTCGGTGGTCGGGCCGGCGACGCCTGCGGGGTCGTACCGAACACGCAGCTTGTCGCCCACCCCCACCCAGTCCCTGCACCCGTCGCCCTCTGAGAGCGAGGGTGAGATCTCGCGGCCGCCGGCCCTCCGCAGATCACAGTGGTTGGTCTTGGCGCCGTCCTTGCGCACGACCACAGCGTCGGCCCACTCGCCCCGCTCCGCCAGGGCGACCTGATCACCGGCCCGTTACCGAACATGCCCAGGGCCACTCCCGCGACGACGGGAACGACCAGCTGCCAGGCGACCTTCCGCTGCTTGCGCGGAACCCTCCGCAACAGCAGAAGCGGTACGAGAACCGATGCCAGCGGCAGCACCAGCCACGCGAGCAGCAGGGCCGCCCCTCGAACCGGAGTCCACAACGGCACCACCGGCCCGAGCCACGCGAGGCCCAGCGAGCCGCCGGCACACACGAGACTGCACACGAACCACCGAACCACGTCGGCTCGCCACCAGCCTCGTTGCCCACTCCGCCCTGCCCGAAGAGGGGCCAGTCCCAGCCATGCTGTTCACGACCCCGCGCGGTTCACGGCCTGGGCCTCCTTGACCGTCACGTCCTGCTCCAACGTGGACAGTCCGTCAGGCAGCCCCGGCTGCTGGGGCGGGCCATCCGGGTCGGCCGAGGCGGTCCACGTCACCTTCCAGGTGATGGACGCCTTGAAGGGGTAGGTGCCGGCCCCGGACGATCGGAGGTACGTCACGTTGCAGCCGGAGTCCCCGCTGTCGGCCGTGTAGCCGTCCTTGCCCTTGACCAGGTCATAGGTACAGCTCTGCGGATCGGCGTCGGCGGTACCCGCGTCCACCTTGAGCGCCACGGGAGTGGCAACGGTGGTCGCGGCGAGCTGAACGCCCTTGTAGTCCAGGCTCGCGGTCGTCCAGACGCGGTCAAGATCACCCTTGAACGCCACCCGCGTACCCAGGTTCACGAGCAGCCGGTCCGCACGCGGTTGCAACTCCACTGGCGGAGTGGGCAACTTGGTCGAGTTGAAGGCCAGCTCGGAGAGGATCTCGGGAGTCACCTTGTTGGGGTCCGGCTGTGGGTCGGCCGGAGGAACCCAGATCTCCCAGTTGTCCGTGGTGACGGGGCAGGCCTTGTCGTAGGTGTCATCGGGGAACTGCACCTGCCACCACAGGCCTTCGTCATCCTTGTGGTAGTTCTGCTTCTCCCGCTTCCTGGCGTAACTCGCAGCGGGCTCACCCGCTCCGCCGTACGCGGACTTGATGAACTTCTCGTACTCCTCCGGCGTGTACATGGGCTCGTACCAGCACACCGGGGGTTCCCAGTTGGCGTCCGAGGAGGTGGCCGTGGCCGTGGAGCCGCTCGACGCGGGGGTGCTCTGGTTGATGCGGATGTGGGCTCCGATGGAGCCCTTGGCTGAGTCGGCGCCGGCATCCGTGCCAGACCCGGCGCCCGGCCGGTCGGACTCAGTGGTGCCGTCGTCGCCGCCAACCTGGATATCGCCTGCGTACGCCGGATAGCTGAGACTCAGCGCCATGAGCAGCCCAGCAGCGGCGGCCCAACCAAGAGCGTGATGAACAGTGCGTGCACCTACCCGCGAACGCACGACGCGTCCCCCTTCTTCCAACTCTGCTTTTGCACCTGCCAGTCACCGCTCGAGTCCTTCGCGGCCTGAAGCGTGTACAGAATGAAGTCCTTGTCGCTCGGTTGGGTACGCAGCACCTTGTTCGTGCTGATCTCCTTGCTGTACCCCTTGCTCTGGTCCTCGCAGTAACGGACTGCTGCGGTCTTGTCGTTCGCCACGTCCGTGACTTCGAAGCCGAAGTACCGGTAGTCGCCTGTGACGGTGAGACCGTCCTTCTTCACCGTCGCGATCCGATCACTCCAGTAGGTGAGGGCCGACGCCGCGAAGTAGCGATTCATATTCGCCGTCTGGCCGGTCCCCTTACCGAAGGCCTCCAGGCGGGCTTGAGCCGAGTACGCCACGTCACGCAGGATCGCGTCCTTCGTGGCGTCCCCGGTCGGCTCGTTCTCGACCGCCGCTTTGACGTCCGACGGCAAGTCGAACGTCGGCGCGTTCTTCTCGGCCGATACAGAGGCGGACGGCGTCGGCGACCCCGTCTCCCCCTCACCGGCGCCCGCAATCTTGTCGCTGCTCGATCCGTCATCCGAATCGCTGCTGCAACCAGCCGCGGAGAAGGTGACAGCAGCAAGGAGGGCGGCCGCAGCCACCCTCCGGCGCGTGGTCAGCATGGCGCTCGTCCTCAGAGGTAGATGGTCGGCGTGACAACGGATGATCCCATGAGGGGCAGGCGCCGCTCCAAGCGCCCCGAGGGCTGTTGCTCCCACTCGGGCGAACAGCTCGGCCGCCTCAAGCAGAGATCAAGGGGCGTCAGCCCCACTGGAACCACGCTTTGAAGGCCTGTAAGAAATCAAGAGAGCTTGGACACTGAATCCATGAACCTTCCCGGAGCCGAGATCAGCGCACCTCGAAACGACAGGTTACGCGTGTACACACCCTCGAACAGGATCGCGATACTGATGTCAACAGAATCCACAGCCCCGTGAGCCGTGCCGGAAATGATCTCCGGATCTGACGCACTGGAACGGGTCATGACGACACGGGACTCTGGGCGCTCCAACACGTGATGCCGCCGGTTCCCTTCCTCCCGGTACCGGTACTCCCGTCCCACGGCCCAGATCTTCAGAGCCCGGGCCCCTCTACTCATCCGCAAGGTATTCCGGGTGAAGGACACGTGCTGCCCTGCCACGCTCATTTTCCCTTCGGCCACGCGAGGCCGCCCGCCGTACCGGAGAGCTTTGAAGGAGGACATCGGGATGTTCTGACCGGTCACCATGGCGCCTTCGTACTCGGCACGTTCGCTGACAGGAACGACCTCCAAGGCAGGAACGACGAGTTCAACTGGGCCCAGCCCGCCGACGTCACCTCGCCAGCAGTTCACGTGACGTTGATTCATCGACGTCACAGTATTCGTGAAGCGCTCAAGCTCGAATGAAAATTGGGACATTCTCCGACCCTAACCTCTCCCACCAACGAAGGATCAATCAAAGGGATTGAGCGCACTGCCCAGCGCCTTCGCGCCGTCGGCAAGTTTCCCGGCCCCCTCACTGATCTTCTTCCCTGCCCAGGCCCCCGCGTCCGCGACCTTCCCCGGGAACTTCTTGACGGTCTCCCAGTTATCAACGATGGTTGCGACACCATAGACGGCACCCGTGACCACGGCAGCGCCGATCGTGAGGGGGGTGGGCGCGACCATGGCCATCGTCATGGAAGCGTTGAAGGCCACACCGGAAGCCTTCGCCACATATCCGGCCTTGTCCCGTTTAAAGGCCTCGACAGGGTTTCCTTCCTGTACAAGGTCGACAGCGCCGATCACCGTGGACACCGCGCTGCCGCCGACGCCGGCAGCACGCCACCAGCCGGCCGTACGCATCGCTGTCCCGGCTCCGGAGGCGAAGGCACCCAGTCGGCTCGCACCGGTCGCCCTGCTCACAGCACCGGCGTTCTTGCCGACCTTGAGCAGATTCGCCTCCCAAGCCCATTGCCTCCCCGAAAAGGCCGCGAGACTGTCCTTTCCGGTCAGCACGTCAAGGATCGGCGCAGGAGTACGTGCCCCAATCGTTGCAGCCAGGGCTTTGATACGTGCAGGAATAAATCGAGATGTCGCCTGTCCCTTCAAGAGCTGAGCGAGCGTAGTGCCAGGCGCCTTCAGGAATTTGACCTGGCCGGGAGTCTTGAGGCTCTTGAAGTACGAGATCAGCTGAGTGGTACCCACGGCCGTCATCTTGAAGGCGCCCGGAACCGTGGAGACCATTGCCGTCAGGTCGATGTAATCCCCGACAACTTCCCCGAGGTTCTTGTCGTCTGTGACCTTGGCGACGGCATCACCCTTGATGCGCTGAATCCAGTCCGAGAGCGTCTCGCCCTTCTGCCGCTCCAGCCACTTGGTATCGAACTTGTCACCGTTCGCAACGGAGGCGTTCGCGATCAGCATGGCGTCGGGTGGAAGGTGCGCGCCCTTCAACTCCTCCGGCGTGAACCCCGCGTACAACGCAGCGGCTTTGGGATCACCCTTGTCAGCACGCAGAATGGCCGCACGGCGCCGAAGATCGACCGCTGTGTCATCGGCCCAGTTCCGCATGGGTTTGAGGACTGCCAGCCTGTCGGTCACGCCCAGGCGGGACGCGCGGGTAAAGGCCTCGTCCAGTTTGTCCCGTAGTTGGCCTCTGCCGTCGAACAGCTTGGCCAGGTATTCCATGTCCTGCGGATTGGCCATGCGCTTGGAACTGTTACTCATTCTTTCCCCGTGATCATGTGCTGCGCCGTGCAGGGACTGGTCCGGAAGGCGCAGGGCAGAACAGTGACGTACCGCCAGATACCGCGGTCATGCACATATGCCTCGGCCGTCAGGTTGGGGCTACTGCGCGGACGCGAGTTGCGACCCGTCCGGCAGCAGGTCCGTGATCAGCTGCCACAGTTCCTTGGCCGAGGTGCGCCGCACTCTCAACTCGCTGCTGTGATCCACCTGTCCGTCGGCCACCGGCTCGGCGGGCAACTCCCGCAGCCAATATCCCTCGACCCCGCAGTCCCAGACCGCGAGCGCCGATACTGCCAGCCCATTCCCCGGCGCACCTGCCCCTTGCCAGGCCACGGTCATGCGCCACATGCAGTTGAGTTGGGACAGTACCTCTGCCAACCGAAGCGGAGCGTCCGTGCCTTCGGCCGCGACCTCAGGCCTCTCGTACTGCCCCGATTCCATCCGGGCGACAAGATCGTCGAACGCGCCCATGGTCGAAATGATCACCTCGTCGGAGTCGACCCCGTCGGTGAAGTCCCGATGCAGATCGACCATCCTGGCAAGGGCCCACACGAGCGTCTCGGGCTCCGCAGGAACGTACTCCGACTCCGCCTCACCGGGCCAGTTCTCGTGCGTGAAGATGAAGTCGTTGCCGATGATTGCTCCACTTTGAGTAACCCCCTGGGGGCGGCTCATCTCCACCTGGGCAATGACCCGCGGTTCCATGAGCGTCGTGACAAGTGGATAGAGGTCGGCCGCGATCTTGTCATCTGCTTCAAGGATCCCCGCCTCCCGCAACTCGGCCCGAGCCTGGAACAGTTCCTCGGGAATCTGCTCTTCTTCCACGAGAAGCCCGAGCACGCTGACATGGGAGTCGGAGAGGCGCAGTCGGCGTCGGGCTGCATCCATGGCGGGCATTCTGTTGTATCCCCCTGGCGTCAGAGATCTTGAAGAATCTCACTAAGAATCGAATAAATGAAACTACTTGAAGTCGGACAGCGTGAATCGATGACGAGAGAAAGTCGGGCCGGGCATCACGAGGCGCACCGGTTGATGAAGCGGCCGGGCAGCGACACGAGCGCGCCGAAGGTCGAAAGGTTCCACGTGTACACTCCTTCAAGGACGAGTGCGACGCTGATGTCGAGTGCATCCGCCTCGCCCAGGCAGGTTCCTGAGATGGTTCGCGGTTTCGTCCAGCTGGAACGCCTCATGTGTACGGCGGCCCCAGGGCGTATCAGCTCATGGCTGCGCCTCCCGCCCCGCTGGGCATACGCGTACGCCCGCCCCTTGACTTGAATCCTCAGGGAACGCACATTCCGGCCAGGCAGCCACACATTCCTGGAAAGCACTGCCGGCTCCCAGTCGACCTGAAGTTCCCCGTCGGCCAGCAGCGGTCGCTCCAGGAAGCCGAGTCCGAGGTACGTCGTGAGCGGGAATCTTTCCCCGCTCACTGCCACTTCGCGATACTCCGAGGGGTAATCGCTGTACTCCGTGGGATACATGAGCTCAATGCGCCCGAGACCAGCGACGTCCCCAACCCACGAAAGAACCTCACCACGGCGCCCCTTGACGGATGCCGCACGCTGCAGCTCGAACGTAACCCCGCTCATGCGCCTGACGCCTTCCGTTCCCGTCACGCTGCCCCTCGCCGAGGTCTCACCACGCTGGAGCTCGAACGAATCCGCTCACGAGCCTGGCGTCTACCGCTCCGCCGTGAGCCCAGAACCTCCAGGCCACCCCGACACGGGACGGCAATGCAAAGATCATCGACGCTGCCTGTCACCTTGGGCCGGCTCAGTCCTCGGTGAACTCCTTCTGGACACAGGCCCCGCCGGGGCCGTTCCAGCACAGCTTCATCAGGTACTTGGCAGCGTATGGAACGACGTTGTAGTCGAAGGAACCGCAACCGGCGTCGCCACCGTCCCCCTTCGTCTCCTTCAACTGCCACCCGGCCATGTACATGTAGAGCTTCCCGGTCACACCGTGCCCGTCGGCCCGCGTGTCGCACACGCGAAAGGTGTCGGGGTCGGGATCAAGGTGGGTCATAGTGCCGATGGTGTGCCCGCTGCGCTTCAGTGGCAGCGTGGTGTCGGCCGCACTGGCACTGCCCGTCGTCGCGAGGACAAGGGTGACAGCGCCGGCCACCGCAAGGGCGCCACGAGCGACTCGGTACTTCCGCATCGCATCTCCTGATGATGTGTCCCTGATGCTGGGCATCAACCATAGATCGTCATCAGGTACCTCCTGCACAGCGGGTGTATCCGTGCGACCGGCCCACCGAGGCCGCGGGCCAGCCCGTGCGGGCACACGAGAGAGTCGGCTCATCGGGTGCGCAGTGCGGCCACGGAGACGAATGCGACATGCGGAGGCAGAGCTCGGAGGAACCTCCCGTGGAGCCAGGCGTGTGGGCCGACGCCCAGACGTTCATCGTTTCCTACACCCTCGCGGGCGACGTAGAAAGGCGCAGGGCGGCCGCACTGTCCGGTCCGACGCCGACGATCTCCAAGACCTGGGGCTGGTGAGCGCGGATGGCTTGATTGTCCCGGCGGGTGAGTTACTTCAGCTCGCGCACCACCCCGAAGCCGCCCTGCACGGACACTGGTTAGCCCGCGCGGAGCCGGGGCGGCGTAAGGGATGCGGGATCCATGCGAATTGGGCACGTGGGAATTGTGGTGCCTGCGTGATGGTCGGGGAGATTTCGGCCGCCACCCACGCCACGAACACGCCCCTCGTATGCTTCCCCAGCCATGCCGTAGACCGGGTCACCAGAAACGGCAGGCGGTGCCAGCCAACGGGGAGGAAGCAAACGTGGGGCCCACGCCCGGCGACGAGGCCGCCGAGTTGAAGAAGCGGGCGGAGCGGCTGCGGGAGTGTGCGCGGGAGGCTCGGGCCCTGGCTCGTCGGCTCGGTCCGTATCTCGACAACGCGGTGAAGAAGGCCACCCCGCGCACCTCCGCCTTCCGTACCGGCGGTGACGAGGGCGCAATCTGGCAGGGCCCGTTCGCCGACGAGTGCACCGCCCAGCTCCAGCAACGGCAGCGCACGCTCAACAGCATGGGTACGGCGCTGCTGGCGGACGCCACCCGGTGGGAGAACCAGGCGGACGAACTGGACCGGCAGGCCAAGGACAAGGCCAAGGCCGGAACGGGCGGTAACTGATGGCCTTCAGGGGATTCGACGCGGCGCAGCTGACGGCGCTCGCCAACGATCTCGACTCTCTCGCCCAGAACTCCGGGAAGCTGCACAGCCAGCTGGGCGCCGTCCTGACCTCGGCCCAGCAGAACCTCCCGCCGGGACAGAGCGCGTCGCGTGATCCCGACCTCCAGGGTCTGGTCGGTGACGTGGTCCCGATGCCGTCGTTCTTCGGGCGTCGGCATCTGCCCGGCTCCCTCGGCGGAGAGCTCGGCGACATGCAGACGTCGATGAAGCGCCGTATCAGGCAGTTGGAGGGGCTGGCGGAGCTGGCGAAGCAGGGATATCCCGTCAGCGACAACAGCGTCTTCCTCGACGAGAAGTCACCCGACGCGAAGAAGATCGACGACGCCCTGCGTCATCTGCAGGAGCTCCAGGGCAAGGACTTCGGCACCGACGGCAACCGCGACGACCTGGAGAAGATCTCCGGCGAGCTGGACGGGCTGACGTCCGCCGAGCTGGACGCGCTCACGGCAAAGGCGTCCCCCAAGGACCTGGCCTTCTACAACCAGCTGATCACCAACACCGACGACTCCGGCTGGAACCCGTTCGACGAGAACGGCCTGCCCGAGGACAAGCGCCGGAACACGCTCAGCCTGATGCTGTCCAAGGTCAGCCCGGAGAACGTGGGCAAGTTCACGGCTGCCTTCCCCGGAGTGCAACCGACGTTCACCAACACGGATGCGTACGAGAGCGGCGGCAACAGCCAGAACGGCCAGACCAACAACGGCATCCACTGGGCGCTGCCGAGCGACCCGCTGTTCAACGACGGCGTCTCGGCCGACGACGTCAACCAGAACCAGTTCGGCGACTGCTGGTACGTGGCCTCGCTGGCCGGCCTCGCCCAGAAGAACCCCGCGTTCATCCAGGAAGGCATCAAGCAGAACCCGAACGGCACGGTCAGCGTCCGCGTCTGGGACAAGGAGGGCAACCACCAGTGGGTCACCATGACCGCGGACCTGCCCAGTGACCAGAACGGCAACCCCATCACCACGTACGGCAACGGCGAGACCTGGCCGGCGTACTACGAGAAGGCCTTCGCGATGGTCTACTCGGACGACGGCGACGGCGAGCGCGGCTACGGCGGGATCGAGGGGGACGACCCGAAGAAGTCCGCTCCGTACCTGACCGGCCAGGAGGGCCAGGACCTGAAAACGGGCGGCTTCCTGGGCATCGGCGAGCACGACGACAAGAACATCGAGTCGCTGAAGAAGGCATTCGACGCCGGGAAGGTCGTCACCGTCTCCACCCCGGACGACGAGAGCCTGGACAAGAACCACCCGCAGGAATGGGGCAACACCTACCACAGCAATCACGCGTACTACGTCCGCGGCTTCACCGACGATGGCAAGGTCATCCTCGGGAACCCCTGGGGCGTGTCCAACTATCCGTCGATTACCGTGACGCAGGAGCAGTTCAACAAGTACTTCCAGGGACCAGAGGCGTTCGATGTCCCCTGAGCTTTCCCTCGATGTGTCACTCGATGTCCGGTAGGTGATGAGTGGAGTGTCCGAACGTCCGCAGGTGAAGTATCCCTTCGAATTCGACGGTCGTTGGGTCCTCCGCTACCACGTCCCGTACACGATCGAGCACGAGGGCCGCACCCACCGCATCGTTGCCACGATCTTCGCCCAGCCGGCGGTGCACGGCCGGATCCAGATCGGCTGCGAGGGCCGACCGGTCGCGGAGTACGACGAACTGACCCCGGGTGACGTGGTGGAGATCACCGGTGGCGTGTGGCGGGTGGCAGAGGTCGACTACCGCACCCGCATCGTGCTGGAGCGCGTGACCGACGGCGACAAGGAGGAGACCGGTGCTCAGGCCGGCGAGTAAGTACGGCATCGCAGGCGCCGCCCTGACCCTGCTGGCGCTGACCGGTTGCGGATCGTCGTCCGGCGGAGGCGGCGGCGATCCGACGGCCTCGCCCGCGACCTCGCTGGCGGCGGCGAAGGACAAGGGCCCGGTGTGCCTCGGCGATGCGCCGGCGGACGGTGTGCACGTACTGCGCGGAGGCGGCTTCCGGCTGCCCGGCGGCGGAGGTGTGCAGTACGCCACCGCGGACGCCGACGGCACGACGCGTACGGCGACACTGCGCGACGGGGCTCGCTACGAGTCGGGCCAGCAGCAGTGGACCGTCAAACCCGGGGGGCAGGTCACCCTCTCCGGCCACGCCTACAGCGTGCGGCAGATCTGCTCCTACCGTGTCGTCCTGAAACCGAAGGATGCCAAGGACAAGGCCGCGCTCGCCGCCGCGCCCAAGTCCCTTCAATCAGCGGGGGGCTCCGCGGACAACGGCCTATGCTTCACCACGAACCGCAGTGTCCTGGCCGCTGCCGCGAAGGGTTTCCCGGCCAAGGGCCAGACGCTCTCCCTGCTCGGCAACAGCGGCGTACAGCAGTTCCCCATCGGTCTGTCCCTCACCGTGTCGTACATCGACACCACGGCGGGCACGGCCGGCCTAGGCGCGAACTGCGCCGCGATTCCGGTCGCCGTCTACAAGAACGTTCGCGTCGGCGACTCGGTGGAGTTCGCGGGGGTGCTGTTCAAGGTGTCGCAGCTCACGGAGCAGGCCGTACGGCTGACGCGGACGAGCGCGTAGGGGCGGGATTACACCGTCTGCGTTCGGCCCGGCTCGATGCTCATCCAGCAGCCGCGCCCCGCCCTGACAGCCTATTCTGAGCCGCAGCGGCAAAGACCATGGGCTGTTGAGGGACGGGGGCAGGAATGTCGTTTCGGGCGGCGAATCCCGAAGACCTGGAGCAGTTGGCGAAACTCCTGGACGGGCGGGGTGGCTTGGAGGACCGCCTTGACGAGGCCTTCACCCGCGCCGCCCGGCTAGGGGTGAGCGGGCATCTGTCGCCCCTGAAACCGATGAGATCGTGGACTCAGAGCGAGGCCCGGGATCTGCGTAAGCGCGCCGTCATCCTGCGCCTGGAGAACGGCGACCCGATCGCCGGACTGTTGTGGGCTGGGTTCACGCCAAAGGACCTGGAGCAATACAAAGGCGAAGGGATCAAGCCGGAGACGCTGCTGCTAGCCAATTCGGTGGCAGCGAGTGACGACCCGAATGCGAAGGAATTGTCACGGCAGCCGGGTGAGAAGCTCGGCGACTGGGTCGCACGGCTGGAGGCGCATGCACTCTCGAAGGTCCCTGGTCTGGAGCCGCATGAAGAGACCCTCACCGAGATGATCAAGTTCGGAGCGGACGTGTTCAACGTTGCGGCCGCAACGCAGGTTGTCGCGGCGAGCGGCTTCTCGGGGACCAAGGTGCTGTTGGGTAATGCGGTGAAGACCGGCAGGCTGGGGCCGATGAAGGATGCCCTGTCGGAACGGTGGTCCGCGCCCGGCAACAACCGCATCCTGCGTTGGGCGGGCGGGAAGCTGGGAAACTACAACCCACCGATACGCTCCTTGTCCGCCCCCGGGAGCTGGCTTCCCGGACAGCTTGGCAACATGGCCTCTCGGAGCCAGACGTACCAAAGAGTTGCCAACGTGCCCTTCAGTTCTGGTTGGCTGAGCGACCGTTGGGGCGACGGGTGGGACAAGCTGCGAGCACGCGGCTTCATGAATTCCAAACTGCTGGGATTCACTCCCAACCAGGCCATCAACTTCTTCGCCGGGTCGGACGACATGGCGCGCATGTACGGCGGGCTGACCCACTCCGGGCAGCAAGTCACCCGCGCAGGGCAGGCCAGCCTGTGGAAAGTCGGGAAGGCCGGCGGGTTCCGCGCGGCAGCGAAGACCGCGGGGCTGTGGCGAGGGGCGGGCATCGTCGGTTCGGCGGGCGCGACGGTATTCTCCGTGGCCAACATCGCCACCATGGACCACGCGAAGGAGTGGAAGAAGAGCAAGGCCGGCTACCTGGCCAATTACGCGGAGGCCGGGTTCAACGCCTCCTTGACCGCGGCGATGGTCGCACCCAATCCGGTCACGGTCGGTCTCGCCGTAGGGACCGGCATCGTCTACGGAGGACTGAAGGTCGTCGAGCACTGGGACGACATCACGGAAGGTGCCGGCAAGGCAGCTGACTGGGTGGGCGACAAGGCGAGCGACATCGGGAACGACATCGCCGGCGGCGCCAAGAAGCTGGGCAGTGCACTCAACCCGTTCGACTAGCAACACGGGGGCCGCAGGGCAGCGAGATTCAGAGCTCCAGGAAAAACGTCCGCATGAAATGAGCAGGTGTCGCCATGGAAACGAGTACTGAGTCCCTGAAGTTCGAGCTGACGCCGTACAGAGTCAGCTCCAAGAAAGAGCTGCCCAAGGCCGGAATCAAGGGAGAGGTGGGGCACTTCGGATCCTTCACAGTGGAGCGCTGCCCGCTCTATCGGCCGCTCGAAAAGGGAATGGACACCGCTCGGCTGAGCGGTCCCGCCTTCCCGGAGACGACCTTCCGCGGGAAGCGCAGGTCGGGACAGCCTTCGCTGTTCAAGGCCGAGCTGACCCTTGACGGCAGGAACGCGGAGCTGCGGTTCAACGCGCGGGCCCTGCGAAAGGAAGACCGGGCGTTGCGCATCGCATACGAGGGCCGGGAGTACGTCTACTCCGTGGAGGGCCTGGGCGCGGCGAATGTTCTGGAGAGAGAGGGTGTCCGGGTCACCATCGAGCCCGGTCAGTACATCCCGTCGACCGGGACCGTCCGGGCGGGCACAGCCACCGGCCCGGTCGACGCCGTGGACCTGGCGATCGCCATCGTGCTGGAGGAGGTGGACACCGATGTCCTCACCCTGGGCGGCGCCGTGATGTCGTCCCCATTCGCCCTGATGCAAAGATTCTCGGACACGGCGGAGTAGCGAACGCTCAAATCAGAGGGGGACCGGCGGAATCGGCGCGAGTTATTCGGGAATCAGGGTGGCCGGTTGCGAGGACCTACGGACAGGTGACGCGATTGAGCTCGCGGGCGTCTTGTCCCAGGCGTCCGAGTTGTCCGACGACGTCATATGGATGAAGCGGACAAGCGCGTAGCGCACTGGAGTGTGCAGCTCGACCTCGGCCTCCGGATGCCCGGCCGTCCGGGACCTGACCTCACCAGCCGGGGTTATGGTCGGAACCCATCCTCAAAGTCACCCGGAGAGGCACCGTGTTCGGCAAGAGCAGGCACGTCGACGAACCTCCCATTCACGTCGTCCCCTGGACGGACGCCTGGGAGTTCGCCATCACCGACGAGGAACGGCCCGCCACGGGGCAGCGCAAGCGAGCCGTGCTCGGCGTCCGCGCCTTCAGGGTTCCGCAGGGCTCCGGTGGCCAACGCGTCAACGCGCCCTGTGCCTTCTTTCCGCCGCAGTCGTCGACTGCGGCGGATCGGCGGCTGTACGAGGACGTGGAAGGCGGCAGGCTGCTCTGCTCCCTCGACGAGCCACAGGACATCGAGGG
Organism: Streptomyces sp. NPDC006235; assembly: GCF_040613735.1. Taxonomy (NCBI): domain Bacteria; kingdom Bacillati; phylum Actinomycetota; class Actinomycetes; order Kitasatosporales; family Streptomycetaceae; genus Streptomyces; species Streptomyces sp. NPDC006235. Next base: position 101,165 of record NZ_JBEXSR010000012.1, read on the forward strand.
CCGGCGCCACTACGCGGTGCGTGACGCGCAGGGGCAGGTCATCGGGACGATTCAGCGCATCGCTCCGCTGAAGCACGCCTTGAAGCCGACCTGGCGCATCGCCCAGCCAGGGCACCCCGAGATCGTGACCAGCGCGGAGTGGGCGAAGGGCGGCCCCAAGGAGATGGTCCAGCGAGGCGCGGGCAAGATGCTGCTGGGCGTCGTCCAAGCCGTCGCCGACATGGGGGCGGAGGGCGGTGACCAGCCGGCCAAGTCGCGAGTCCTCGAGTGGAAGGCCGACGACGAACTCGTCCTGACCTCCGAGGGCGACCGCAGGTTCCTGGTCCGCGCGGCGTGGCTGGACCGGCGCCTCGTCTTCGCATATGCGCTCCTGCGTACCGGCTGAGCACAGCCGAAGAGCGTGCCGAGTCAGGGCTTCTCTTAAGAGTGCGTTTGCATACAGTAAAGAGATGGTGATCGAACGATCTTGCGGGAAACCTCGTTCCTACCCTGGAGCAGCGACTCCACAGCCTTGACCGGTGTGGTTCCGGCACACACGCTCTGGGGATATGAAACGTGGGCATGAGAACGGTCAATCCGGACGACCTGGACCAGCTCGCGAAGCTGCTCGACGGGCGCGGCGGGGTGCAGGACAGACTGGATGAAGCATTCACCAGAGCCTCCAGGCTGGGTGTCACGAGCAAGTTGACTTCACTGAAGCCCCTGCGCGGCTGGGCCAAGGACACGGCACCGGATTTGCGCAAGCGGGCCGTCTTCGCCCGGTTGGAAAGCGGTGACCCCCAAGCCGGACTCATGTGGGCTGGGTTCAGCCCCAAGGAGATCGAGAAGTACAGGAGCAAGGGTCTCGGCCCCGACGCTCTCCTCCTCGCCAACTCCGTCGCGGCCAGCGATGATCCGAACGCCTACAGGTTCAAGCGACAGCCCGACGAGTCGCTGGCGGACTGGATCCAGCGGCTGGAGGCTCACGCCATAGCCCAGATCCCCGGGCTGCAGCCGCACGAAGAGACCATCGCCTCCATGATCGGCCTGTACGGCGACTGGGGCTCGGTGACCGCCGCCACGGCCGTCGTCACCCTTCAGGGCACGTCTCTGACCAAGGTGCTGCTCGGTAACTCGCTGAAGGCGGGCGCCCTTCGGAGCTGGAAGACGCGACTGGGCGTGGTCCTGCGAGGCTCCGAGAGCGGACTTATACGGTCCGCGGGCAACGGCCTGATCAAGTGGACCCCGAAGCTCCGTTCGCTGAGCGCGCCGGGCAGTTGGCTTCCCGGTCAGCTCGGTTCGCTCTTCGGCAGGAGCACCACTTATCAGAGCCTCTCCCGCATCCCTCTCACCAGCGGCATTCGCGGAGATCTGATTGGCCAGGGCTACAACTGGGTGCGCGCCACGCCCTTGATGAACACGCTCCGCGCCAACGGCGTCATCGACTTTCTGGTCGGTTCCGACCAGGCGGCCAAGATGTACGGCGGTTTCACACACTCCGGTCAGGCTGTCGCCCGCGCTGGCAACGCGAGCCTGATCAAAGTGTTCACCAAGGCCGCGAACAGCCAGCGGTTCGCCAACTCCGTGGCGGAGGCTACAAATGCCGCACGAGGCGCAGGGGCCCTGCGCACTGGCCTCGGGGCCGCCGCGAAGACTGCCGGGTTCCTGCGCGGCGCCGGCATCGTGGGCGGTGTCATGTCGACCGGCTTCAGTGCCGCAAACGTGATTTCTCAAGGCAACCCCGTCGACGCCTTCAAAAAGAAGGGCGCCGCGTACGTCGCCGATGTCGCCGAGGTCGGCTTCAACGCCTCCCTCACGGCGGCCATGGTCGCCCCCAATCCGGTCACCATCGGTCTCGCAGTGGGGACGGGCCTCATCTACGGCGGCGCGAAGGTCGTCCAGCACTGGGACGACATCAAGGAGGGCGCGGGCAAGGCGGCCGACTGGGTCGGTGACAAGGCGAAAGACCTGGGGAAGAGCATCGCCAAGTCCAAGGCGAACCCGATGAACTGGTTTTGACGTCCCGCTCAGGGACTGAGGGCTAAACCCGCAGCCCCCGCCGCCGAAGCCGCCCGTACAGTACAAGACTCTCTGTCGCGGTGAGCAGCCCTGCGGACGTCCAGACCAGGTATGGCGCAACGCCATTGACGTGACTGCTCAGCCGTGGCTTCAGCCAGCCTTCCGGATCGACCACCAGAGTTACGTTCTGCCCTTCCCTTAGGTCGTCGTCACAGCCGTCGGGGTCGTCCACTTCGTAGGCGTCGGGCCTGCCGGTATCAGTTGTCACGACCGTGCAGGCCCGGCCGTCCCCGTGTTTCTTCCAGTACCTGCTGACGTCGCCGATCACTGCGCCGTGTCGCACGCCACGGTCGTTGAGGAGGTAGTCACCCATGGCCGGCCCCACAAAGAGCATGAAGGCAAACCCGAAGACTGCTACGCACGCACCCGGTCCGGCACCACACATGGCCCAGGCAACTACCAGCGAGAGCATTGCCAGGATCGCACCCGTCAACATCAGTGGACCTTGGTGCTGAGCCAGCCACGCACAGCCGGTCAGCGCCAGGGGCAGAAAGACGAGGACCCCCAGCGTGCCGAGCCGACGCCGCAGTTCCTGTCGGCTCGCACGCGGATGCGCCTCGGTCCTGCCCGAGACTCCGGTATCACTCGGCCGCAATCAGCAGTTCTTCCTTGTCCGGCAACAGATCCGTCAGTTTCTCCCACACCTCGGCGGAGTCGGACTTCACCAGAACAAGCGCGCTGTCCGGGCCAACCTGGCCCGGCATGATGGGTTCTTCGGGCTGCTCGCGGATCCAGTAGCCGAGAGGGCCGCAGTCCCAGACGGACAGCGCGCGGACCATGGTGGAGCGCTGGCCCTCGTGTTCGCCGTCCCAGGCGGTGGTGATGCGCCAAGTGGCGTTCAAGGAGACGACCAAGTCGAGGAATTGGCCCAGGACCGGGTCCTTTAGCTTGGGGTCCGCCTCGATGAGTGCCTTGCGAACGAGGTCGCGGGTCGTGTCCTCGTCGGCGCCAGGCTCATCAAGAGTGACGAACGCGGCGTCCAAAGCGCCCATGGTCGTCTCGACTCGCACCTCGGGAGCGCCTTCCACCGGCTTTTCGCCGCGATGCAGGTTGACCTTGCGGGCCAGTTCCCACACGAGGGTGTTCGGCTCGATGGAGACGTACTCGGACTCTTCCTCGCCCGGCCAGCCGTCGTGTGAGATCACGGCCTCCTGGCCCACGACCACACCGTGGTTGACCACGCCGTGCTCGCCCGTGATCTCCACATGGATCATGACCATCGGGTCGGCCAGGGCGCCGAGCGGCTCGCGGAGAACCGGAGCCAGTTCTCCCTCCTCGCCGACCAGGCCGATGCGCTGGAGCTCGACCAGCGACTCCCACAGCTCCTCAGGCGGCGTCTCACCGTCCAGGAGGTGTGCGAACACAGCGATGTGGCGGTCGGCCAGCCGGAAACGGGCCCGGGAGCTGTCGTACGAGGGCACTGGTACAGGTTCCTCTCGCCGTAGCGGGGGCAGCGCCCGCTACTTCTTCTCGTCCTTCAGATCCTTGGCGTCCTGCGCGCACTTGTGCGCTTCGTCGCGCAGCGCCTTGGCGACCGTGCCGCACGTCGTCTGCCAGCCCTTGAGCCGCCCGCGCACGTCGTCCGCGTTGGGGCCCGACCAGGTCTTCATCCCGATGGTGCTGTGTTTCTTGGCGGCATCGACAAGTGAGTCAATGTGGTCGGCCAGCGACCTCAGCTGGCCGGCCCGCTGGTTGAGTTCCTGAATGTCAGGATTTGCCATAGCAGCCTCCCCCGCTGTCCCTGGAGCCTCAGCATACTGGGGCTCCGTGTAGACCTTCGTCGGGCTCCCGACCCAGGCCAACACCACTTGTTCACACGAGACTCCCATGTCCCAAGGCGCTGGACTGCAACTACGTGTGGTGCGGTAGCGTCCCTTGTTGCAAACGGATAGTCCGTTGACGTATGTGACACGGGGAGGAACGCCATGGATCGCGGTGCAGATCTCACTCAGCTTCGGGAGCTGTCCAAGCTCTTCGGCAAGAAGGCCACCGACCTCCAGGGCCTCATCAAGGCGCTGGAGTCTGCCACCAGCCACAGCTCGGGTTATTGGAAGGGTCCCAAGGCCGACCGCTTCCGGAACGACTGGCACGACATCAAGCCGACGTTCGACAAGTGGGTCGACACGCTGAACGAAGCAAGCAAGTCGGCCAACACCAGCGCCGACAACATCGAGCGCGCCACCTGAGCCGACGCGGCCGCGCCGATGCCACAGCCTGCCGGGGCATTCCTTCGAGGTCATCGATCCTCGTACGGGGTGCCCCCGGCGGCATTTGAGCAGAAGAACAAAGCTACGGCGTCCGCGTCCCTGCGATGACTATGGCCAAGGTGAGCAGCAACCGCCACACGGGCCGGTATCAGCTTCCACCTCATGTGGAAGCGGCACGCAAAGCGGCCGCCGGAGCGGCTGGATGGAAACCGCGGCCACCGCTCCCGCAACTCCGCGTGATTCTTGCCGGGTCCGGCCTGTTTCTGTTGTGTGCCGGGATGGCTCTTGCCTTCTTCCTCCCGTCACATTCCTTGGTTCAGGACCTGCGTTCCCGCGGGGTGAGTGCCGCTTCCACTGTCGTTGGTGTCGACTCGAAGCCGAAGTACGTCAAGGTCCGTCTCGTGAGCGGCCCCGAGGCAGGCACCGAGGTCAAGCTCTCGGAGTACGCCGGGATGCTTCCCGAAACGCAAACTGACGCTTCCATGATCGTCACGTACGATCCCGAGGTCCCCTCCCGGATCCTCACTCAGGGTTGGGTAGAGGACCCGCCGGCAAACCTGCCAGGCTACGGCGCTTCGGCTCTGGCGGTCATTTGCCTCGGCCTCACCACGGCAGTGATCTGGCGTCGTCTCTGGATTCTTCGCACGTGGCGAGAAACCAAGTGACAAGAGCGTTCGCAACACGGAGTCCTAGTCTCAGTGACACCCAAGCAGCGCCGAGGGGGGGCTCCCGCTCAGTGAGCGGGAGCCCCTCACGATTTACCCGTTCATCACAGCCTGAACCGGCACGAACGCCCCCCCAGCCACGAACAACCCACTGCCGGCTGCCCCGCCCCCACTGTTCGCAGGCAGCCGGATGCCGAACAGTTCGCCGTCCGACGTGCTTTGCGGTGTCAGCAGCATGCCGTTGCGGGACTTGCGGGCCTCGACTGCGAAGCCTCGGTACTGGCTGGACAGTGAGTCCGTCGTGCCGGCGGCGAGCAGGCCCACGCCGCCATCGGCTCCCTTGCGGATGACACCTTCCAGAGGCTCGTCCAGCGGCGCGTCATAGAGGAGTTCGGCGTCGTCGACCACGACGACGTACGGACGCCCGTCGAGTTGGTCCTGGAGCTCTTCCAGGTCGTCACCCGAGCTCTCCGCGTTGAGCACGCCGAGTACCCCTTCTCGGCCCTCGAGCTCCCGCAGCGGGGACCGGCGAGGTGTCACGACCACCAGGCGGGTGCCTGCTCGTAGAAGAGACTCGGCGGCGCACAGCAGTGCCGTCGAACGGCCGGACTTCGGTGGGCCGGCAATGACAAATCCGGGTCCGTTCTCCTCCAAGTCGATGCCGATGGGGTGGAGTTCGTCGCCTCCCACGGCGACCAAGGCCCACAGCGGCGACGGCGGCACGAAGTCCGGGTCCAGGGCCATCGCCTCCGACGCTGTGATGCGCGTCGGCAGAGCGTCCACGCGCAGGGGGCGGCGGCCCGCCGGGACGCGGCCGTAGCGCGTTCGCGCCTCCTCCGCGATCTCGCGGAGCGCGCGGACCTGGGCCTGGCCGGCCGGGTCCGGCGCCAGCAAACCGATCTGTGTCTCGTTTACGCCCGTGTCCGTGATACGAAGGGCGCGCCCGGGCGGCATGTTCTTCGGGACCTCGCGGGCCTGGAGACCGGCCGTTGAATAGTCGTTCGGGTCGGCGAAGCGCATGACGAGTCGGTCGGCGAAGGCCGAGGAGACGTGACCGCTCAGACCACTGCGGTCGGCCGTCATGACGACCTTCAGTCCCGCTGCGGATCCCTCACGGAAGAGCCTCTGGGCCGCTTCCAGCAACTGGCCGTAGTTGTAGTTCTCGAAGGTCGACGCGAAACCTTCCCAACTGTCCAGGAGCAGAACCATCCAGGGAAGGCGCTCCTCCGGGGAGGCTCCCGCGCGCTGCTCCGCCGCGCTCGAGGCGCCCTCCATCGCCAGTAGTTGCTGACGGCGGGCGATCTCCACCTGGAGGCGCTGGATCAGCCTGCGCACCCGGTCCGGCTCATCGCGGGTCACGACGGCGCCGACGTGCGGCACACGCACCAGGGGCAGTAGTGCGTTGGAGCCGCAGTCGATGGCATAGACGTGCACATCGTGCGGGGATGTGTTGCGGGCCAGCGAGCCGGCGAGCGTGCGCAGTGCGGTCGAACGGCCGGAACGAGCGCCACCGAGCAGCAGGGTGTGCTCACCGTGCACCAGGTCCAAGGACACCGGCATGCGAGTCTGCTTCGCCGGCAGGTCGATCAGGCCGTACGGGATGGGAGCCACGTCGTCGGCGGGCGTGGTGGCCGGTGCGCCACCGTAAGTGGACAGTTCGTCCAGCGTGACGGACTCCGCCAGTGGCGGAAGCCACGGGCTGCGCTGTTCGCCGAAGCCCATCCGCTCCGCACCGTCGCGCACCGCGTCCACGAGGACGGCCAGGTCGGTGACCATCGTGCCGTCGTCCTCGGCTTCTTCCCGCTTGGGCAGCGGGCGAGCGTAGGCGTTCCAGGGCAAGGGCACGAGCGTGGCCTTCGGCCCCGTCTGCCCCGTGGCCGGGCGACGGCCACCGATACGGGCCGACTGCACGCCTACGAGCGACTGGGCTCCGGAACGGACGTACATACGGCCTGGCGTCGACTTCGAAATCGCGCCCGAGTCGGGTGCGTCGATGACGTCCATCGACTCGGCGGCGTCGGTCACCCGCAGGGCGATGCGGAGGTTGGTGTTGGCCCGGATGTCGGCGCTCACCACACCCGCGGGACGCTGCGTCGCGAGGATCAGGTGCACGCCGAGAGAGCGGCCTCGGCGTGCGATGTCGACCAGTCCCGCGATGAAGTCGGGCAATTCCGCGACCAGGGACGCGAACTCGTCGATGACCAGGACGAGCCGGGGCATCGGCTCCAGTTCGGGGCGGAGCTTGCGGGTGTCGTTGTAGTCCTCGATGTCCTTGGCGGCGGCGTCGAAGAGGATCCGCTCCCGGCGATGCAGCTCGGCGGCGAGCGACGCGAGGGCCCGCTCGGTCAAGTGGGCGTCGAGGTCGCTGACCATGCCGACGGTGTGCGGCAGGCGGGCGCAGTCCATGAAGGCACTGCCGCCCTTGTAGTCGATGAGGACGTAGTTCAGGGCGTCGGGGCGATTCGCCACCGCCAGCGAGGCGATGATCGTCTGCAAGAGCTCGGACTTACCGGCACCCGTCGTACCGGCGACCAGGGCATGCGGCCCGTCGCGGCGGATGTCCAGGACGAATACGCCGTCGGCGGCGATACCAATGGGTGCGGATGTCGTCGAACCACCGGCCTGCCAGATGCGCTCCACGTCGACGCCCGCCGGGTTGGGCATGTTCAGCAGGTTCAGCAGTCGGGCCGAGGTGGGCAGAGCGGAATCCGCGTCGTCACGACTGACATCCCGGATGGGGGCGAGAGACCGGGCCAGGAGTTCACACCACTCGTAAGGCACCTGGTCGGCGAGGACGTCACCGACGGCCTCCAGGCCGTAGCCGCGCACCCGGACGTGGTGGGCCGCGTCGGGCGACCACGCCACGACAGCCTTGCACTCCTCGGGAAGCAGCCGCTCGTCCTCGTCGATGCAGAGGGCGAAGATCCCGTACTGCGGGCCCTCCGCCAGGAGTTGGGGGACGCCGGGTACGCGCCGCAGCAACCGTGCCCCGTCGAGTATCAGGAGCACGTTGGCGTCCGGATACAGCTGGCCTGTCATGTTGTGCTGCTCGCGGGCCGCCTTGCGTCGAGCCAGCTCGTTGAGAAGTTCGTTGACTCGGCGGCTGATGCCCTCCGAGTCGAAGCCGACCAGAGCGACGCAGTCCTGTCCCTCGTCGGGGTTGGTGTGGGGCAGCCAGTGTGCCCAGTGCCACTCGGCGCCGGCGGCGGGTGTCGCAGCCAGTGACACCAGTGACAGATCTCGGGGGCTGTGCAGCACGGCGGCCTGCACGCTCAGCCAGCGCGCGGTGGCGAGGGCGCGGGCGCGGTCGCCCGCGATACCGACCACGCCGAGCCGGGCAAAGGGCAGGGTGACCGGGACATCCGGAAGGAGCGGGGGCTCAGGGGGCTCCTCGTCGTGCGACGAGCCGCCGCGTGCGAAGACGAGTTCCACGTCGGAAGGCAGAGCGCCGACCCCGATGCGCAGTTGCATCGCGTCCGGGTCGGTGAGGCGGCGCTCCCACAGACGGCGGCGGGGGCCGGTCGCGTAGAGGAGGACCTCGGCCGGGTCGGGGTTGTCCTCGCGCCGGGCGCGCTGTTCTTCCTTGCTGAGGTTGACGAGTTCGGCCTCATAGGCCGCGAGGTCCTTCTTGTACTGCTTGAGGGACGTCTTGTGCTTCTTCTTGCCCTCGCGGTTCTCACTGATCCACTGGCCCAGCATCATGAGCGGGCTCATCAGACAGAACAGCAGCATGTAGATCTGCTTGGTGAAGAAGTACATGGCCAGCCCGAACAGCATGGGCATGAAGGCCATGATGAACTGGAAACGCGCGCGGTCTCCCTTGGTGGGGGGCACCGGCACGGCCAGCCGCCGCCGAGGCCGCAGCGGCGACAGCCGAGGAGGGCGGTTGTAGGCGAGACCGCCCTCGCTCATCGGAGACAGGTGCGCGTCCGGCTCGGCCACCTTGTCGAGCACGAGCAGCGAGTCGCCGACCCGTACGACACCGCCGAGCGGCCAAGGAGTCCCGGCCGCCACCGGGTCGTCGTTCAGCCTGATGTAGGCGCCGGCCTCCGGCGTGAGCACGACGTTGCCCTGGAGGTCGATCGTCAGCCGGAGGGCGACCGGCGGCAGTGAGGAATCCGGCAACGGCAACGAACAGGTGGGCGCCGATCCCGCCGTGGCCGCGCCGACACCCATCCGGACCACCCGCCCGGAACCGGGGCCGCCGGTCACCCGCAACTCGTACTGTCCGACGGGCTCGCCCTTGCGCAGTAGCGGGCCTATCGAGCCTTCTACGGAGACGCGCATGCCGTCCCGCAGGACGCCGGCCGCCGGTGCCGCCGGGTCGCACAGCACGCCATCGGCCCACAGCGCCGGCGCTCCGGTCACCGCTGTCCCGTAGCCGGGCAGCGAAGCCAGTGAGGTGCCGGGCATGGCGACGACGTTCCCCCTCCCACCGCCATGCGGGGCGACGCCTTGTCCGACGGCCTGCGCCAGTACCTCCGCGACATCGCCTGCCGTGGCGGTGTCATCTGCTGTGATGACGACGTCCTCCGGCTCACCGCCTTCGCGTACGACCGTGACCAGCATCCGCATGGTGGTCATCCTCCCCGTCGGCCCCTCTGGCCACGTTCGTTAACTTCAGCTAACGGAGACTATGGCAGTCCCCGGATTGGCTCCCCAGCGCCCCGGCGTCAGACTGCCGGCATGGCGTATATCTCCGGCCCGTTCGTCACCAACAGCCGGTTTCCGGCGTGGGCCATCTGCCACGGAGCGCCGGAGTCCTTGTCGTCGGTCCAGGTCCAACGCACCTTGCCGCTCTTGGCCGCAAGGGCGATCACACCCCCCGACAGGGGCCCGGAGGCGCAGTACAGCGTCGTGCCGACTCTCACGAAGCTCTCGGGCCCGCCGCGATCCTGGTCCTCACACAGCCAGAGCCGCTTGACGCTCTTGACGTCGACGGCCCATACGCCGCGGTCGTAGTCGCTGACATACAGCACTCCGTCGATGACGGCGGGGTTGTTGAAGCCACGGCGTCCCTTGGGTGAGAGCGTCCACCGTGTACTGCCTGTCTCCGCGTCGACCGCCGTGAGCTCCTCACCGGGAAGAAAGACGAGGCCGTTCGCGACCGTCGGCTGCCAGGCCCAGTCGTCGCCGATCTTCTGGGTCCACAGCTGGTCACCGGTCGCGGTGTCGCGCACGGTGAGGTTGTAGTTGGAGTCCGTGTAGACGAGGTACTTGCCGGAGACGGTGCCCTGGACGTCGTAGTCCTTCGTGCCCCAGTCGCGGTGCTGCAGCCACACCTTTCTGCCGGTGCTGTGGCTGACCGCGGCGACCGCAGTGCGGTACTCGGTGGCGCTCGCGGCGCGGGCGTAGTCGGTCACCGTGACGTACACGTTCTTGTCGTCGATGGCGATGGTGCCCTCGATGCCGAGTTGCTTGCCGAGGCGGCTGCGCCACACCTCCTGGCCGGTCTTCACATCACGCGCGACGAGGACTCCCTCGGCGCCGCCATCGGTCAGGAACACCTTGCCGTCACGGAACAGGAGCTGGGAGCCGGGAGCACAGACGTCGGGCTTCGACCAACGGGCCTTCCCGGTCTTCACGTCGTATGCCACCAGGGGGTCGCCGCTGACCAGGAGCAGGCCGTCATGAATGAGGAGCGGTACGTCCGTGGTGGTGCTGTCCTCCGCCGCCTGCTCGTGCCACAGAGGCTGGGGGGCGACTCCGGCCGGCGGGGTGGTGAAGTTCTCCTCGACCGGCTGCGCGGAACCACCGACGCCACTCGTGCCGGTCGCCGTGCCGGAGGGGGCACCGTCCTGGCCGAGCCACCAAGTGGCGGCCCCGCCCGCCGCAGCCACGGCGGCGGCACCGCCGAGCGCAAGGCCAAGGACGCGGCGGCGGGAGGGAGCGGTGGAGGCGGTGGCGAAGGCCGGCGTGGTCGCCCCGTGTCCCGGGGTCTGCGCGTCACCCGGCGGTGTGGCGTACCCGGGCATCGGGGTGCCGTAGGCAGCCGCAGGGGTGCCGGCCTGTCCAGAGGCCGGCGGGTACCCGTACCCCGGCGTTCGTGTGCTCGCCGGCGCAGCGGTCCCACCCGCCATCGCCGGTGCGGGCCCGAAGGACGCAGCGGCCGGAGCCTGGGGCTGCTGCGGTGCCTCCAAGTCCAGGATTCCGGCCGCATGCGTGGCGATCGTCGATGCCACCGCCGACGGGAGCCAGTCGCTGAGGACACCTTCGACACCCTGTGGTGCGAGTGCCGTGACGATCTCCGACGGCGCCGGGCGATGCGCGGGATCCTTCGCGAGACAAGCGCGCACCAGGCCCAGCAGTTGCTGCGGTACGCCCTCCAGGTCGGGCTCGCCGTGCACGACCTGATAGAGCAACGAGGCGTGCGAGACGGCTCCGTGACCGAACGTGCCCCTGCCGGTCGCCGCAAACGCGAGCACGGCACCCAGCGAGAAGACATCGCTCGCCGCACCGACATCCTGACCGAGCGCCTGCTCCGGTGACATGTAACCGGGTGAGCCGACCACGACTCCCGTCTGTGTCATACGGTTTCCGTCCACCGCACGCGCGATTCCGAAGTCGATGACGCGCGGGCCGTCTGCCGCCAGCAGGACGTTCGACGGTTTCAGGTCCCGGTGGATCAGTCCCGCCGCATGAACCTCCTGGAGGGCAGCGGCAAGGCCCGCGGCCAGTGCCCGCACGGTCCGCTCCGGCAGTGCACCGTGCACGGCGACCACGTCCGTGAGATCCGGACCGAGCACGTACGACGTCGCCAGCCACGGCAACGGCGCGTCCGGGGCGGCGTCCACGACAGGGGCGGTGAAGCGGCCGGAGACGGCCTTGGCAATCTCGACCTCGTGCCGGAAGCGGTCACGGAAGTCGCCATCCGCTGCCAGGTCCGGCCGTACGACCTTCACGGCGACGGTACGGCCACCGGGCGAACGGGCCAGGTAGACGCGACCCATGCCGCCGGCGCCGAGTCTTCGCAGGAGACGGTAGGTGCCCAACTCCGTCGGATCGTCCGGCTGCAGCGTCTCCATTTGTGGGCCTTCCCCGTGTCACGCGTTGTGGTGTGCTCATCGCATCTCATGGTGTTCGCTATCGCAGACACAGTAGTGACCGCTTGAGCAAGGTGAGAGTCAGGGGCCATGAGCGGAAGTTCGGCGAAGCCGAAGCGGAGGAAGGCGGTCAAGGCCGCCCTGCGGTACGAGCATCGGCGCGGCCGACCCGCCGCCGGGCGGCCGAGGAAGCCGGACTGGGGATGTGCCGTGGGTTGCGCGGTGATCCCCGGCGTCTTGGTCCTGCTGACGCCGCTGTACTTCTTCGACATGTACTGGGGGGACGACCTCTGGAGCGGCTTCGCCGCCGCGTGGCCCGGCGGCGCGTACGCCTTCGCCGCCACCGTGGGGGCCCTGGTACCGCTGGTCTTCCTCGCCTGGGTCTGGCCCCTGACCCGGATGAACTGGAAGAAGAGCAAGCCACGTTCGCTGGCCTGGGCTGCGGCCTCGCTGCCCGGGCTGGCGGCGGGGTACCTGGTCGCCGGGGTGATCATGGGGACCACACGGCCCAAGCGGCGCCGCGACTGGGACTCCGACTGCTACAACGAGGGCGGGCCCTGCTGGGTGCACGTGCACTACCCGTGGCTGTGGGCCGTCGGTCTCGTCGCCACCCTTGCCGCGGCCGCGCTGCTGATCACCCTGTTCTTCAAGTGCGGCGGCCGGCCCTCCGCTACCGCACCCGCGACATCCGAGCCTGAGGCCGCCCCGACTCCTCACTCTCCGACCGGTACCGCAGGTCATCGCCCACCGGCGTGAGGCGGACCGTCGTGGGGGCCGGGTTGCAGCCGCCGTGGTTGGTCTTCGCACCCACGGACGTCGCGACGAGCTCCTTCTTCGTCACCTGCTTCAAGGTCAGTACGTCGACACAGACGCCGCCGATCTGATCGGTCTGGCGCAGGCGCCCCAACTCCTGGCCCACGGCGGCCCGTTCGACGGTGATCCGGAACGTGCCGAGGGGCAGCCTGCCGTCCAGGGCGGTGCCCTGGCCCTCCCAGGTGCCGAGGTACGCGGCGGGCACGGCGCCGGAAGGGGCGGCGCTCGCGGACGCCGCGGGGGGAGAGTCGGTGCCCGCGCCGGAGTCGCTCGTGTCGTCGTCGTGGGAGGTGCGGTCCGGCAGCAGGTCGAACACGAACGCCGAGCCGATCGTCACGGCCGCCATCGCCCCGGCGACCGCCAGCGCCACGGTGCAGCTCAGTCTCCGCACCCGGCCGCCGCCCTCCGGCGTGGACGTCGCCGCCACGGAGACCGTCACCCTGCCGGGGCGCCGGCCGACGGACGACGGGGCGGCGGTGTCGTCCTGCGGACCGGCGTCCCGGGGTGCGGGTACAGGGGCTAGTTCGGGGGCTGGTACGGCGGTGGGTACGGCGGTGGAGGCAGGTACGGCCGGCGTGGGCATCACCGGCGGCGGCCCGAACACGCCGACGGGACCCGCCTCCGCCGGCGGCACCGTCTCGCCTCGCGGCGGCACGGTGTCCGTCGGCGCCACCGTCTTACCCGGCGTCGCCGTCTCACCGGGCGCCACCGTCTTACCCGGCGTCGCCGTCTCACCGGGCGCCACCGTCTTACCCGGCGTCGCCGTCTCACCCGGCGGCCCGAAGGCGCCGACCGGCCCCGCCGCCGGACTCGACGCCCCACCCGGCGTCGCCGTCTCACCCGCCGCCACCGCCCCACCCGGCAGCACCGCCCCTCCCGGCGTCACTCCATCCGCCGGCGTCACTCCATCCGCCGGCGGCGCGCTACCCACCGGCGTCCCCGTCTCCGCCGCCGCCACGGACGGGCTGCTGAAACCGACCGGCCCCGAAGGGCCCCCGGCCGCCCCGGGCCCCGTCGCCTCCAGGTTCAGCAGCCGTACGGCGCTGCGGCTCACCTGCTCCACCAATGCCCCCGGCAGCCACCCGCCCGCCACCAGCCGGGCCGCGCCCTCGGGCGCCAGCCGCCGGGCCACCTCGGCGGGGGCGGGCCGTGCGTCCGGGTCCTTCGTCAGGCAGGCCGCCGTGAGTTCGCGCAACTGCCCGTCCAGGCCGCCGAGTTCCGGCTCCTCGTGGACGACCTTGTAGAGCAGGGCCGCCGAGGAGTCCCCGGGGAAGGGCGGTTCGCCGGTCGCCGCGTACGCCAGGACCGCGCCGAGTGAGAAGACGTCCGCCGCGCCCGTGACGCCCTTGCCGAGGATCTGCTCGGGCGACATGTAGCCGGGCGAGCCGATCGACACGCCCGTGGAGGTAAGGGACGCCGTACCGTCCGTGGCCCGTGCGATGCCGAAGTCGATCAGCAGCGGCCCGTCGAGCGTGAGCAGGACGTTCGACGGCTTCACGTCCCGGTGCACCAGGCCCAGGTCGTGCACCGCCGCCAGCGCCTCGGCCAGCCCGGCCCCCAGCACCCGTACGGTGTGGGCGGGCAGCGCGCCGCCCTCGGTGACCGCGGCCGACAGCGAGGGACCCGCCGCGTAGGCCGTCGCCACCCACGGCACCCGCGCGTCCGGGTCGGCGTCCAGGACGGGTGCCGTCCAGGCACCTCCGACCCGGCGCGCGGCCTCGACCTCGCGGTGGAAGCGGGCCCGGAACTCCTCGTCCAGCGCGAAGTGCGGATGGACGATCTTCACCGCGACCGTACGGCCGCCGGCGCTGCGGCCCAGGTAGACCCGGCCCATACCGCCGGAGCCCAGCCGGCCGAGCAGCCGGTAGGGCCCCACGACGGTGGGTTCGTCGACTTCGAGCGGCCGCATGGCGTCACCCCTCCCCCGTAGGCGCCCGCAGGCCCCCGCCGGACCCCGTACGCGCGCACTCCCAGCAGAGTAGTGCGGGAGCGCGGGCCCGCTCACGGCTGGAGCAGGTCCACCTTCACGTCCGCGGGGAAGCCGGTCGAGGGCCCGACCCGGCGGGCGAACTCGGCGACCGCCTCCAGCTGCGGGCCGCCGAAGCGGAAGTCGAGGGTCGTGAAGTAGCGGGCCAGGGTCTCCTCGTCGAAGGCCTCCCAGCGGGCGGCCTGCTCGGCGACCTTGCCGACCTCCTCCAGGGAGAGGTTGCGGGAGTCGAGGAAGGCCTCGTGCACCTTGCGCGTGATGACCGGCTCGCGCTCCGCGTAGTCGCGGCGCGCCGCCCAGACCGCGAAGACGAACGGCAGGCCCGTCCACTCCTTCCACAGCGCGCCCAGGTCGTGCACGTCCAGGCCGAAGCGCGGGCCGTCGACCATGTTCGCGCGCAGGGCCGCGTCGCCGATGAGGACGGCGGCCTCGGCCTCCTGCATCATCAGGCTGAGGTCGGGCGGGCACGTGTAGTAGTCCGGCTGGACGCCGTAGCGCTCGGCGAGGAGCAGCTGGGCGAGGCGGACGGAGGTGCGGGAGGTCGAGCCGAGGGCGACGCGGGCGCCGTCCAGCCGGTCCAGGGGGACCTGCGAGACGATCACGCAGGACATGACGGGGCCGTCGCAGCCGACGGCGATGTCGGGGAAGGCGACGAGGTCGTCGGCGTTCTTGAGGAACTCGACCAGGGTGATCGGACCGATGTCGAGATCGCCCTGCACCAGCTTCTCGCTGAGCTTCTCAGGGGTGTCCTTGGTGAGCTCGAAGTCGAGGAGCGTGCCCGTTCTGGCGAGCCCCCAGTACAGGGGCAGGCAGTTCAGGAACTGGATGTGGCCGACGCGCGGCCGGGTGCGAGGATTGTCCACATCGTGAGGCTAGCCCTCATGGCCTACGGGCCCACGCCCGGCCCCGCCGTGGGTCCGGGGCCTGCCGCCGGCGCCCTCACCGCCAGTCGGCGGACGGTGTTCAAACATTCGGGTGAGGTGATCTTGACCCCTATTGCATTCCGGGGCCTGCGTGCTAGGCTCGTCGCAAGTTGCAGTTTGGTTTCCCTTGCAGTACAGAGCCTGCGGAGCATGTGACCGCGGGCTCTCGTCATTCTCAGACGTATGCAGTTGTGCAGAATTCATCTTCACACTTGCTGGTTCTGGAGCAGGGCAACCCTTTTGAGCCCAAGGAGGGCTTATGGCTACCGGAACCGTGAAGTGGTTCAACGCCGAAAAGGGCTTTGGTTTCATCGCCCAGGAGGGCGGCGGCCCCGACGTCTTCGTCCACTACTCCGCGATCAACGCGAGCGGCTTCCGCTCTCTCGAGGAGAACCAGCAGGTGTCTTTCGACGTCACGCAGGGTCCGAAGGGCCCGCAGGCTGAGAACGTCACGCCGGTCTGATCAGTAGTACCCAAGGAGCCCCGCGCCGTCAGGCGGCGGGGCTCCTGCCTTTTGCTCCCTCTTGCCCTCCGGTGAATTTCCGGCGAATTCTGGCCCCTATCCCGTGATCCCGTGGCCCCTGAGAGGATGCCCGGATGCAGAGAGACCCGGACCCGGAGCACGACGGGGAAGACAGCCCTGGGCACGGCGATCGGCGCGGGCGCGGGCCTCGGAGCACGGCGGACGGACGAGGACCGGAGACCGACAGACCGGTAGACCGGCAGACCGGTAAGACGGCCGTGCGATGAGATGACGGGACGCCGTATAAGCCCCCCGCGGTGTCAGTGCCCCGCCCTAGGGTCGGAGGATGACTGACCTCGACTTTGTGGATGAGACCCGGGTCTTCTACGACGCCGTGGCGGAGGACTACGCCGTCCGCTTCAGTGAGCCGCGCGTGGCGATGCCGCTGGACCTGGGGCTGCTGTACGGGTTCGCGGAACTCGTGGGTGAGGGGGGCGAGGTCGCCGACCTGGGGTGTGGGCCGGGGCGGGTGACCGCGTATCTGGCGTCGCGGGGGCTGTCCGTGTTCGGGGTGGACCTGTCGGAGTCGATGCTCGCGATCGCCCGGCGTGAGCATCCCGGCCTGCGGTTCGCGCAGGGCTCGATGCTGGAGCTGGACCTGCCGGACGGCTCGCTCGACGGGGTCGTGTCCTGGTACTCCACCATCCACACCCCGCTCGACCGGCTGCCGGCCGTATTCGCCGAGTTCCTCCGCGTCCTGCGCCCCGGCGGGCATCTGCTCCTCGGCTTCCAGGCCGGTGACGAGCCCCGCCGCTACGAGGAGGCCTTCGGGCACCAGGTGGCGCTGACCTTCCTGCGGCGGCAGCCGGAGCGGATCGCCGCCCTGCTGGAAGCCGCCGGGTTCGTCGTGCGCTCCCGGACCGTCCGGGAGCCCGACGAGACGCTCGGGGAGCCGGTCCGCCAGGCGTGCCTGGTCGCCCGCAAGCCCCCCGAGCCGGTGTCCTAGAAATACCCCCTCACAGCACCCCCGCTATGTCCCTCGCCGCGATGTACCCGAAGGTCATCGCCGGCCCGATCGTGGAGCCCGCGCCCGCGTAACTGTGGCCCATCACCGCCGCGCTGGCGTTGCCCGCCGCGTACAGGCCCGGGATCACCGAGCCGTCGGGGCGCAGGACGCGGGCCCGGGCGTCCGTCCGCATGCCGCCCTTCGTGCCGAGGTCGCCGGGGACGATGCGGAAGGCGTGGAAGGGAGGCAGCCAGAGGGGCGCCAGGCAGGGGTTCGGGAGGACCGACGGGTCCGTGTAGTAGTGGTCGTAGGCGCTGTCGCCGCGGTGGAAGTCGGGGTCCTCGCCCCGCCGTGCCTGGGAGTTGAAGCGGTCGACGGTCGTGCGCAGGGCCGCCGCCGGGACGCCGATCGACGCGGCCAGGGCGTCCAGGGTCCAGGCCTTGTGCGCGGCGCCCGAGTCGTACCAGGTGCCGGGCAGGGGCAGGGCCGGCAGGACGTCCTTGAAGAGGTAGCGGTTGCGGTAGTTCTGGTCGACGATCAGCCAGGACGGGATGGCCGGGTCGGTGTCGTGGACGTCGTACATGGTGTGGACGACGTCGCTGTAGGGCGCGGCCTCGTTGACGAAGCGCCTGCCCGATCCGTTCACCAGCAGCCCGCCGGGGAGGGTTCGTTCGGCGAGGCAGAAGTAGGGCTGGTCCGGGACCGGGATCGCCGGGCCCCACCACGCGTCGTCCATCAGGTCGAGCGCCGCGCCGAGCCGCTCCCCCGCCCGGATGCCGTCGCCGGTGTTCTCCTTCGCCCCGACCGTCCACTCGGTGCCGATCGGCCGGCGCTGGTACCGCTCGCGCATCGCCGCGTTGTGCTCGAAGCCGCCGGAGCCGACGATGACACCCCGGCGGGCGCGGATCAGGCCCGGGGTGCCGTCGCGGGTGACCACGGCTCCGGTGACCCTGCCGTTCTCGACGTGCAGGTCGCTCAGGGGCGTGTTCAGCCATACCGGTACCCCTGCGGAGCGCAGCCCCGCGCGCAGGCCCGCCGCCAGTGCCTGACCCATCGTCAGGGGCTTCTGGCCGAGCGTCGCGGCCTTCGTACCGCGGGCCAGGCACTGGGCGGCGACGGCCGCGCCGCGGGCGTTCACGGCGGCCAGGGCCAGCCACTTGTAGTCGGCGCCGAAGACCACCATGCCGGCGGGGACGTCCAGGTACGGCGGGTTCAGACGGGCCAGTTCGGGGCCGAGGAGCCTGCCGTCGAGCTGGTCGGGCTCGATGGAGCGGCCGTTGGGCAGGCCGCCGGGCAGCTCGGGGTAGTAGTCGCTGTAGCCCTCCATCCAGCGGAAGCGCAGGGGGCTGTGGGCCATGACGGAGGAGATGGTCGCCGGGCCGTGGGTGAGGAAGGCGCGCTGCCGGTCCGCGGGGACCTCCGGGCCGACGACGGCGGCGAGGTAGGCGGCGGCCTTGGCCGGCGTGTCGGGGACACCGGCCGCGAGGATCACCGAATTGTTCGGGATCCAGATCCCGGCACCGGAGCGGGCCGTCGAGCCGCCGAAGGTCGGGGCCTTCTCCACGACGACGCAGCTCAGGCCCTGCACCGCGGCGGTCAGCGCGGCGGTCATCCCGGCCGCGCCGGAGCCGATGACGACGACGTCGTACGTGCCGAGCGGGGGTAAGTCGGCGGCGTGGGCGCCCTGTTGCACTCCGGCGGCGACCGCGAGGCCGGCACCCGCGGCACCGGCCAGCACTCGTCTTCGAGACGGGGAACCAGGGGGAGCAGCCGATGGTGCGGAGTTCATGTCAGTGGTCATGACGTCTCCAGCGCGACGGGACACCTCAAGGGGTGGGGAATGTCGCGCGGGCACCTCGCGAAGTCAAGAGCCAGGCACCGACGGCCTGTTGGAGGTTCTAGTCGAGGCCGATCGCCGCGCAGTCCGCCTTGTACTTCGCCGTGCAGATGTCCTTGACCGTGTAGACCCCGTCCGTGATCACGGTCTCCTTGATGTTGTCCTTGGTGAGGGCGACCACCGGCACCAGCATCGCCGGGATGTTCTTCTGCGTGGGGCTGTCGACCGTGTCCCGGGTCAGCGCGGCGAACTCGATGGAGCGTCCCTGGACCTTCGCGACGGCGATCTTCGCGGCGTTCGTCGCCTCCAGCAGGAACGACTTGTACACGGTCATGTACTGCTCCCCCGACACGATCCGCTGCACCGCGTCCAGGTTGGCGTCCTGCCCGGTCACCGGCGGGATCCTGGTCGCGCCCGCCTCCTTCAGCGCCTCGATGACGGCGCCCGCCATGCCGTCGTTGGCGGAGTAGACGGCGGCGATGTTGTCCAGCCCGACGGTCCGGATCGCCTTCTTCATGTTGGCCTTGGCGATCGAGGGCTTCCACTCCTTGGTGTCGTACTGCTGGACGATGTCGACCTGCCCCTGGAGCTCGCCGAGCGCGCCGTCCTTGAACCGTGCCGTGTTCGGGTCGGCGGGGTCGCCGTTCATCATGACGACCTTGCTGTTCTTGGCCTTGTCGCCGAGCTCCCCGACGATGGCGCGGCCCTGCACCTGCCCGACGAGTTCGTTGTCGTGGGATACGTAGGCGTCGATCGGGCCCTCGGCGAGCCGGTCGTAGGCGATGACGGGGATGCCGGCGTCCTTGGCCTTCTGCACGTCCGACGCGATGGTCTTGGAGTTCAGCGCGTCCACCAGGATGACGTCGACCTTGTCAGCGATCATCTTCTGGAACTGCTCGCTCTGTCTGGACACGCTCGCCTCGGCGTTGGCGTACTCGACCTTGCCCTGGTTCTCGGTGAGCTCGGCGACCTCGCTCTTGATCAGGGGGTAGTCGAACTTCTCGAAGCGTGCCGTGTCCCGGTCGGGCAGCAGCAGGCCCACCGTGAGGTCGTTGCCCTTCTTCACACCCGCGGAGTCGTCGCTCCCGCTGCCGCCGCAGGCGGCGAGGGACAGGGCCGACAGGGTGACCGCCAGGGCTATGGAGAGGGGACGCACAGCGGGCCGACGGGTGGTACGCGCTTTCACTGGTGGTGCCTTCCGATGTGGGAGCATCGCGACGAGGTGGCAGAAAGCCAACGGGGAGACACCGTGCGTCGTCAAGGACCAGGTGTGAAGACCTCGCAAAGGCCGAGCGGGGGCTCGCGGTCGGACCCTTCTCAGGGCAGCCGGTCACTGACGGGCCGCAACGACTCGGCCGCCGCCAGAGCACGCGCCGACGCGTCCCGTACCTCTTTCTCCTCGTCGGACTCTGCTCGATTCCGCAGCAGCGGCAGGGTCTCCGGGTGGGCGGGCCAGCCGAAGGCGAGTGACTGCAGGGCGGCGATGCGGGGTTGGGGGTCGGGATCGGCGACGGCTCGGTGGCGCAGGAAATCGGCCGCTGCGGCGTCCGTCTCGCACACGGCGTACCAGCGCAGGGCGTCGTCCCGGATCCCGGGATCGGCATCGGCGACCGCCCGGTCCCGGAACACCTCGCGGGCCGCTGCGTCGTCGCCCCGGCCCGTTGCCAGCAGTGCCAGCGCCAGCTTTCTGACCGGGGCGGAGTCGTCGTCCTGCGCGCGGGCACGGATCGCGGCCCACTTGGCGGCCTCATCACCCCGGTAGTGCCTCAGGGAACGCAGCGCCTCCTCCCGGACTTCGGCCTCGGGATCGTTGCCGAGCCGGTCCAGGGCCAGCTCCCATGTCCCGGCGTCATCCCCGCGGTGCCCGCACAGATGCTTCAGGGCCGCCACCCGTACGACGCCTCCGGTGTCACCGACGGCATACGCGCGGACGAGTTCCCAGGTGGCCGGCTCGTCAGCGCTCAGTTGCACCAACCCGTAGAGGGCGCCTGCCCGAGCCTGCGGCCCAGGGTCCGCGACAGCCCTTTCGCGCAGGAACTCCACCGTGCCGGGCTGGGAACCCGCCGTCTGCCACAGCATGCTGCACGCCGAGCCGCGGACCCTCTCGTCCGGGTCCGCAACGGCTCGGCGCCGGGCCAGCTCCCAGGTGGCGGGGTCGTCACCACGGATGTTCCGCAGGCCGAACAGGGCCTGTGACCGGACGAACCAGTCCGGATCCTCGACAGCGAGTCTGTGTGACGCTTCCGGGTCCTCCGAATGACGGGTCAGGTGGTACAGGGCCAAGTGCCGGGTGTTGGCGTTCGGGTCCTCCAGTGCCAGTTTGCGCATCAGCGCCGCAATGCGTTCGTCGTCCAGCACATCACCGAGATGGGTCAGCGCCTCAAGCCGCACGAAGCCGGCGGGATCTTCGACCGCCCGACGGCAGAGCAGTTCCCTGACCTCAGGGTCGTCACCACGGTATTGAGCCAGCGCGGACAAGGCCTGGTACCGCTGATACTTGTCCTCCGCGGAGACGGCGAGCGCGGCGAGGGGCGCCCACAGGTCCTCGTCCGACGCGCTGTCACCGCGGAGTGACAGCGCGAGGGCGCGGATCCGCGGCGAGGGGTCCGCGACCGAACGATCCGCGAGCAGATCGCTGACACCCTCCTCATCCGTGCCGAGTTCGGCCAGCGCTTCGAGAGCCGTACTACGGACGTGCTCAGAGGGGTCGGCGACCGCACGCGTGCGCAGCAGCTCGCGGACATCCCGCTCGGCTCCCCAGCGCTCTGCCAGCTCTTCGAAGAGGGCGGCCTGGACAGGACTGTCAAGGGCCCACCCGGCCATGATCCGCGGGATCGCCGAGTCCTGGTAGAGCACAGACGCGTACTGGCCCGGCAGCGAATGGGAGCGGAACTGGCCGCGCAGATGAAACCAGCGCAGGAACCGGGGGCGCCCGCTCCAGTGCGGAGGAAAGGTCTTGAGGGCGGCCACGGTCTCTTCCGTCCCGCCGATCAGCGAAAACGTCGAATCTGTCTGCTCCACGATCGCGACGAGGGCGTCCACAACCGCCCTGCTCTGCCCCGCCAGCACGCCGATCCTGCGCACCTCCGCCAGCGCCCGCACACTCAGCGTCAGCAGGGACGAGTCCCAGTCGGGGTCGACCCGCCGCCGGTGCATCTCCAGCAACCGGTCGATCACCGCGCCCGCTTCCCGCTCCCCGATCTGCCCGACCAGGAGCAGCAGGACCTCGTGCCAGGCCGGGTCCTCCGCGTGCCGGGCGAACACCTCCTCGACGAACTCCTCCCGGGTCCACTCCCGCTCCCGCGTGTAGCGCTGGTCGATGTCGACGGCCGCGAGGTATTCGAGGAAGGCCCGGTGCACGAAGCCGTACACCCCGCCCCCGTAGTGGCTGAGGATGAAGTTCCGTTCCCGGAACTGCCGCACCATCGTCCGGGCCGCCGACACGGCCTGCGCGACGGGCAGTTCGTATTGCTCGGACAGGTACTCCTTGAAGGTGGCCAGCAGTTCGTCCTGGTGGATGTGGTTGCCGGCGATACCGCCCTCGCCGTCCTGCATGCGCCGGGCGACGAGCCGGAGCAGCTCGTGCCGGTCCTCGTCCCCGAGGTAGGACAGTGCCTCCAGGTCCGTCGGCCCGCGCAGGTGCTTGGCGTGTTCGTCCCAGTGCGCCACCAGGACCGCGACGGCGTGCCGGTAGACGCCCTGCCGGTCCCGGGGCAGCTCCCTGCGGCGGCCGATGATGGCGAGGATGGTCAGCAGGAGGGGATTGCCGGCCAGTTCACCCACCGGACGGGAGTGCCCGACCGCCTCGGTGAGCCGTCGGCACAGACGGGCGGCGCGCTCCTCGTCGTGCGGGTACGCGGTGGCGTACCACTGCCGGGCGAAGAGCTCTATCTGCTGCCTGCTCAGGTCCTGGACCATGTAGTGGGCGAAACCGGCACGCTCCAGGACGCCCCGCCGGTATCCGATGACGCGCGAGGTCACCACCACCCGGACCCCGGCCTGCTGGTGGCGGCCGGCGAAGTCGGCGATGCGGTGACCGACCTGTTCCCGTGCGGCGGGTTCGAAGAGTTCGTCCAGGCCGTCGAAGACGACCACCGCACGGCCCTCGGCCAGGATCCGCTCGGTGACCGGGTACGGGGGCGCCATGCCCTTCGTGGTGTGCAGGTGCTCGAGGAAGTCCTCGAACGTCCGCTCCCGCCACTCCCCCGCGGCGTACTCGCGTAGTTCGACGACGAGCGGGACGCGGCCGTCGAGGGCTGCCAGCGGGTCGTCCGGCCGGACCGCTCCGGTGAGGGTCAGCGCGAGATGGCGTGCGAGGGTGGACTTGCCCGCGCCGGGGTCGCCGAGCAGGACGAGACGGTCCTCGTGCGGGCCGGCCAGCACCTCCAGGACGTCCCGCGCGGGACGCTCCGCGTAGGCCTGCCGAGCGCGGTCCAGGGCCTCGCGTTCGAGGCCGGGCGGGAGGCTCGACGGCCACTCACCGGAGTCCACGAGCCGCTGACGGATGTCGCGGGGCAGCTCCACGGGCGGCGGGTCGGCCCGTACGGTGGGCGCGACGAACACCTCGTCCAGACCGACCGGAGGATGTTCGCCCTCCTCGGTCGGGATCAGCACCTCCAGGTCCAGGCGGCCGTAGGTCTCGCGGATGCGCGTGGCGTAACGGCGCAGCGCCTCGTCCGTCTCCTCGGGGGACGGGACCGTTTCCACCGTCTGCTGCACGTACTGGTTCTCGATGTGCACGGCCACGCCGTAGTCGCCGGTCGCGGCGGCCTTGATGTCACCTCCGGCCCCGACCGCCCGCTCCCCGCCCGCCTCGACCCGCTTCGACTGCCACCCCATGACAGGACCGTAGCCGCCGTGGAAGGTAAGTGGAGGCCTGGTCGGGGAAACCGGCGCGGGCCCGGTGCCTCACCGCGTGTACAGGGCCTCCACCTCTGCCGCGAAGGAGCGCATCACGGCCTCGCGGCGGAGCTTCATCGACGGGGTCAGGTGGCCCGCCTCCTCGGTGAAGTCCTCGGGGAGGATCGCGAAGCGGCGGATGGACTCGGGGCGGGAGACCATCTTGTTGGCCTCGTCGATCGCGCGCTGGAGGACGGAGCGCAGTTCCTCGTCGTCGACGAGGAGTTTGGGCGGTACGGGATGTTTGCCGTTCATCTGGCGCCAGTGGGTGATGCCGTCCGGGTCCAGGGTGATCAGGGCCGCGACGAAGGGGCGGCCGTCGCCCACGACCATGCACTGGGAGATCAGCGGGTGGGAGCGCAGCCAGTTCTCCAGGGGCGCCGGTGCGACACTCTTGCCGCCCGCGGTGATCAGCAGTTCCTTCTTGCGGCCGGTGATCGTCAGGTAGCCCTCGTCGTCCAGTTCGCCGATGTCGCCCGTGGCGAGCCAGCCGTCGGGGGCGGCGGGTACGACGCCCCCGGCCTGGGGGTCCCAGTAGCCGCGCAGGACGTGGTCGCCGGCGAGGAGGATCTCGCCGTCGGCGGCGATCCGGACGCGGGTGCCGGGCAGGGGCCAGCCGACCGTCCCCAGACGGGGTTTGAGGGGCGGGGTGACGGTCGACGCGCCGGTGGTCTCCGTGAGGCCGTAGCCCTCGAAGATCTCGATGCCGGCCCCGGCGTAGAACGCGGCGAGGCGGCGGCCCAGAGGGGAGCCGCCGCAGATGGCGTAGCGGACCCTGCCGCCCATGGCGTTGCGGATCCGGCGGTAGACGAGGGGGTCGTAGAAGACGCGGGCGGTCCTCAGGGCGCGGGAGGGGCCGGGGCCGGTGCCGGTCTGCTGGGCCTCCATCGCCTCGCCGTAGCGCCGCGCCACCGCCACCGCGCGGTCGAAGGACGTCACCCGGCCGGCCGCCTCGGCCTTGGCGCGGGCCACGTTGAAGACCTTCTCCAGCATGTACGGGATGGCGAGCAGACAGGTCGGCCGGAAGCTCGCCAGGTCCGGCAGCAGGTTTTCCGCCTTGATACTCGGCGCGTGGCCGAGCCGTACACGGGCGCGGACGCAGGCGATCGCCACCATGCGCCCGAAGACGTGGGACATGGGCAGGAACAGCAGCACCGAGGCCTCTTCGCTGGTCTTGGCCCGGAAGACGGGGTAGAGCAGCTCGATGGCGTTGTCGACCTCGGCGAAGAAGTTGCCGTGGGTGAGGGCGCAGCCCTTGGGGCGGCCCGTGGTGCCGGAGGTGTAGACGAGGGTGGCGAGGGTGTCGGGGCCCAGCATGCCGCGCCGCACCTCGACCTCCTGGTCGCTGAGGTGCGCCCCGGCTTCCGCCAGCCGGTCGATGTGGCCCTTCTCCACGACCCACATGTGCTTCAGGTCGGGCAGGCGTTCGCGCTCCGGGCCGAGTGCGGCGGCCTGCCCGGCGAACTCGGTCACGAGGGCGACCGCGCCGGAGTCCTGGAGGATCCAGCGGGTCTGGAAGACGGAGGACGTGGGGTAGATGGGCACGGTGACCAGACCGGCCGCCCAGGCCGCGAAGTCCAGGACGGTCCACTCGTAGATCGTGCGGGCCATCACGGCGATCCGGTCGCCGGGCATCAGCCCTTCGGCGATCAGCCCTTTCGCCACGGCCAGCACCTGGCCGGCGAACTCCGCCGCCGTGACGTCACTCCAGCGTCCGTCGGCGTCCTTGCGGCTGAGCGCCACGGCGTCCGGGTCCGCGCTCGCGTTGTCGAACGGCAGGTCGGCGAGGGACCCGTGGGTCCACGGCGGCGCCAGCGGCGGTACGGACGCCTCCCGCACCGCCCCGTCGAGCCGCCGCGTCTCGGGCTCGACCAGGACCGGTCCGCCGTAGATGTCGCCGTAGGCGGAGGAGGGATGGGCAGTGGACACGGGCGGCTCCTGGGGCGCGCAGCGAAGGAACTGCTTGCTGCATACGTACGTGCCTCGCACGCCGAGGCGCTCAACCGGTTGAACCCCCAGAAAGGGGTTACTGACGGTAGGAACGGGATCGTACGGGCCTCACGTGGCGGGTTTGTGCGGGTTAGGGAATGGTCCGGAGCCAGGCCTGTGCATTCTCGGGGGTTACGTGAGGGACCTTCACGTTCGGTCCGCCGTCGGCCTCAGGCCCGTTCCAGGATCGCCGTCACCCCCTGCCCGCCCGCCGCGCAGACGGAGATCAACCCGCGGGCGGGCGCGTCGCGTTCGGCGAGCAGCTTGGCCAGGGTCGCCACGATCCGGGCGCCGGTGGCGGCGAAGGGATGGCCGGTGGCGAGGGACGAGCCCGCGACGTTCAGCCGGGCGCGGTCCACCGTGCCCAGGCCCCGCTTCTCCCAGGCGGCGAGCGTCGCCAGCACCTGGGAGGCGAAGGCCTCGTGGATCTCCACCAGGTCGAAGTCGGCCAGTGCGAGCCCGGCCCGCTCCAGCATGCGCGGCACGGCGTACGCGGGCGCCATGAGCAGCCCGTCCTCGCCGCCGGCGACGTCTCCGCCGGCGAAGTCGACGGCCGCCGTCTCGTACGCCGTGAGATACGCCAGCGGCTCCAGCCCGCGCTCGCGGGCCCACTCCTCGCTCGCCAGCAGCACCGTCGCCGCCCCGTCCGTCAGCGGGGTGGAGTTCCCGGCCGTCATGGTCGGGTCGGGGTGGTCGAGGCCGAACACCGGCTTGAGGGAGGCGAGTTTCTCCACGGTCGAGCCGGGGCGCAGGTTCTGGTCGCGGGCAAGGCCCCGGAAGGGGATCACCAGGTCCTGGAAGAAGCCGCGTTCGTACGCCGCCGCCAGCCGCTGGTGACTGGTCGCCGCCAGTTCGTCCTGCGCCTCGCGGGCGATGCCCCAGGCGCGGGCGGTGACGGCGGCGTGTTCGCCCATGGACAGTCCGGTGCGCGGCTCGGCGTTGCGCGGGATGTCGGGGACGAGGTGGCCCGGGCGCACCTTCGCCAGGGCCTTCACGCGACCGCCCAGCGACTTCGCCCGGCGGGCCTGAAGCAGGATGCGGCGCAGGGAGTCGTTGACGCCCAGGGGCGCGTCGCTCGCCGTGTCGGTGCCGCCCGCGACCGCCGACTCGGTCTGGCCGAGGGCGATCTTGTTGGCGGCGGCGATGACGGCCTGGAGTCCGGTGCCGCAGGCCTGCTGGATGTCGTAGGCGGGGGTGGTGGGGTGCAGACGCGAGCCGAGGACCGTTTCGCGGGCCAGGTTGAAGTCGCGGCTGTGTTTGAGGACCGCGCCGGCCACGAACTCGCCGACCGCGCCCGGCTCCTGGAGCCCGTACCGCTCGACCAGGCCGTCGAGGGCGGCGGTGAGCATCTGCTGGTTGGAGGCGGTGGCGTAGGGGCCGTCGGAGCGGGCGAACGGGATGCGTGCTCCGCCGACGACCGCCACACGCCGCACCGACATCTTCTGGGGTCTCATCTCGACCGCTCCTCGCCTGTGACGTAGCCTTACCTACGGTAACCTTACTCCAGAGTAAGCAAGTGTGAGCAGTCATCCGAGCTGGGAGTCGCCATGGCCGACCGCTATTTGAGTTTCACCGCCACCGGGCCCGGCCGCTTCCTCACCCGGCGGCTCGGCCTGCCCCAGCCCGCGGCGCTGACCCGCTGGTCCCCCGAGCGGCCCGCGCTGGACGGCGGCCTGCGCCACCTCACCGCCGGCAGGTCCGGCCTCGACCTGGCACCGGTCCTCGCCCGTACGGGGATCGGCCCGGCCGGCTCCGACCGGGCGGCGGCCGTCGTCCTGGACGCGACCGGCGTACGGGACGTCGAGGGCCTGGCCGAGGTGCACGCGGCCCTGCACCCCGTCGTACGGTCGGTCGCCACGAGCGGAAGGGTGATCCTGCTGGGTGCGCCGCTCGACCCCGCCGACCATCACCAGGCCGCCGCCCAGCAGGCCCTGGAGGGCTTCACGCGCTCCCTGGGCAAGGAGGTCGGCCGGGGCAGGACCGTGAACCTGGTCCGGCTCACGGACGCCTCGGCCGCCGAGTCCACGCTGCGCTTCCTGCTGTCGCCCAAGTCGGCGTATGTGAGCGGGCAGGTGATCGAGGTCGGGGCCGGTGGGACGGGGCCGGACGAGACCGCCCCGGACGACGATCCCTCCGCCCCCGTCGACTGGGACCGCCCCCTGGCCGGCCGCACCGCCCTGGTCACCGGCGCCGCCCGCGGCATCGGTGAGGCGGTCGCCGAGACGCTCGCCCGGGACGGGGCCCGAGTCGTCGTCCTCGACGTACCGCAGGCCGAGCAGGACGCCCGGCGCGTCGCCGACCGGCTCGGCGGCACCGCGCTGCTCCTCGACATCACCGCCGCCGACGCGGGCGCGCGGATCGTCGAGGCCCTGGCGGGCGGCCTGGACCTGCTCGTCCACAACGCGGGCATCACGCGCGACCGGCGACTGGTGAACATGCCCGCCGAGCGCTGGATCCCGGTGCTGGAGGTGAACCTGGCGAGCGTGCTGCGCACGACGGACGCGCTGCTGAAGGCCGGGGCGTTGCACCGGGGCGGCCGGATCGTGGCGACCGCCTCCATCGCGGGCATCGCCGGCAACGCGGGCCAGACCAACTACGGGGCGAGCAAGGCGGGGATCGTCGGCCTGGTCCGCTCCCTCGCGCCGCGCGCGCTCGCCGAGCACGGGGTGACGGTCAACGCGGTCGCGCCGGGCTTCATCGAGACGAAGATGACGGCCGCCGTCCCGCTGTTCATCCGCGAGGCGGGCCGCCGCATGAACTCCCTCGCGCAAGGAGGCCTTCCGGCCGATGTCGCCGAGACCACCGCCTGGCTCGCGCACCCGGCCTCGGGCGCGGTCAACGGGCAGGTCGTCCGCGTATGCGGCCAGAGCCTGCTGGGGGCGTGATGGCCGACGCCGCTCTCCTCCTCACCGGGTCCCCCTCCCTCGCCCCGCTCCTCGCGCGCGGCGCCCTGCTGTCCCCCTTCAAACGCCCGGCCCCCGACGCGGAGTTCCCGCGCACCCGGCTCGTCCTGCCGGGCCTGCGCGTCGACCTCGCGCGGCTGGCTGCGTACGAGCGGGTCTGCGGGTTCCCGACCGGGGAGGACGCGCTGCCGGTGACGTATCCGCACGTGCTGGGATTCCCCCTGGCCATGCGGCTGATGAGCGGCCGGGACTTCCCGCTGCCGCTGCTGGGCCTCGTCCACACGTCGATCACGGCGACCCGGCACCGTGCGATGCCGGCCACCGGCGCGTACGAACTCACGGTGTACATCGAGGGGTTGGCGCCCCACCGGCGCGGCACGGAGGCGACCGTCGTCACCGAGGTGCGCGAGGACGGAGACGCGGTCTGGGAGTCGAGGAGCACCTACCTCGCCCGGCACCGCACGCAGCGGCCCGCCGAGGCTCCCCCGGACGAGGCCGAAACGCCCCGGGAGGAGATACGGAAACCGCTGCCGGCCGTCGCCGAGTGGCGGCTCGCCGAGGACGTCGGGCGCCGGTACGCGGCGGCGTCCGGCGACCGCAACCCGATCCACCTCCACCCGCTCACGGCCCGCCTGTTCGGCTTCCCCCGGGCCATCGCCCACGGCATGTGGACCGTCGCCCGCTGTCTCGCCGCGCACGGCACGCGGGAATCCTGCCACGTACGCGCGGAGTTCCGCGCACCGGTCCTGCTGCCCGGGACGGTGACGTACGCGGCGGAGGACGGCCGGTTCGAACTACGCGGCAGGGAGAACCGCCTCCACTTGACGGGGGACGTCTACTCCACCTGAGTCCCCGCCTGCTCCCCCACCTGATTCCCCGCCCGCTCCACCGGCGGTGACCACGGCCGCCCCGCCATGAGGTCGCCCAGTCCCGCCCAGGCGAAGTTCATCAGCGTGGCCGCGGCCTGGCGGGCGGTGACGCCCGGGGTGGCGTTGGCCCAGGCGGCGAGCGACTCGGCGGCCCCGACCAGGGCCTCGGCGAGTCCGGCGACCTCGCGTTCGGGGAGGTCGGGGTCGCGGTGCGCCTCGCGCGCGGCGGCGAGGATCAGCTGGGTCACGAACGCGACGATCTCCTCGCGCATCGCGGCGACCTCGGCGGCGAAGGGCTCGCCGTGCGTACGGGCCTGGAGGTGCAGGACCGACCAGGCGTCCGGGTGGCGCGCGGTGTGCGCGAAGAACGCCCCGAGCCCTTCCCAGAGTTGCCGGTCGACGGGCAGGTCGCGCCGGACACCGGCGCGCACGGCTTCGACGAGTGCCTGGGCCTCGCGGCGGATGCAGGCGGTGAAGAGGTCTTCCTTTGAATTCAGGTACAGGTAGACCAACGGCTTGGACACGCCCGCGAGTTCGGCTATCTCGTCCATCGACGCGGCCATGTACCCCCGTTGTCCGAAGATCTGCACGGCGGCGTCCAGCATCTGCTGTTCACGGACCGCACGCGGCATCCGCTTGGTCTTCACGGCACCCATACCGCTTAGCGTACGGTCCCCCCGGCCGGCCCTCTCTCGGGAAACCGAGAGGACCGGCCAGGGAAGGGCGTCGGCGCGTCAGGCCGCCGCGGGGACCTGCTCGGGCCGCGTCTCGCGCGGCTCGTCCAGGGAGGAGCCGTCGGCCGTGGCGTAGGCCTCGCGGTCGAGCAGGTTCTCGCGGGCGGAGACCAGGACCGGGATCAGTGCCTGACCGGCGACGTTGGTCGCGGTGCGGATCATGTCCAGGATCGGGTCGATCGCGAGGAGCAGGCCCACGCCCTCCATCGGCAGGCCGAGGGTGGAGAGGGTGAGGGTCAGCATGACCGTCGCGCCGGTGAGACCGGCCGTGGCGGCGGAGCCGACCACCGAGACGAACGCGATCAGCAGGTAGTCGCCGACACCCAGCTGGATGTCGAAGATCTGGGCGACGAAGATCGCGGCGATGGCGGGGTAGATCGCGGCGCAGCCGTCCATCTTGGTCGTCGCGCCGAACGGCACCGCGAAGGAGGCGTACTCCTTCGGCACGCCGAGCCGCTCGGTGACCTTCTGGGTCAGCGGCATCGTGCCCACGGACGAGCGGGAGACGAAGGCCAGCTGGATCGCGGGCCAGGCGCCCTTGAAGAACTGGATCGGGTTGGCCTTGGCGACGGTCGCGAGCAGCGCCGGGTAGACGCCGAACAGCACGATCAGGCAGCCGACGTAGATGTCGGCGGTGAACGTCGCGTACTTGCCGATCAGGTCCCAGCCGTAGGTGGCGATGGCGTTGCCGATGAGGCCGACGGTGCCGAGCGGGGCGAGCCGGATGACCCACCACAGCGCCTTCTGCAGCAGTTCGAGGACGGACTCGCTGAGGGTGAGGATCGGCTGGGCCCGCTCCCCGAGCTGGAGGGCGGCGATACCGGCGACGGCGGCCATGAAGACGATCTGCAGCACGTTCAGCTCGGTGAACGGCGTGATGACGTCGGTCGGCACGATGCCGGTCAGGAAGTCGATCCAGGAGCCGGTTTCCTTGGGCTTCGCACCGTCCTTGGGGGTGAGGCCGGTGCCGGCGCCCGGGTTGGTGAGCAGGCCGATGACCAGGCCGATGCTCACCGCGATCAGCGACGTGGCCATGAACCACAGGAGGGTGCGCGAGGCCAGGCGGGCCGCGTTGTTGACCTTCCGCAGGTTGGTGATCGAGACCAGGATCGCGAAGAAGACGAGCGGGGCGACGGCGAGCTTCAGCAGGCCGATGAACGTGTCGCCGACCTTCTCCAGGGTCGTGACCAGCCAGGACAGGTCCTGGCTGCGGGCGAGCCAGCCGAGCAGCACGCCCAGGACGAGACCGGCGATGATCTGGGCCCAGAAGGGCACCTTGAAGGACTTCGTGTGTGAGGACACGGAAGGGCTCCGTTGGGGGACGCGTAGGGACTGACGTGGGAGACGACGGGGATTGCGTTACGTCAGGGACTTCAGGTAGCGGACGCGCACCGACAGAGATCCACATGCAGGCGCGCCACGAGCAAAGCGCTCAGGGGCATGAGGGGCGCGACTGCTGACTTCATGGCATCGACCTTAACACCTGAACTTTGAGTACCTCAAAGCCTGGCTTTGACAGGCTGAAACCCGACCCCACCCACACATGACAAAGCGCCCCGTTTCCGAGCAAGTACGGAAACGGGGCGCTGTACGCCGGTGCGGGGCTCCTACGAGGTCTGCCCCTGCGCCCGGGACGCGTCGTCGGCGGCGTCCTCCTGGTTGCGGTTGGCCTCCAGGTTGGCCTTCATCCGGTCCACCCGCTGCACGATCTGCACGGACGCCCGGTCCCGCTCCTTGCGCAGCACGACGAAGCTGATCGGCGCGGAGAGCAGCAGGGCGAGCATGACGATCCACAGGCCGTTGCTGGAGCCGAGACCGCGCGGGGCGAGGCCGGAGTAGACGAGGCCCCAGACGACCACGAGGCAGCCTGCGAAGATGCCGAGGCGCATCAGCGTGTAGCGGAGCATCTCAATCCACTCTTCCGGTTCGAACGGCCAGAACGCACCCAAAGGGGCACCGTCCAGTGAAGCACGCCGGGCGGCCGATCTTGCAGGGGGGTACGGGGCCTCCGGGTTCAGTTCAGCGGCAGCAGCATGATGATGTCGTCCCGGTCGTCGCCGGGCGCCACCCGGATCGCGCCGGGGATGCGCCCGACCTCCTTGTAGCCGCAGGACTCGTAGAAGCGCTCCAGGCCGAGACCGCCCCGGCAGGTCAGCCGGATCGCCTCGATGCCGTCGAGGCTCCGGGCCGCGTCGGCGGCCGCCGCCAGCAGATCCCGCCCGTACCCCTTGCCCTGATGACGCGGATGCACCATCACCGTGTAGAGCCACAGCCAGTGCGTCATGAGGTGGTGGGTATTGAGCGTGAGGAACGCGGTCGCCGCGACGCGCCCCTCCTCGTCGTGCCCGACGAGCAGCCTGACCTGTCCCTCCGCCATCGACGCGAAGTGCCGCGTCAGCCAGGGACGGATGTCCTCCGGCGTCACCGGCGGCACGAAGCCGACGGCACCGCCCGCGTTGGAGACGTCGGCCCACAGATCGAGGATGCCGTCACGCAGGTCGGGCGTGACGGCAGGATCGAAGGTGAAGGTAAGGGGCATGCGCAGATTGTAGCTATTACGCCAGTACCTGCGCCGCCACTTTCAGGTCCGACAGCAGCCCCCGGTACGCCGCCTCCCGGTCGTCCGCCCGCAGCACCGACGACGGATGCACCGTCGGCACCAGCCGCTCCGGCCGGCCGTGGATCTCCTCCTCCAGCACCGTGCCCCGCACCTGCGTGACCCGGAAGGAGGACCCGAGCAGCGCCTTCCCGGCGGTGGCCCCGAG
Organism: Streptomyces sp. NPDC006235; assembly: GCF_040613735.1. NCBI lineage: Bacteria > Bacillati > Actinomycetota > Actinomycetes > Kitasatosporales > Streptomycetaceae > Streptomyces > Streptomyces sp. NPDC006235. The sequence continues at coordinate 134,326 of NZ_JBEXSR010000012.1, forward strand.
TACGACGATCAGTTCCGGCTCCACGACCGCGAGCTCGGCGGCCAGCCAGGGGCCGCACGCGGTCATCTCGCGCAGGCTGGGCGCCTTGTGGATCCGGCGCTTGCGCGGCTCGGCCTGGGTGAACTTGAAGTGCTTGACCGCGTTGGTGACGTAGGCCTCGGAAGGGTCGATGCCCGCCTCCTCCAGGGCCCGGTCCAGAAGCCGCCCGGCGGGCCCGACGAACGGCTTCCCCTGCCGGTCCTCCTGATCCCCGGGCTGCTCCCCCACGAGCATGACGCGAGCGTCCTTGTTCCCGTCCCCGAACACGGTCTGGGTGGCGTCCCGGTGCAGGGGACACCCCCGGCACTCGGCAGCGGCCCGCCGCAGAGCGGGCAACCCACCACGCTCAGGAACAAAAGGTTCAGCCGTATAGGCATCCTCAGGCGCCTTTGTGCCAACCATGCCCTCCGGGTACCCCACCTAAGGGCGCGGGACCCTGTCGATATGCGGCTCCACCGCGGGGCGCGAGCAACCCCCACACACCCGCACCCGAAATCGGTCACACCCTCATCGGCTGAGGCGATTCACGCAGCTCCGGGTCGGGACCCTCGTACTCCCGAATGATCTCGTACCGCGTATTCCGCTCCACCGGCCGGAACCCCGCATCGCGAATGAGATCCAGCAGGTCCTCACGGGTCAGCTTGTTCGGCGTACCGAAGTTGTCCGCGTCATGCGTGATCTTGTACTCGACGACGGACCCGTCCATGTCATCCGCACCGTGCTGCAACGCCAACTGCGCGGTCTGCACGCCATGCATGACCCAGAAGACCTTCACATGCGGCACGTTGTCGAACAGCAGCCGCGACACGGCAAAGGTCTTCAGCGCCTCCGCCCCCGTCGCCATCTGCGTCCGCGCCTGAAGGCGATTTCGCACCTTCCCGTCCTGCATGTCGACGAAGTCGTGCTGGTACCGCAGCGGAATGAAGACCTGGAAACCCCCGGTGTCGTCCTGCAGCTCACGCAGCCGCAGCACATGATCCACCCGGTGCCGCGGCTCCTCGATGTGGCCGTACAGCATCGTGCACGGGGTCTTCAGACCCTTCTCGTGCGCGAGCCGGTGGATGCGGGACCAGTCCTCCCAGTGGGTCCGGTGGTCCACGATGTGCTGCCGGACCTCCCAGTCGAAGATCTCCGCACCGCCGCCGGTCAGCGACTCCAGCCCCGCGTCGATCAGCTCGTCCAGGATCTCGGACGCGCTCATCCCGGAGATGGTCTCGAAGTGGTGGATCTCGGTCGCCGTGAAGGCCTTCAGCGAGACGTGCGGCAGCGCGGCCTTCAGCTCCCGCAGCGAGCGCGGGTAGTAGCGCCACGGCAGGTTCGGGTGCAGCCCGTTGACGATGTGCAGCTCGGTGAGGTTCTCGCTCTCCATCGCCTTGGCGAGCTTGACGGCCTCCTCGATGCGCATCGTGTACGCGTCCTTCTCCCCCGGCTTGCGCTGGAAGGAGCAGTACGCGCAGGAGGCCGTGCACACGTTGGTCATGTTGAGGTGACGGTTGACGTTGAAGTGCACGACGTCGCCGTTCTTGCGCGTACGCACCTCGTGGGCGAGGCCGCCGAGCCAGGCCAGGTCGTCCGACTCGTACAGCGCGATGCCGTCCTCACGGGTCAGCCGCTCACCGGAACGGACCTTTTCCTCCAGCTCGCGCTTGAGCCCGACGTCCATGTGCACACCTTTCTCCGACAGCCCGACCAACCGTACGCCTATACCTCTATGCCTCTTCCGGCAGCTCCCCGACCCGGTTCTCCCACTTCGTGGAGAGCACGATGGTCGTACGCGTCCGCGACACGCCCTTCGTGCCGCTGAGCCGCCGGATGATCTTCTCCAGGCCGTCCACGTTCTCCGCCCGCACCTTGAGCATGTACGAGTCGTCGCCCGCGATGAACCAGCAGTCCTCGATCTCCGAGAGGTCCCGCAGCCGCTGTGCCACGTCCTCGTGGTCGGTGGCGTCGGAGAGCGAGATGCCGATGAGTGCGGTGACACCGAGGCCGAGCGAGGCGGCGTCGACGGTGGCCCGGTAGCCGGTGATGACACCGGCAGCCTCCAGCCGGTTGATGCGGTCGGTGACGCTGGGTCCCGACAGTCCGACGAGGCGTCCCAGCTCCGCGTAGGAGGCCCGGCCGTTCTCCCTCAGGGCCTGGATGAGCTGCCTGTCCACCGCGTCCATTGCGATCGAAGCCTTCCGCTGAAGTTGTCCGAAAAGTCTGTGGTTGTGATGACGTACTGGTGCCGTGCAGGGGTGTGGCTCAGTCGGTGCGGTGTGATCCGCCGCCGAGCTCACCTTGCCAACGGCGGTAGAGCCGGTGCGGCACGCCCGCCGCGTCGAGTACGCGTCCGGCGACGAAGTCCACCAGGTCCTGGATGTGCGTCGCGCCCGCGTAGAAGGCGGGTGAGGCGGGCACGACCGTCGCGCCCGCGTCGTCGAGGGTGACCAGGTGCCGCAGGGTCTGGCCGTTCAGCGGGGTCTCGCGTACGGCCACGATCAGCTTGCGTCCCTCCTTCAGGGTCACGCTCGCCGCCCGCTGCAACAGGTCCTTCGACAGCCCGAGCGCGACCCCGGCCACGCTCGCGGTCGAGGCGGGCACGATCAGCATGCCCTTGGTGGGGTACGACCCCGAGGAGGGCCCGGCGGCCAGGTCGCCGGCGCTCCAGTGCCGTACGGCACCGATGTCCACGGAGAACGTGCCGGGCTTGCCGTCGGCGCCCCGGGACAGCCATTCGTGCAGGTCGTCCTGCCAGTGGGCGTCCCGGAAGGAGATCCCGGTCTCGTCGAGCAGGGTGAGGCGGGAGGCCCGGGACACCACGAGGTCGACGCTCTCGCCGGCGGCGAGGAGCGCCCGCAGCACGGCAGCGGCATACGGGGTGCCGGAGGCGCCGGACACCCCTACGATCCAAGGCGTACGCGGTGTCTCGCCTGGCTTGACTGGGTTCACAACACCGAGCCTATCCGGCGTCGCAGGGTGGGAACCGGCCAAGGGGGGCGGGGCGTTCCCCGGAGGGACGAGCGAGCACTGGGGGTCGCCATGTCGGGTACCGGAGCCGGATGGTCACGCGGCGGCCGTGCGATGGCCGCGGGCAAGCTGATGCTGGCCTGGGTGGCGCTGCTGTGGCTGCTGGAAGTGATGGACGTACTGAGCGGCCACGCGCTGGACGGCCTCGGTGTCACGCCGCGCACGCCGTCCGAGCTGGTCGACGTGGTCCCGTCGGCGTTCATCCACTTCGGCTTCGCGCATCTGGCCGCGAACACGGTGCCGCTGCTGGTCCTCGGCTTCCTCGCCGCGCTGGCAGGGCTGCGCCGTTTCCTCCTCGTCTGCGCGCTGATCGTGCTCGTCGACGGCCTGGGCGTCTGGCTCATAGCCCCGGCCCACACCAACACGGCCGGCGCCTCCGGCCTGATCTTCGGCCTCTTCGGCTTCCTCCTGGTCAGCGGCTTCGTCGAGCGCCGTCCGCTGGGCGTCCTGGTCGGTGTCGTCATCGCCGCGATCTGGGGCGGCTCCATCCTGGCGGGCCTGGCCCCGACACAGACGGGCGTCAGCTGGCAGGGCCACCTGCTGGGCCTGCTGGCGGGGGTGACGGCGGCGTTCCTGCTCCGCCGCCCGAAAGCGAGCCGAGCGCTCACGTCTTAGGAACGCGCCTTCGGGTCCACCGGGAGCCGGGCGGTGGGGATCGACAGCTTGCCGAGCGGGGAGTCGACGGCCAGTTCGCGGCCGTACGCGATGATGTCGCGGCCTCGGTAGCCGTCGGGGCCGGGGTTCCACATGGTGACGACGTGGCCCTTGAGGGGATCGAGCACGAGGTAATTGGCGATGCCCCGCGAGGCGTACCAACGGGGCTTCATCTCGTAGTCACGGCGGATGCTTTCCGGGGACACCACTTCGGCGACGAGCTCGATCAGGTCGGCGGGGTACGCACTGCGGTTCTCGGCCTCGGCCTCGGCTGGGATGACGGCAAGGTCGGGGCAGAATTCATTGGCATCGTCGAAGGGGAACGCGACACCGCTCACAAGGGCCCATCCCTCCGGCAACTGGGCCTCGACGATGGACCACAGCCGTTGGATGGTCTTCCCGTGGAACGGCCTGACCGGGTTCATCACGATGCTGCCCTCGACAATCTCCGTCAGGAAGCCGGGGAACATGTCCTCAAGCTTGCTGAGCTGCGAGTGCAGGCGGTCGATGCCCGAGACGGTCACGGTGGCCTCCCTGGGGTCCTGCCCTCGATGGTAGGCCGCACCGTAGCTACACGGTCAGGCCCCGAACCAAGAGATCGAGCAGCGCGCACACGAACAGGGCAATGCCGATGAAGCCGTTGACGCTGAAGAACGCGCGGTTCACTCGGGACAGGTCGTGGGGGCGGACGATGGTGTGTTCGTAGAGGAACGCGGCGGCGACGATCAACAGGCCCAGCCAGAAGAAGGCGCCGGCGCCGGTGGTGAGGGCGTACCAGACGAACAGGGCCGTCGTGAGGGCGTGGCAGACGCGGGCGCCCCAGATCGCCGCCGGGATGCCGAAGCGGGCCGGGACGGACATGACGCCGATCTCACGGTCCGTCTCGACGTCCTGGCAGGCGTAGATCAGGTCGAAGCCGCCGATCCAGACGCCGACGGCGAGGCCGAGGATCACCGCGTCCCAGGACCAGGAACCCGTGACGGCCAGCCAGCCGCCCACCGGGCCCATCGACTGCGCGAGGCCCAGGATGGCCTGCGGGAAGTTCGTGAACCGCTTGCCGTACGGGTAGACCACCATCGGGATCACCGCGACGGGGGCCAGGGCCAGGCAGAGCGGGTTCAGCAGGGCCGCCGCGCCGAGGAAGACGACGAGGGCGATCAGGGCCCCGGTCCAGGCGTGCCGGACCGACATCGCGCCGGTCACCAGTTCGCGGTGCGCGGTGCGGGGGTTACGGGCGTCGATCTCGCGGTCGATGATCCGGTTGACCGCCATCGCGAAGGTCCGCAGCCCGACCATGCAGATGGTGACCAGCAGCAGCCGGCCCCAGTGGACGTTCCTGTCCCACTGGTACATCGCCGTGAGCGCGGCGATGTAGGCGAAGGGCAGCGCGAAGACCGAGTGCTCGATCATCACCAGCCGGAGGAACGCCTTCGTGCGTCCCGGCTGCGGGATCGCGGCGGAAGCGGAAGTCACAGGCCGTACTCCTTCCAGCGGCGGTCCACCTTCGCCGCCGTCTCCGGATCGGACTCCACCATGTCGGGCCAGCCGCCGTCACGCGTGTAGCCCTCCTCGGGCCACTTCCTCGTCGCGTCGATACCGGCCTTGCCGCCCCAGAACTGCTGGTAGGAGGCGTGGTCGAGGTGGTCGACCGGCCCCTCGACGATGCTCAGGTCGCGGGCGTAGTCGGTGTTGCCGAGCGCCCGCCAGGCGACCTCGTGCAGGTCGTGGACGTCGCAGTCGGAGTCGACGACCACGATCAGCTTGGTCAGCGACATCATGTGCGCGCCCCAGATGGCGTGCATGACCTTCTGCGCGTGCTTGGGGTACTTCTTGTCGATCGAGACGATCGCGCAGTTGTGGAAACCGCCCGCCTCCGGCAGGTGGTAGTCCACGATGTCCGGGACGATGATCTTCAGCAGCGGCAGGAAGAAGCGTTCCGTCGCCCGGCCGAGCGGCCCGTCCTCCGTCGGGGGCCTGCCCACGACGATCGACTGGAGCAGGGGCCGCTTGCGCATCGTCACGCAGTCGATCTTCAGCGCGGGGAAGGGTTCCTGCGGCGTGTAGAAGCCGGTGTGGTCGCCGAAGGGCCCCTCGGGCAGCATCTCGCCCGGCTCCAGCCAGCCCTCGATGACGACCTCCGCCTGCGCCGGCACCTGGAGCGGCACGGTCTTGCAGTCGACCATCTCGATCCGCTTGCCCGCGAGGAACCCGGCGAACAGGTACTCGTCGATGTCACCGGGGAGCGGGGCCGTGGAGGCGTACGTGACGGCGGGCGGGCATCCGAAGGCGATCGCGACCGGCAGCCGCTCCCCTCGCCGGGCCGCCACCTGGTAGTGGTTCCGGCTGTCCTTGTGGATCTGCCAGTGCATGCCGATCGTGCGCTTGTCGTGGCGCTGGAGGCGGTACAGCCCGAGGTTGCGGATGCCCGTCTCCGGGTCCTTGGTGTGCGTGAGCCCCAGGTTGAAGAACGACCCGCCGTCCTTCGGCCAGGTGAACAGGGCGGGCAGTTGCTCCAGGTCGACGTCGTCCCCGGTGAGGACGACCTCCTGCACCGGCCCGTCCTTCACCTTCTTCGGCGGTACGTGCGTCATCGCGCCGAGCTTCCCGAAGGCCTCGCGCACGCCGACGAACCCGTGCGGCAGCTCGGGCTTCAGCAGCCCGCCGATCCGCTCCGAGATCTCGCCGTACGACTTCAGGCCCAGCGCTTTCAGCAGGCGCCGGTCCGTGCCGTACACGTTCATCGCGAGCGGCATGCGCGACCCGCGTACGTTCTCGAAGAGCAGGGCGGGGCCGCCGGCCTTCTGCACCCGGTCGACGATCTCCCCGACCTCCAGATACGGGTCGACCTCGGCCTTGATGCGCTTGAGGTCGCCCTCGCGCTCCAGAGCCCTGAGCAGGGAGCGAAGATCGTCGTAAGCCATGCGGTCCAGTATCCCCGAGCCGCTACCCTGGCCCTGAACCGCCCACCCGCTTTGCTGAGAGGCCGCGCATGCTCCGGGTACTGATGTTCCTCGTGCCGCTGGCGCTGAGCGTGTACGCGTTCATCGACTGCATCAGCACGAAGGACGACGACATCCGTCACATGCCCAAGCCGCTGTGGGCGATCCTCGTCCTGCTGTTCCCGCTCGTCGGCTCGATCTCCTGGCTGATCGCCGGCAAGAAGCGCGGCGCCGCGGCGGGGGGCCGCCCGCGTCCCCGGCAGTGGGTGGCGCCCGACGACAACCCCGAGTTCCTGAAGTCCCTGGACGACGAGGAGAAGCGGGACGACGACCCCAGGCGGGACGAGTCCTAGCGCACGCCGGAGAGGAAAGCGGACCAGGCGGACCGGGTGACGAGCAGGACCGGGCCGTCAGGGGTTTTGCTGTCGCGGACGGGGACGGTGTCGGGGAAACCGGGGGCTATTTCGATGCAGTTGCCGCCGTTGCCGTCGCTGTAGCTGCTCTTGACCCAGGTCACTGTGCCGAGTTCGTTCCGGTCCATAGTGCCCGTACCTCTCCATCGCCTGGTGGATCAGAGCGGCGGACTGGGGAGCTGACAGGGCGTCCGCCCTGAGCACATCATAGAACTGGTTATAGCACTCGTAGACAGCCGGATCGTTGGTGAAGTGACCACGGTTGAGTGACTCCGAGTAGAGCCACTGGCGCCCTTCGGGCAGCGTGATCAGGGACATGGAGCCACTGGGGCGGACGATTTCCAGGGGACCTGCGGGCGCGACCTGGATGCGGATGTTGGGGCGCTGCGCGACGCTCAGCAAGTGCGCGCACTGGTCCCGCATGACAGTCGGCCCACCGACCACGTTGCGCAGGCAGCTCTCGTCGAGGACGACGATGTACAGCGGACCGCCATCGGCGAGGAAGCGCTGCTGTCGGCTCATCCGGGCTCGGACGCGCTCATCCAGCTCCACCCCGCTCACGTAGCGCGAGGAGAGCGCCCGGGCGTAGTCCGACGTCTGCAACAAGCCCGGGATGACGCGCTCCTGGTACTCCCGCAAAGTGACGGCCACCTCGTCCATCTCAGCCCGCCGCCGAAACCAGTCAGGATGCTCCACCTGCGGATACCAGTCGATCCGCCCCCACAACCGCAGCAACACCCCGCCCGTGCCCAGAAGTTCGTCGCACTTCTTCGCGAAAGCCTCCTGCGGAACCCTCGTGCCCGCCTCCACCCGCGCCACGTGCGAGCGGTCGCACGGGATCTGCCGTGCCAAGCCCTCCTGCGTGAGCAGCGCCGCCTCGCGGAAATGCCGCAGCACCTCGCCGAACACGGCCGCCGTACTCGCCCCCGACTCCACTCCGCCGTTCCGTCGGCTCACGGCTTCCCCCTCCGTGACAGTGCACCGGTGTCACACGCCAAGCATTGAACCGAACCGTTCCCCTGCGCAACGCTCGATACACCCAGAGTTACGGAGGTGCACGGAATGGAACCGGGAACGCTCGTCTACGACCCTGCGACGCGCAAGGTCGGCGAGTACCAGGACAGGACCGGCCCGTATGTGATGCTGCGCCCGGTCGGCGGCGGCCGGGAGTGGCAGGCGGACCCGGCGCGGATCCGGGTGGCCACCCTGGAGGAACGGCTCAGCGCGGGCGTACGCGCGGCCAACCACCGTTCCAGGGAAGGGCTGTCGGCCGACCCGAGCCGACCACCCGTGCCCGTGCCCGGGTGCGCGGTGTGCGAGGAGCTGGGCGTCCGCCGGGACCAGGCGCGGGCCGCGTTCGACGGGAGTGCCGTGACGGACGCGAACGTGCTGCTGCGCCACCACCAGCGACAGGAGCACGGCGGGGAACCGGCGGGGCGCCGGATCTTCCGGTACGTGCCCTACTCGATCGTGCAGGACGCGTCGGCCGTCCCGGAGTACCAGGCGTACTGCGTCTCGGGAGAGGAGGAGGACTGCGGGGCGAGTTCGGGGCCGCGCCCGACCCCGGCCGAGGTGGAGGAGTGGCAGCGCAGGCACACCCAGGAGACCCGGCACCTGCGCTACCGCCGCAGCTTCGCCGACTACGCGGTGCTGGAGAGGCAGGGCTGACGGGGTACGACACCGCCGAGGAAGCGGGCGATCCCGAGAGCCCTGCGCAGGTCACCCAGCCAGAAACCCGCCGGTCCGCGACGCCTGCACGGCCGCCACCTCCCGCGGCGTCCCCTCGGCCACCACCCGGCCCCCGCCGGCCCCGCCGACCGGTCCGAGGTCGATCAGCCAGTCCGACGCCCGCATGACGTCGACGTTGTGCTCGATGGTGATGACGGAGTGGCCCGAGTCCACCAGGCGTTGCAGCACCTCCAGCAGCCGTGCCGAGTCCGCCGCGTGCAGGCCGGTCGTCGGCTCGTCGAGGACGTAGAGCGTGCGGTCGGCCGCCCGGCGGCCCAGTTCCTTCGCCAGCTTGAGGCGCTGGGCCTCGCCTCCGGACAGCGTGGGCGCGGGCTGGCCCAGCGGGAGGTAGCCGAGGCCGACGTCCGCCATGCGCCGCAGTCGGCCGGCCACGTTGGGTACGTCCCGGAACACCCCGAGCGCCTCGTCCACCGTCGCCGCCAGCACCTCGGCGATGTCGTACCCCTGGTACCGCACCGCCAGCACCTCGGGCCGGAAGCGGCGGCCCTGGCAGGCCGGGCAGCGCACCTCCACGGCCGGGAGGAAGTGCATCCGCACGGTGAGAACGCCCGCGCCCTCACACCGTTCGCAGCGTCCGCCGGGGACGTTGAACGAGAACCGGCCCGCCGTCAGGCGCCCTTCGCTGCTCGCGGCGAAGACCTCCCGGATGGGTGTGAAGACGTCCGAGTAGGTCGCCGCGTTGGAGCGCGGGACGCGGCTGATCGGCTCCTGGTCGATGAGGACCGCCTTGGACAGGTGCTCCCAGCCGTCGATGCCGTCGTGTTCGGCCGGGAGTTCCCCCGCCCCGTGGAAGTGGCGGCGGGCGGCCCGGCCGAGGATGTCCAGCAGCAGCGTCGACTTGCCGGAGCCGGACGGGCCCGTGACCGTCACCAGGCGGTTCAGCGGGATCCGTACGGTGACGTCCTTGAGGTTGTGGGCCCGGGCCCCGCGGATCACGAGCGCCGAGGCGCTGTCGCCGCGGCCTCGGGACGCGGGGGCGGGCAGCCGGCCCGACAGGTACGCGCCGGTCACCGAGCCTTCGGCCTTCGCCACCTCCTGCGGTGTCCCGGCCGCCACGATCCGGCCACCGTCCCGGCCCGCCCCCGGGCCGACGTCCACGACGTGGTCCGCCGCCCTCAGCACGTCCAGGTCGTGCTCGACGACCAGCACGGTGTTGCCCAGGTCGCGCAGGCGGCGCAGGACGCCGATCAGGCGGGCGGTGTCCGAGGGGTGCAGGCCTATGGTCGGCTCGTCGAGGACGTAGAGCACGCCGGTCAGGCCGGAGCCGAGCAGGGCGGCCAGCCGCAGGCGCTGGGTCTCCCCGGCGGAGAGGCTCGGTGTGGACTGGTCCAGGCTGAGGTAGCCGACCCCGACGTCCACCAGGCGCCGTACCCGTTCTTCCAGGTCGGCGGCGACCGGCTCCGCGAGCAGCCACTCGTCCCCGGCCGAGCCGTCCTTCAGGCCGGCCAGCCAGCCGTCGAGGTCGGTGAGCGGCAGGCGTGCCGCCTCGACGATCGTCAGTCCGCGCACGGTCACCGCCCGGCTCTCGGGTCGCAGCCGGGTGCCCTCGCACTCCCGGCAGGGCTGCTTCACCAGGCCCTGTTTCTCGGCCCGTTCGCGGTACTCGGGGTCGTCGGCGCGCTCGGTGTAGCGCCGCAGCAGCGCGGTCGCGACCCCTTCGAAGCGGCCCGCCGCCACGGTCGTCGGCGCCTCGACGGCCGGGAAGTGCCGCCGGAACTCGGGGCTTTCGACGCCGTACACCAGCAGGTCCCGCTGCGGCTCGCCCAGTTCGTCGACCGGGAGGTCCGGGTCGAAGGTGAAGCCGTAGTGGCGGGCGGCGGCCCGCAGCGCGGTGAGGTTCCACTCGGTGAGCTTCGGGTTCCAGCCCCGTACCGCGCCCTCGGCCAGGGAGCGGGAGCCGTCGACCAGGCGCCGTACGTCGGGCCGGATGACCTCGCCGAGGCCGGTGCAGGAGGGGCAGGCGCCCGCGGGCTTGTTGAAGGAGAAGGAGCCCATCACCAACTCCGGCACGAGCGTGCCGCAGTGCGGGCAGGGGATGTGCTCGCCCTCGGCGTCGTCATCGGCCGCGGTCGCCTCGGCGGCGTTCGCGTACGACGGCGGGATGCTCTTGCCGCAGCCGGGGCAGGGGCGGGATCCGATCCGCGACCACAGCAGCCGCAGGTAGGTGAAGACCTCGGTGACCGTGCCGACCGTGGAGCGCGGGCTGCGGTTGGTGAGGTGCTGGTCGACGCTGATGGACGGGGACAGGCCGCTGATCGAGTCGACGGCGGGTTTGCTGACGAAGCCGGTGACCATGCCCAGCGACTCCAGGTACTGCCGCTGGCCCTCCTGGTGGAGGGTGTCGAAGGCGAGGGTGGACTTGCCGGAGCCGGACAGGCCGGTCAGGACGACCAGCTTGTTCTTCGGCAGGGAGAGGGAGACGTTCTTGAGGTTGTGGAGGCGGGCGCCGGTGACCCGGATGCTGTTGTCCATTCCTTCAAGTCTTCCATTGAAGTCCGGTGTTGAGACTTTTCGGGCATCAGCACTGGCTCCTCTGCCGTAACCTTCAAATCGATGACCAACGAACGCCGTCTCCGTCCCGTCGACCTCGCCCGGCTGGCCGGTGTCTCGACGCAGCAGATCCGCAACTACGAGGACGCCGGAGTGCTGCCGCCCGCCGAGCGCACCGCGTCCGGCTACCGCGTGTTCGGGGAGGTGCACCGCGCCGCGCTGCTGGCGTACCGGGCCCTGATGCGGGGGTACGGGCCGCTGACGGCGACACGGATCATGCGCGCCCTGCACGACGACGACGTCCCGGGCGCGCTCGCCCTGGTCGACACCGCGCACGCCGCCCTTCACGAGGAGCGGGTCTCCCTGCGGGCCGCGAGCGAGGCCCTGGAACTGCTGACGGCCGAGCCGCCCGCCCCGCTGCCGCGCTCGGGCGGGCTGCGCATCGGTGAGGTCGCCGCGCTGCTGGGCGTGCGGACGTCCGCGCTGCGGGTGTGGGAGGAGGCCGGGCTGCTCACGCCGGGCCGCGAGCGCGGCACGGGGTACCGCGTCTACGAACCCGCCGATGTGCGCGACGCCCGGCTCGTGCACACGCTGCGCCGCAGTCACTACCTCTTCGACCAGATCCGTCCGGTGCTCCAGGGGCTGCGCCGGGAGGGCAGCAGCGACGCCCTGCGGGCGGCGATCGCGGCGCGCGGGGCGGCCCTGACGGCCCGCACCCGGGGCATGGTCGAGGGCGCGGGCGCCCTCCACGCCTACCTGGACCGGTTCACCTCGGCCGCCGTCAACTGAGCACACCGTCCAGGCCGCGTATCACCGTTCGAGAGGTCATCCGTTCCGTTGAAATCCGGCGACACCCCGTGTGGCCGGCAGCCGCCTCGCCATTGTCCTGATCGGGTCTGTCCAACTGCGAACCGAGACGCCCCGTGCGAACTACTGACATCCAGCGCTGCGAGGTCCGGCCTGGGCGACTCGTCGAATGGACGCTCAGTCCGGCGACCGTCGCGACGGCGAAGGACCTGCCGGAGGACACCAGGCCACCCGCGTGCATCCAGGAGTCGCACCTGCGCACGGCACGGTCCGTGCGCGAGGACGGGCTGTCCGTGCCGACCTGGATCGGCGCCGCCTTCGACCTCCCCGGCCGGGCCGACCTGGACGCGCTGGGCGAGGCGCTGCGCGGCAGGACGCTGCGGCATCGCTCCTTCGTCGACGCCCGCGACATCCCCCGCTCCGGCGACTGGACGCGTCAGAAGGCCTACGGCCTGGTCCGCGTCTCGTACGGCGACCAGGTCTGCGCCTGGGGCACCCGGCTCCACGAGGGCCTGTGGTTCGCCAGCCGCTACCCGGACACCGACATCGCGCACAAGAACCTGCGGCTGTACGCCGAGCGGCTGCGGGACGTCATGACGGAGACGGCCGCCCGGTCCTATCCGGGGCTACACACCCGCGTAGGAGTGCTTGCCGGAGACGAAGATGTTGACGCCGTAGTAGTTGAACAGCCAGCAGCCGAAGGCGATCAGGGCCAGGTAGGCGGCCTTGCGGCCCTTCCAGCCGGCGGTGGCGCGGGCGTGCAGGTAGCAGGCGTAGGCGACCCAGGTGATGAAGGACCAGGTCTCCTTCGGGTCCCAGCCCCAGTAGCGGCCCCAGGCGTCACCGGCCCAGATGGCGCCCGCGATGATCGTGAACGTCCACAGCGGGAAGACGGCCGCGTTGACGCGGTAGGAGAACTTGTCGAGCGAGGCGGAGGAGGGCAGCCGCTCCAGGACGGACGTCGCGAACGTGCCGGGCGTGCCGCCGCTCGCGAGCTTGTTCTCGTAGGAGTCCTTGAAGAGGTACAGGATCGTGCCGACCGCGCCGACGTAGAAGACCGCGCCGCAGAAGATCGCCGTGGAGACGTGGATGTACAGCCAGTACGAGTGCAGGGCCGGGACCAGCTGGTCGCTGGCGGTGTAGAGGACCGTCACCGCGAGGCCCAGGTCCAGCAGGACCGAGGTGATCAGGAACAGGCCGAGCCAGCGCACGTTCTTCTTCAGCGCCAGCAGCCCGAGGTACACGCCGACGGCGACCGTGGAGAACGTGATGTTGAACTCGTACATGTTGCCCCACGGGGCCCGCTCCACCGAGGCCGCGCGGGCGACGACGCCGCCCAGCTCGATCAGGAAGGCGAGCACGGTGAGGGAGATGGCGATCCGGCCGTACAGGTCGCCCTGTTCGTCACCGCCGTGTGCCCCGGGCCCGTCCGGCACGTCCCGCTGGCCGGCCCCGGCCCGCACGGTGACCTTGGGCCGCTCCAGGACGGCGGTGCCGCCGGCCTGGTTCACGGTGACGGCGGGCGCCTTCTTCGCCTCCGCCTTGTCGGCGGTGAGCGCGGCGGCGGTCCGGGCGACCTTGCTGCGGCTGCCGAAGAGCCATTCGGCGATGTACGCGAAGAACGCCAGGGTGTAGACGGCCATCGCGGAGTAGATCAGCACATTGCTGATGTTCGCGAGGTTTTCGTTGGTGGCGGCGGCGAGAGTCACTTCTCAGCCCCTTCGGCAGGTACGGGGGTTTCGGTACCCGGCTCCAGGTCGGTGTCGGGGGAATCTGCGGGGTCGTCGGGGCCGGGCGCGGCCGGTGTCTCGTCGTGCGTCTCGTCGTATGTCTCGTCGTAGAGGATCCCGGCGAGGTCGCCGAGTTCCTCGGGGACCTTGGCGGACTCGCTGCGGCCGAGGCCGGCCATCTCCACGACCGTGACGCCGTCGGCGCCCTTGACCGCGCGCACCCAGACGCGGCGGCGTTGGATGAACAGGGAGGCGGCGAGGCCGCCGATGGCCACGAGGGCCCCGGCGAGGGCCCAGCCGCCGCCGGGCTCCTGGACGACCTGGAAGCCGGCCCACTCCTTGACGTCCTTGCCGAACGTGACCGAACCGGCGCCGTTCGGGAGCTTCATGGTCTCGCCGGGGCGCAGCAGCTTCTTGAACAGCTTGCCCTGGGAGTCCTTGAACTCCTTCATGTTGGTCTTGTCCATCTGGTACACGCTCTGCGGGATGCCGGAGTCGGCCCCCAGGTCGCCGTGGTAGGCGGACAGCGCGAGCACCGGGGAGTCCAGCGCGGGGAACTGCGACAGCATGGTGCCGCTGGCGGCGCCACCGAAGGTCGGCACGAAGAACGCGTTGAAGCCGAGTTGTTCCTTCTTGCCCTCGGGGTTGCGGTAGCCGTCGAGGACCTTGATCGCGCCGGAGGAGGTGACGTTGGCGTCGAGCGGCAGCAGCGGTACGGCGTCGTCGTAGACGACGTTGCCCTTGCCGTCGCGGACGGTGATGACCGGGGCGTAGCCGTGGCTGACCAGGTAGACCTTGGCGTCGCCGATCTCCAGCGGGTGGTTGACCCTGACGGTGGTCTTCCGGTCCTTGCCGTAGGGACCGTCGCTGTAGGTGAGGTCGGCCTGGTAGACGCGCGGGGTGCCCTTGTTGGGGCCGCTGCGCTCGTAGGTGCCGGTGAACTTCTTCAGGTTGAAGCTGAACGGCACCAGGTCGTCGGAGGTGAAGAGGCTGCCGGACTTGAAGTCGTCGTACTGGGTGAGCGTGTTGGAGAAGCCGTCGCCCTCGACGACCAGCTTGTTGCCCTCGGACTTGTACAGCTGGCCCCAGGCGAAGGCGACCAGCAGCACGATGAGGGCGATGTGGAAGGCGAGGTTGCCCAGTTCGCGCAGGTAGCCCTTCTCGGCGGCGACGGCGTCTCCGGCGAGGTGGGCACGGAAGCGGCGCTTCTTCAGCAGGGCCAGGGCGGCGCTGTGGACCTGCTCGGGTTCGGCCGTGGTGCGCCAGGTGGTGTGGGCGGGCAGCCGGTTCAGCCGGCTGGGGGCGCGGGGCGGACGGCCGCGCAGCTGGCCCACGAACTGCCAGGTGCGCGGGACGATGCAGCCGATGAGGGAGATGAACAGCAGGATGTAGACCGCGGAGAACCACACCGAGCTGTAGACGTGGAACAGGCCGAGCTTGTCGTAGACGTCCCCGAGGGTCGGGTTGGCCTTGCGGAAGTCGGCGACCTTCGTCTCGTCCTGGCCGGACTGCGGGATGAGCGAGCCGGGGATCGCGCCGAGGGAGAGCAGCAGGAGCAGCAGCAGCGCGACCCGCATGGAGGTCAGCTGCCGCCAGAACCAGCGGACCCAGCCGATGACGCCCAGGGAGGGCAGGTTGGGCGCGTCCTCCGTGGGGGCGGTGGACAGCTGGGAGCCGGCGTCGCCCAGCTCCTGGTTCTCGGCGGCGGTCGGGGCCGGGTCGGAGGGGGTGGTCGGGGCCGGGTCGGAGGCGGTGGTCTTGCTCATCGATCAGATCCCCACAGTGAAGCCGTCGGACCAGACCTGCATCTCCTGCACGATGCGGTCCCAGGCGCCGGTCAGCAGCAGCAGACCGGTCACGATCATCATGGTGCCGCCGATCCGCATCACCCAGACGTAGTGGCGCTTGATCCACCCGAAGGCGCCGAGGGCCTTGCGGAAGGCGACCGCGGCGAGCACGAACGGCACGCCCAGGCCCAGACAGTACGCGACGGTGAGGGCGGCGCCGCGTCCGGCGCTGCCCTGGCCGGAGGACAGGGCCAGCACGGAGGCGAGGGTGGGGCCGATGCAGGGCGTCCAGCCGATCCCGAACAGCGCTCCGAGCAGGGGCGCGCCGACCAGCCCGGCCACCGGCTTGTGGTGGAGCCGGAACTCGCGCTGGGTGAACCAGGGCATCAGGCCCATGAAGAAGACGCCCATGAGGATCATCAGCACGCCGAGCACCTTGGACAGGACGTCCTTGTGCTCCTGGAGCGTGACGCCGAAGTAGCCGAACAGCGCGCCGGAGGAGACGAACACGGCGGTGAAGCCGAGCACGAACAGGGAGGCGCCCGCGACCATCCGGCCGCGTCGCGCCTCGGCGAGGTCGGTGCCGGCGACCCCGGTGACGTAGGACAGGTAGCCGGGGACGAGCGGCAGCACGCAGGGCGAGAAGAAGGAGACGAGTCCGCCGAGCAGGGCGATGGGCAGGGCCACCAGCAGGGCGCCGTTGAGCACCGTGCCGTTGGGGTCCGCGACCGCGGCGAGGGTGAGCGCGCTCACGTCACTACTCCGCTCACTTCTCGGCGACGACCGGCTTGAGCATCTTCAGCAGCCGTTCCTCGCTGAGCGCGGACAGCGAGCGGGCCGCGATCTTCCCGTCCCGGTCGAGGATCAGGGTGGAGGGGATGGCCTGCGGGTTGAGGGTGCCCTTGTCGAAGCGCAGCAGCAGCTTGCCGGTCGGGTCGTAGAGGCTGGGGTAGGTGATGCCCCAGTCCTTCTCGAAGGCGAGCGCCGCGCCGGTGGAGGTGTCGCGGGTGTTGATGCCGACGAACTGCACGCCCTTGTCGGCGTACTCCTTGGAGACCTTCGCGAAGTACTTGGCCTCGGCGCGGCAGGGGTTGCACCAGGACCCCCACACGTTGAGGACGACGACCTTGCCCTTGTAGTCGGCGACGTCGAGGGTCTTGCCGGCGATGGTCTTGCCGGACAGGTCGGGGGCCGGGGCGCGCTCCCCCTTGGCGGCCGTCGCGATGCCGTCGGTGCCGGTGACGAAGTTGGTGTTGCCGCCCCCGCCGGAGGTGCCGCCGGAGCCGCACGCCGTGACGAGCAGCGCCGCCACGGCGGCACCGGCGGTCAGGGCGGCGCGGCGACGGACCCGGTTCGCGGGGGCCGTGCGGATCGAGCGGTTCGAGCGCAGGGGGGCGCGGCTGGCGGCACTCATGTGAAAAGTTTCGCATGTCCGTTCCGGGGCTCTCGCCCACCCCCCTTGCGGGCGGAAACCCGCATTTCAGGCGGCGTTTCGGGAGGGCGTACCGGCACCTGTCGGCGTCTTCTCGACGAATCCCTTCCACCCACCGGCCGGTTGCTGCCCGACCTCCAGCGTGCGGAGCTTGTCGAGCACCTCGGGCTTCTGCACGTCCAGCCAGTCGACGAACTGCCGGAAGGAGACGAGGCGCACATCCGCGCCCTTCTCCTTCTCCCGCGCGATGTGCTTGAAGGCCTCCTCGACGGCGTCCATGTAGATGCCGCCGTTCCACTGCTCGAAGTGGTTGCCGATGAAGAGCGGTGCCCGATTAGTCTCGTATGCCCGCTTGAATCCCTGGATGTACGCCTGGGCCGACTGCTGCCGCCAGCCCGGGTAGTTGTGCGCGGGTGCCTTCGTGGTGCTGATCGACTGGTTCGCCAGCATGTTGTAGTCCATGGAGAGCACCTCGAAGCCCCGGCCGGGGAAAGGTATCTGCTGCAACGGCAGGTCCCAGATCCCCTGCCGCTTCACCGGCCAGACCTGACGGCCGCCGGGCGAGGAGGCGTCGTAGCGCCAGCCCAGTTCGCGGGCGGTGGGCAGCAGATTGTCCTGGCCGAGCAGACAGGGCGTACGGCCGCCGACCAGCTCCTTGTCGTAGTCGAACGGCAGCGACGGCAGGTCGGTCCAGCCGGTGTTGGTGCGCCACTCCTTCACGAAGGACTTCGCCTGGTCGATCTCGCTGCGCCATTGCCGGGGCGTCCAGTTCTTGACCGAGCCGTAGGTCTCACCGCAGAAGTGCCCGTTGAAGTGGGTGCCGATCTCGTGGCCCTCCAGCCAGGCCCGGCGGACGTTCTTCAGCGTCTCCTTGACGTGCTCGTCGGTGAGGTAACCGATGTCGGAGGCGCCGCGCGGGTTGTTCGGCGGGTCGTAGAGGCGCTTCTTCGACTCGGGCAGCAGATACAGCCCGGACAGGAAGAAGGTCATGCTCGCGCCGTGCTCCTTGGCGAGGTCCAGGAAGCGCGGGAAGAGCCCGTTGCCGACCTCGCCCGCGCCGTCCCAGGAGAACACCACGAACTGCGGCGGGGTCTGCCCCGGCTCCAGCGGCTCGGGCTTCGCGGGCTGGTGGGGCTGCTTGCCGGTGTAGGCGGTGGAGCCGTCGCCGATGGGCCGGGCGGTCGGCTTAGGGCTGCCGGTCCCCTTGCCCGGGGAACCTCCCGCATGGCTCGAGCCATCAGACGAGGTGAGGCCGCCGCAGCCGGCCAGTCCGACGGTGGCGGCGGCTCCGGCGCCGACTCCTAGTGCTCCCCTGCGGGTGAGAGTGCGCATTGCATCCCCGTTCATCACGTTCTCTGGTGGTCACCCAGTCAGAGGACGTGATGAACGGGGAGGTTCCGCCGATATTTGCAGATTCCGTAACGAGCCCGTCAGAAGCGAACAGAAAGGGCTTACGCGCCGAACGCCTTGGCCTTCCCCTTCACCGGCTTGGCGCCCGCGAGGAGATGCGCCGGGACGAGATCGCGGGCCGGCTCGGAGTAGCCGACGGAAACGATCCTGTCGCCCCGGTACGTGAAGGTCGTCAGCGAGGCGAGCGTGCACTGCCGCTTGCGCGGATCGTGCCAGAGCCGCCGCCGCTCGACGTACGACCGGACGATCCAGATCGGCAGCTGGTGGCTGACCACGACGGCCTCGTGGCCCCGGGCCCGGTCCTTCGCGGCGCTCAGCGCGTTCATCATCCGCACGACCTGGTCGACGTACGGCTCGCCCCAGGACGGCCGGAACGGATTGACCAGGTGCTTCCAGTTGCCGGGCTTGCGCAGCGCCCCGTCCCCGACACCGAACGTCTTGCCCTGGAAGATGTTGTCGGCCTCGATCAGCCGCTCGTCGGTGGCGAGGTCGAGACCGTGCGCCTTGGCGATCGGCTCCGCCGTCTCCTGCGCCCGCTCCAGCGGCGAGGCCACGACGTACGTCACATCGCGGGTCGCGAGGTGCTCGGCGACCCGGTCGGCCATGCGCCGGCCCAGCTCGGAGAGGTGGTAGCCGGGCAGCCGCCCGTAGAGGATGCCGTCCGGGTTGGCGACCTCGCCGTGCCGCATGACGTGGACGACGGTGAGGTCGCCGTTCGTGTCGTGGTTCGTGTCGTTGCTCATGCCGTGGCCTCCGCGGCAGCTCGGGCCGCCGCCGGGAGGGCGTCGGCGATCCGCTGCACGGCCCGCTCGTCGTGCGCGGTGGAGACGAACCAGGACTCGAAGGACGACGGCGGCAGGTAGACGCCGTCCGCGAGCAGCGAGTGGAAGAAGGCGGTGAAGCGGAAGGACTCCTGCGCCTTGGCGTCCTCGTAGTTCCGTACGGGCCGGTCGGTGAAGAACACGGAGAACATGTTGGAGGCGTTCTGCAGCGTGTGCGCGACGCCCTCCTTGGTCAGCGCCTCGGTGACGAGCCCCCGGATCTGCTGCGACACGGCGTCGACCTTGTCGTAGGCGGCGTCGTCGAGGAGGCGCAGCTGGGCGAGCCCGGCCGCGGTGGCCACCGGGTTCCCGGAGAGCGTGCCGGCCTGGTACACGGGCCCGGCCGGAGCGAGATGAGCCATCACATCCGCGCGCCCGCCGAAGGCCGCGGCCGGGAAGCCGCCGCCCATGACCTTGCCGAAGGTCATCAGGTCGGGCCGGACCCCGTCGACCCCGTACCACCCGGCGCGGCTGGTCCGGAACCCGGTCATGACCTCGTCGGAGATGTAGAGGGCGCCGTTCTCGGCGCACAGGTCCTTCAGGCCCTGGTTGTAGCCGTCCGCGGGCGGAACGACGCCCATGTTGCCCGGAGAGGCCTCGGTGATCACGCAGGCGATCTCGCCGGGGTGGGCGGCGAAGGCGGCGCGCACGGCCTCGAGGTCGTTGTACGGCAGGACGATGGTGTCGCCGGCCTGGGCACCGGTGACGCCGGGGGTGTCGGGCAGCGCGAAGGTCGCGACGCCGCTGCCCGCGGCGGCGAGCAGCGAGTCGACGTGCCCGTGGTAGCAGCCGGCGAACTTGATCACCTTGCTGCGCTGCGTGAACCCGCGGGCGAGCCGGATCGCGGACATGGTCGCCTCGGTCCCGCTGGACACGAGCCGCACCTGCTCGACCGGCTCCACGCGGGCGACGATCTCCTCGGCGAGCGCGACCTCGCCCTCACCGGGCGTGCCGAAGGACGTACCCCGGGCGACGGCGTCCTGGACGGCGGCGATGACCTCGGGGTGCGAGTGCCCGAGGATCATGGGCCCCCAGGAGCACACGAGGTCGACGTACTCCCGCCCGTCGGCATCGGTCAGGTACGGCCCCTTGCCGGACACCATGAACCGCGGTGTGCCGCCGACGGCGCGGAAGGCCCGCACCGGCGAGTTCACGCCACCGGGTGTGACGGCCGCCGCACGGTCGAACAGAGCCTGCGAGGCCGGTGCTTCATACGGATATGCCAGTTCGCTCATGACCTGCGACTTCTCCGACCTTCTCCGACGTCGTCGGGATCCGGGTGCGTGTGACCTGTTCAGGGTAGGACAGTGCCCTGCAACCGGTCCCCGAACCTCTGTCGTCTGCGAGACTGGGGCGTGATACACACAGCTCACACGGCCCAGGGTGGTCGGAGGCTGCGAAGATCCCGCGGGCAGATGTTTCAGCGCACGTTTCGGCGAGCGGCCGCGGGGGAGGTCACTGACACGATGATCGGGTTGCGCGGCGGGGGCGACGCGTCCTAGAAAAGCAGTCGGGTGGAGATATGCATCGCGGTGGCGGACTGGGCGAGGGGACTGATGACCTGGGTCCTCGACGTGCCCGGCGGGGAAGGCACCGGCGCGAAGCGGAGGACACGCAGGAAGCACGTCAGACGCAGGGGCTGCCGAGTGAACCGGACCGGCTCGACCGCCGTACTGAACGCCGAATGGACGATCTTCGGACGGGGAGCAGGAATGGTGGTCGGGTGGGGGTGACGTACAAGTACTTCGGCGCGCCCGACGGCGCGACCGCGGCCCGCGTCCCGATCTCGATGCGCCCCGAGGAACTCGGCGGCGACGAGCTCGGCATGAACGGCATGTTCACGAAGATCAAGCCGGAGACCATGGCGGCGATGGTCCTGACGGGCATCGAGGGCATTCCCCTGCACAAGGTGCCGCCCCTGGAACTGGTCGTCCTGCACCCCGACTACGCGGTCGTGAAACTCCCGATGACCGTCGTCGACCCCCTGCGGGGCATCGGCGAGGAGTCGGTGGGCGCGGCGGCCTTCATCTGGTCGACGGTCCCGGACCGGGGCGGTCCTCGGGACGCGTTCAACGTGTACCAACTGCTGCACGAGTGGCAGGACTTCAGCCATCGGCTCCACGAGGCGGGGCATCAGCCGTATTGCCTGGTGTGGCCTTGACCTGGGGTTTCTTGCGGATCGGGCGCGGTCTTCGGGCCTCGCCCTTTTTGGTGCCGGGGAGGGGCCGTCAGGCGGCCAGGGCACATTGAGGGCACATTGATTTTACTGGGGGCACTGATGCGCCCTGGGCGACGGGTGGGTCGCCGTTGTCTTCCGCCTCGGCTCCCGTCCCCGCTTCCGTTTCCGTTTCCGTGAAGGCGTCGTCGATCGCCTTGCGGGTGCGGGTCTCGCTGGATGGCAGTAGGTGCGTGTACGTCCGCAGCGTGAAGCCCGGGTCCGAGTGACCGAGGTATTCGGAGAGCGCCTTGATGCTCTCCCCCGCGTCCAGGAGTACGGAGGCGTAGGCGTGCCGGAGGGCGTGCATACCGTCTTCCGGGGCCGCCTGGAGGTAGCGCGCTCCGCGCTCGCGCGGAGGGATCACGCCGGCGGCGGCCAGGGCGAGTTTCCAGGCACCCATGTTGAAGACGCTGCGGTTGTAGGCCCGGCTCTTCTCGTCCACGAAGAGGAGACGGAAGGTCTTCGGTTCGCCGTCCGGCTTGGCCCAGGGCAGCGTGACGGCGACGGGCGGGAACTCCTTCATGTGGGCCCTGACGGTGGCGGCGAGTTGGGCCGGCAGGGGCACTGACCGGATCTTGTTGCCCTTGGGCAGGGCGAAGACAGGCTTCGTACCGACCAGCCGCACCTGGCGGTTGACGTGGATCCAGCCACCCTTGAAGTCGATGTCGTCGACTGCGAAGCCGAACACCTCCCCCTGGCGCAGGCCGCAGCCGAAGGCGAGATTGCCACCGGCCTGGAAGCGCTTCGGGAGCCCGGCGACGACCGCACGTACGCGTTCCAACGGCCAAGGGATGACCTTCTTCTTGGTCGCCGTCGGCAGCTTGACCGACTTCGACTTGCAGGGGTTCTTCGGCAGCAGCCCGTCCTCCACGGCCATGCCGAGGATGCTGGAGAGGATGTCGAAGATGCCCTCGATCGTCGACACTTCCAGTTCCGCATCCTGGAGCGTGCGGATCCAACCCTGAATGATCGAGGGCTGGTTGAGGGACCGCAGCTCGCGCCGACCGAGGTGCTCCACGATGTGGTTGCGGACGGTCGCCTCGTAGCGGAGCGCGGTCGTGGGGCCGACGGAGTTCGCGTCGAGCCACTTCTGCGCGTAGGCGCCTAGCGTCTGCTTCGTCTCGGCAGGGACGACGTAGGAACCGCGCCGGATCTCGACGTCCACCTCGGCGGCACGGTTGTCCGCCTCGGCCTTCGTGTGGAAGTTCTCCTTGCGTTGGCGGCCGTCCAGGTCGCGGTAACGGACCTGCCAGCGCTTGCCGATGCCGTGATCAGCCGTGGGGACCATCCGCTTCGTACGGCTCTTGTGTTCGCCGCACTCGGCCTCGGCGGGCTTGGGGTGGGACTTGTGCCAGCGGTCGTACACGTCAGCCAAGAAGGGCCTCCTGGATGGGGTTAGGGGACTGGGCGGTGGCGTAGGGCGTGGCGATGCGCGTCAGCTACGGGAGCAGCAGGGCTGCGGGCGGGGTCGCGAGCTGGTGCTGGGGCAGGCTGCGCACGAGGCGTAGTGCTCGATAGCGCGGGCGGTGTGGAGGCCGGAGGGGCCTATTTCGATAGGTCGGTTGGGCATGACAAATAGCTGTAACTCGCAGTCGGCCGTCATGGCAAGAGTTAGTTCTTAAACTCTCCAAAAGTCGCCCGAGGGCGAAGTGGTGTTCGTCTCGTCGAATTCCGGCACATCACGAGCTGTTTCGGCAGGGAGGTTGTGCTACCTTCCCTCCGCGTCAAAGAAGTGGGCGATTTGAGCAACTATTGGATGCAATGTCCGCTGGACTGGTCACGTCACTTCTCAGCGCTGGACGCCGCCTCTGAGCTGCTGAGGTACCGGATTCCGGCACTTCATCCAGTTGCTCCTCCCCAGAAAATTTCGGCTTCCGTGGGAGCGATTTCGGCAACCGGGGATCCGCCCTTACTGTTTTGCTCTTCCCTGGCGACGCCGAGGGAAGTAGCCGGGGGTTTCAGAATTCACTCTGGACGCTTCCCAGGTGGTTTGGCTGTGTTGCCCACGCCTGCCATCCAAAACCCTGATTCCTATATGGAGACCTCATTGCCGAACAACTCCCCGCGCCTTGCCGGCGCCGAGCGTGACCAGCTCGCCGCTCCCGCCGACGTGGCCGCGTACCTCGGGGTACCGGTGAAGACCCTCTACCAGTGGAAGTACCGGGGCATCGGCCCCAGCGTCCACAAGGTCGGCCGTCACCTGCGCTACCGCTGGCGGGAGGTGGACGCGTGGCTGGATGCCCAGACGTCGTACGACCTCACGGCCTGACCGCGCGTCTGGCGCGGACAACGAAGTGGCCCCCGGCGCGCCAACGCCGAGGGCCGAAGACTTCCCAACTGATCGCCCATCTCTGAACGAATGAGCTGGTGAGGGGCGGGACCTTGCCCGTCCTGCCTCTCACCGGAGAGGAACGCCTATGGAGGACTCTACGTCCCCCAGCTCCGCCAACACCTCCCCGACCGGCTGGCCCACTCCCGCGGTCCCCGGCGAGGGCGTCCCCTGGCGTCGCAGGGATCAGGCGGACACACGGCCCCCGGCGTCGAGGACCGTCGAACACTCGGCGGATGTGGAAGCACACGGGGACCGTCCCCAGCCGTCTGCTGATGCCGCTGTTGGGGACCGTCCCCGCGACGTGCCGGCTGATCGATCCCCGCACTTCCCGGTCCCCGTATCGACATCCGGCGCAAACCCGCAGGTCAGCGGCGCCAAAATGGGGACCGGTCCCCAAGAGACCGCAGTTGCACCAGGGGACCGCAATGGGGACCGTGATCACGGTCCCCACCAGTCGCTGGGGCCCGACAACCCCCTGGCGGGAACCGCCCAGCAGGAGGGGACCGGTCCCGTCGACGCACGGGGACCGGATCACGGGACCAGCTCCCGGCCTCCTCGGGGACCGGCAGACCCTGGGGAACGGGGTTCCGGTAAGGGTGCGGAACTGCTGGACGAGCTACGGGCGGCGATCGGCAAGTACGTCGTGCTGCCCAGTGACGAGGCGCTGACAGCAGTCACCCTGTGGGTGGCGGCCACGCACATCCAGACCGTTCTGCAGCACGCGCCGCGTCTGGCGGTCGTAGGCCCGACGAAGGGCTGCGGCAAGTCCCGTGTGCTGGACGTGCTCCACGAGACCGTCCATCAGCCGATCATGACGGTGAACATGTCCACGGCGGTGCTCTTCCGCGTCATCGGAAAGAACCCGCGCACGATCCTGGTGGACGAGGCCGACACCATCTTCAGCAAGGCTGGCGACAACGAGGAACTGCGCGGCCTGCTGAACGCCGGACACCAGCGCAACCGGCCCGCCTGGCGCATCTCCGGTCCGGAGCACAAGCCGACCCCGTATCCGACCTTCGCCATGGCTGCACTGGCCTCGATCGGCGACCTGCCCGACACGATCACGGACCGGGCGGTCGTGCTCCGCATGCAAAAGCGCAAGCCGGGCGACAAGGTGACCCCGTTCCGCTCGCGCTACGCCGCACCGGAGCTGAACGCGCTGCGGGACAAGCTGGCCGCCTGGCTGGGCCCGCTGCGCGGCACGGCTGGCCGCATGGCGCCGACGATGCCGGTGGAGGACCGGGCGGCGGACACCTGGGAGCCGCTGGTGATCATCGCCGACCTGGCTGGCGGCCAGTGGCCCGCCAGTGCCCGTGCGGCCTGCGTGGCGATGACCCGGTTCGAGGCCGTACAGGACGAGCAGACCAACCTGAAGACGCGGCTGCTGCGCGATATCCACCGCATCTTCGAGGCACACGGCAACCCCGAAGCTCTGTCCTCCCTGGATCTGGTCACCGCCCTGCTCCAGGACCCCGACGCACCCTGGGCAGAGCACGGCGCCAACGGGCTCAACGCCTACCACCTGAGCAGAATGCTGCGGGACTTCGACATCCGCCCGGCCAACTACCGGTTCGACAAGGGCAGGCAGGCCAAGGGGTACGCCCGTAACCGGTTCCTCGACAGCTGGGCCCGCCACTGCCCCGACCTCGCCGAGACGGCACCCGTCCCCGCGCACGACGCCACGCCCGCGCGCCCGGCCCAGGGCAGGCCACCCAGCGCACCGGCGGGTCATCTGCCCATCGGCCCGCCCGGCGGCCCCGCCGGCCCCAAACGCGCCCACTGACCCGCCTCCCCCTGGGTCCGTATCACTGCGTCGCATCCGTCCCCGCGCAGGTCAGCGCGGGGACGGATGTCCTCACCGGGACGGACATCTCCGTACCTGCCCGAGTGTCCGTACCTGTCCTGACCAGGCATGGGACGCATGCGACGCACGTGACGCATCTCCCGTTCCCCTCACCACCGGAACACCCTCATGCAGGAACAGCACCACGAACTCCCCACAGCTCAACAGCGGACGCACACCACCTCAGCCCCAGACAGCACAGCAAGTTGTCGGGTAAGGAGTCCTTACCCGGCCTCCGCCCCAGAGGGGGCGGAGGCATCCGGCGCCGAGGGAGCACCGGAGTCGGCTGGCCCGGGGGAGCCGACCGATACGGGAGCCACCACACCATCGCCGCACACCGCACAGACGCCCACGACGCGACGCCGCCTGCGTCAGCCGCGCCTGCGCGAACACCGCGTCCACCCCCGTTACAGCGACAGCGAGTTCGCCGAAGTCGAGCACGCCGCCGCACTCAGCCGCATGAAACCCGGTGGCTACGTCGCCGAGGCATCGCTCGCCGCCGCCCGCGCCGAGGATCCCACGGCAGCGGTCGCCGACTATCGCGCCATGGTTCAGGTGCTGATGGCCGCCAACAGGCAGCTCGCCGGCATCGGCAACAACCTCAACCAGCTCACCTGGCACCTCAACAAGGACGGCACCTGGCCCCAGCCCGACACCGTCCACCGGCTCCTCGATCGCGTCGAGGCGTCGATTGCCGAGCTGGACACTGCCATCGCCCAGGTCACCGAGGGTCGGTGAGCCGGTGATACCGAAGATCATCACCGGCAAGGGCAGTACCCGCCGCCTGATCGCCTACCTCTTCGGCAAAGGCACCGCCAACGAGCACATTGATCCGCACCTTGTCGCCTCCTGGAACGCCTTCGCCCCAGACCCCGGCCGCAGCCCGCACCGTGACCCCAAAGAGGTGGAAAAGCAGCTCCACACACAGCTCGACCAGCCGGTGGCCATGCTCGGCCGCCGGGCTCCGAAGACCACGGTGTGGCACTGCCCGGTCCGTGCCGCCCGCGAGGACCCGATCCTGTCCGATGCCCAATGGGCGGAGATCGCCCGCCGGATCGTGGCTGCCGCCGGTATCGCCCCCGCCGGAGACACCGACGCCTGCCGCTGGGTCGCCGTACGGCACGCCGACGACCACATCCACATCGCAGCCACCCTCGTCCGCCAGGACGGCCGCCGCCCCCGCCGCGACCACGACATCCGCGCCGTCCAACGAGAGGCCCGCAAGATCGAGATCGACTACGGGCTCCGTCGGCTCAAGCCCGGCGACGGCACGGCCGCCAAGCGCCCCACCAGCAAGGAAGTGTTCAAGGCCAAGCGTCTGGGCGAGGACGCCACATCCCGCGAGATCCTGCGTCTGCGTGTGCGCCGCGCGATGGCCGCCGCGTCCACCGAGACCGAGTTCTTCGCCCTGCTTGATGCGACCGGCTTGAACGTGCGGCCGAAAACGGAGCCATCCGGCGCTGTAATCGGCTACAGCGTCTCCCTGCCCGGTGACGTCAACAAGCAGAAGGAACCCATCTGGTACGCCGGTTCCACCCTGGCCGGCAACCTCTCCCTGCCCAAGATCCGCAAACGTCTCGCCGCCACCATTCCTGAACCGGTTCCCGTCCGCCCGGGCAATCCCTGGCACCAGGCCACTGCTGCCACCGAACGCATCCCCCACCACCTCGGCAACGGCAACGACGAAGTGGGCCAAGGCCAGCTGGACGCGCTTGGCGGAGCCCTCGATCTGCTCCCACTCACGGCCCCGGCCGCAGTGCGGGCCGAACTCGAACGAGCCGCCATCACTTTCGAGCGCGCCACCCGCTCCCGCATCGCCGCAGACCACGACAGCGCCCGCGCTCTGCGCCGCAGCGTTCGGGCGATCTGGAAGGACCCGGTACCGCACGGGGACGGCGCCGGACTGGCAATGCTGCTGGACGTGGCGCTCACCGCGGTCGCCTACGCGATGCATTGGCACCGCACCCGCCAGCACGCCCAACAGCAGGCGGCAGCCGAACAGACCCTGATCCACCTGCAGGCCGTGTACGCCCAGATCGCCGAACCAGTCCTGGTCGGCCTCGCCAGCCGGGCACCCAGCCTGCAGACCAAGCGGCGCTACGCCTACCACCTCCAACAGGCGCTGCCCGAGCACGCCGAACGCATCCTCAACGACCCTGCCTGGGATGCCCTGTCCACCGTGCTCGCCGAGGCAGAGGCTGCTGGCCACAACGCGTCCACCCTCCTCGACCGGGCACTCAGCCAACGCACCCTGGACGACGCCCGCAGCCCTGCCCGCGCCCTTACTTGGCGCGTCCGTCGCCTCGGCGAACGCCACGCGCCGGGACCGAGAGCGCAGGCAGCAAATGCCCGCCATGTGCCAGAGCGCCCAGCCGTACGGCCTTCGCAGGAGCATCAAGCTCGGCGGCGTTGATCACGAGGCGGAAAGCGGCCATTGAGGGCCGTTCGGGTTCCCGAGCCAGACCACCTGCGCATCGCGGGATGCCGTCACCCCGAACGCGGCAGTGCTCGGTGAGCCGTACTCCTCCCAGGTGGCCACCGCCGACTCGACCGCATCCCAGAGTCGGCGCCGGCCACCCTGGCGGACCTCCCAGCCACTGTCCGTGGGAGCGAGGACGGCGAACGAATCAGTGCCGCCGTCCAGCACGAACGTGCTCACCGGTCCGCCATCGACCGGCATGGAGAAGAAGCGGGCATCTGGCACCGCGAGTTGTGCCATGAAGCCGGGCCCCGAACCGGTGAGGACTTCCGGCCCGTGCGTGACCTTCCGCTTCGTGCCATCGTCGGGCCCCGGCACCATGCCGAGGCTCTCCGGCGCATCCTGCTGGCGGGCGATCATGAAGCTCGGGTCGTCCTCGCTGAACCAGCCGCTCGCGCTGTCGCCGGTGACGATGAGCTTCACCAGGCCGAGGGAGCGCATCCAGCCGCGCAGAGTGGTCAGGATGACGCCGCCGGGCGACACTTGCTCCAGCCAGGCAGGGGGGATGTTCCGGAAACCGCACGTGGCGATCAGCCGGTTGTAGGGGGCTCCGTCGAGGTGGCCGACGCGGCCGTCCCCCACCACCAGGTCAGGGGTATAGCCGGACCTCGCGAGAGCCTCGCGGGCTCGCCGTGCCACACCTTCGTCCGTCTCGATCGAGGTCACGGCCTCACTGCCGAGCCGGTGGCACATCAGTGCCGTCGAGTAGCCGGTGCCTGTCCCGATCTCCAGCACGCTCATGCCCTCGTGCACATCCAGGTCTTCGAGCATCCGGACTACGAGGCTCGGCAGAGTGGACGATGAGGTCGGGACCGCGTTGCTGATCGGCTTCGGATCGGCCCAGTCGATGTCCCGGCCGTCGAACTGGGTCATCCACGTCTCGTCGGAGTAGATGAGGCGGAGCCACGCGTCCTGGCCGGCGTTCGCCTCGGTGACCGGCTCCCAGGTGGTGACACCCGGGCCGTCGCTCTCGCGGTAGAAGCGCGGGATGAACACGTGGCGGGGTACTGCCTCAACGGCTGCCCGCCACTCCGGCGAGCGCAGCCAGCCGCCCTTCTCCAGTCCGGCTGCCAGTTGGCGTCGGAAGTCGGCTGCCGCTGTCTCGGCATGGGGCTCACTAGCCACGGAGTCCTCCTTCCAGGAGATCGGCGAGTGCCGCGGTCATGGGCAGACCGGTCGGCGGCTCCATCCAAGCCCACTGCCCCGAAGGATTGCACTCGATGAAGACCCACTCGCCGGAGTCGGTCAAGGCGAAGTCGAACGCCCCGAAGACAAGCCCGAAGTGCTTCAGGTAGGCACGCATGGCGCGCTCCACCTCAGGCGGCGTGGTGACGGGCGTGTAGGTGTGGGTGCCGTAGTCGGTGCGCCAGTCGAGGAGACCGGAGTCGATTCGCACCGCGAAGATCTGTTCGCCGATGACCGTCACCCGGACGTCCGCGACCTTGTCCACGCACTTCTGGAACAGGTGCATGGTGCCGGCCACCGCGTCGTCGATCTCGTCGGTGGTCACCTCAGTCACGGGAACCGTCTGGGCCTTGCCGTCGACCAGGTAGAGCGGGACCGAGATGGGTTTGAAGATGGCCGGGCCGTGACCCTTGATGAACGCCCGCGCGTCGTCAGGCACATTGGTGATCAGCGTGGGCGGCAGGGTGAAGCCGGCCGCCGCTGCGGCCGCGAGTCCGGACGGTTTGTACTCGGCGTCGCCGATGCGGTTGGGGTGATTGATGTACAGACAGCCGGGCAGCGAAGTGAGGATGCCACCCAGCCCGTAGCGTGCCTGCGCGATGGCGAACCGCTCTTCCTGCCTGTCGAGGTGAGGGAAGGCGAACCCAGAGGGGCGACGGTAGTACATCGACCTCACGGCGCCCAGGTCGGCACGCCTGCTCAGGGTCTGCACGCTTCCACGCCACCTGTCGGTGTCGCCGATCGAGGCGGAGCACGACAGGGTGGCGGGGAAGTCACCGGAGTCGAACCGCACGACCGGGACACCCCGGTCGTGCAGCTCGCTGATCACGATGTCCGTGGTCGGGTCGTCAAGGTTTGTGACAACCAGGACCGGACGATCGTCGTTCGCCACTGGAGTCACTGGTCGGTGTCGTTCCCCGTGTCGCTGTCAGGGGAGTCGCTGTTACGGTCGCCCTGGCCCGTGGTGCCGGTGGACGGATTGGTACCGGAAGATGTGCCATGCCCCGGCGACATGGTGGGCGCTCCGGACGCGTCCAAGTACCGGGCGGTCTGGGTCGCCGGGTCCAGCTCCACCGCCACGTAGTCCGGGGCCTCGACGGACGGGTACGGGGCGATGCGACGCAGGCCCCAAGGAGCGGCGGTCAGGTGTCCCTGTGGCAGCGGGCTGCCGGTGGGGAATCGGTCCATGTAGTTGAACACGGTCTTCCTTTCTCTACGGATAGTGCCTGTGTCTCGACTGCCTTGCTCGCTCACCAAGCGCATCGGACATCGAGGCGCCCAGCGGGAGTTGTCAAGCGCCGGTCGCCTCGGAGCGGTGTCAGACCGGCGCGACAACTTGCCGACGGAGTCCCTCAAGCACACGCACGAGGAGTGTCACCTCCGGCTCCCTGCCCTCGACCGCCGCTCGGCCCTCCTCGTGCCAGCGGCTAAGTCGCCGCTGATACTCGGTCTCCGCCCTTGTGGCCTCGGCTCGGATTTCCCCGAGCGCAAGGTCCGACTCCATGTGCAGCCGGAGGAGATCCACGGGCATGATGCGCAGGGGCGCGGCGAATATCTCGGTGCCGGGGTCGCTCGTCGCACGGAAGGGACCGAGGGTGAGTTCTACACACGCCTCTGGGCTGGGATCGTCCACCAGTTCGTCGGCATCCATCAGACGTAAGGACACCCGGGGCCTCAGCACTCGGCCAGCACTTCCAGCTCGGCCCACACGACCTTGCCCCAGCGCTTCCGGTCGTATCCCCATCTCCAGCTGAGGGCCTCCACCAGGAGCAGGCCGCGCCCCTCCTCGGCGTCGTCGTCGGGGCTGCCCAGCTCGGGGCCTTCCCTGCATGTGTCGGCGACGCCGATACGCACCACGCCCTGGGTTGGACGCGTGACCAGGACACGGACGTTCCGGCACCGAGTGTGGTCGATTGCGTTGTTGACCAGCTCGGCCACAATCTGCACCCCGGCCTCAGCCAACTCGCCTATGCCCCAAGTGCTTAGGGCTGCGGAGACGAGCAGGCGGGCCCGGCAAGCGGATTCCGGCTCGCACGGCATCGTCTCGGTGTAACCGGGGGCGCCGGTCGCAGTAGGTCGGGCTGCGGTCATGGTCACAGGAACATCCCTCCGGGGTGGACGCCCGCCCCCGCGACGGGGTGGCGCCGGGGGCGGGCTCTCCTCCAAGCCGTCGAGGAAGGGGGAATCAGGACCTCGACGGGCTGATACCGAGTCAACCGCCTGTGGCCCGAGAGGAACAGGAAAGGTCGTGCTCCCACCACCGCCTCGAACCGGAAGACTTTGCATTCCCGTGACCTGGGGTCTGGTTCAGTCGGTGACTGCCGGTCTACGGTCGGTGGCATGGGAGCGAACGCCATCCTCAAGAGCCGGCTGGAGGAACTCGGCCTCACCCAGGATGAATTGGCTGGTCGGATGAACACTGCGCTGGCAGAGATCACCGGCAGACCCGGCGATGTCTCCGCCCGCACCGTCCGCAACCTGCTCAACGGAACGTCCCGCCGCCCCATCAGCCGTACATGCGCCGCGCTGGAGTGGGTGTTCGGGTGCCCCGTCGAGGACTTAGGGTTCAGCGCACCACGCACCATGCACCACCCGCAGGAGGACCCTGTGCGGCGTCGCACCTTCATCGCTTCGGCCACCGGAACCGCAGCCGCCGTGGTTCCCCAGATCGCCCAGCGCCGCGCGGTCGGCATGTCAGATGTGGCTCGAGCCGCCACCGGGATGAACGCCCTCGTCGCAGCCGACGACCGCCAGGGTGGTCACGCGGAGTTGGAGAAGGCGGCAATGAAAGGCCGCGACGGCGTACTGGAGTTGCAGCAGCGCAACGCCGGCGAACGCGTCCGCCGAGCTCTGTACGCGCTGGCCGCTGAATACTCCACCATCGCGGCCTGGTCCTGCATCGACGCCCGCAACCTCGACCAGGCGCAACGGCACCTGAACGAATCCGCGACGTACGCCGGCCTATCCCAGGACGGCCCCACCGAAATGCGGGTGTGGGTCAACCTGTCCATGCTCGCCTACCAGCGCCAGAACTGGCCGGAAGCTCTCGCGGCAGCTCAGGCCGCACAAGCCTCCCCGGCCGCTCGACGTGACCCGTTCTTCGACTCCCTGGGTCGTATCCGCGCCGCCCTCGCCTACGCGGCACTCGGCGATGGCCGCATCGCTGGGCGATCCCTCGGATCGGCCCAGGACGCCTTCACCAAGACTCCGGAACGCGAGCGCCCGCGCTGGACAGCTTTCTACGGCCAGGCCGAACTCGATCACCTCGCCGCCATCGTCCACTACAACAGCGGACACCACGCCCACGCCGAAGCCATGGCTCACCGCGCCCTGGCCAAGATCCCGACAACCTTCCGGCGCAACAGGGCGCTCGCAACGGCCCAACTTGCTCTCGCGCAACTGCACCAGGGCGACGCCGAACAAGCCACAGTGACAGCCGCCGACGTCTTCACCATCATGGATGGCGATCCCCTGCCCGGCCGTATGCGCACGCTCATCGGCGACTTCCACCGGGGCCTGTTCGCCCTGTCCCCTTCCACCTCCTGCGCACGAGACTGGGCAGACCGAATGCGAACCGAATGGAGTCGAGCGTGACCGACCTACGTCACTTCCAGCACGGAAACCTCCCCGAAGGTTTCCGGCAGATGCTCATCGACGTACACGCCGACGCCTACGCCGACCAGATGGACGACCCCTTCCACCAGCGCTTCGCCTGGTTCGTCGACCACTGGAGCGGCATGGAGGGCTTCTCCTGTGTCGTGGCCTACGACGGAGAGGAACCCGTCGGCTTCGCCTACGGCGCCCAGCTCGCCCCTGGCCGGGAGTGGTGGCGCTCCACGGGTTACGAGCCGAACAACGGCTACACCTCTACCTATGCCGTGTCCGAGGTGATGGTCCGCCCCGGCTGGCGCAAGCAGGGCATCTCCGAGCGATTGCACGAGGCGCTGCTCAAGGAACGTACGGAAGACCTCGCCGTGCTCCTGGTCGACGTCACCCACCCCAAGGTGCAGGAACTCTATGAGTCGTGGGGGTACTCCAAAGTCGGCGAGCAACAACCATTCGCCGACTCACCCGTGTACGCGGTGATGGTCCAAGACCTCCGGGACTGAACCACACTCAGAGAGCGGCGAGTCGGCTGTCGAGCCGGCACGCACAAGTCGCTCGTATCGAGCCCGAGGGCACATCCAGGGCACATGAGCCCGGGAAACGGCGTAGACCAGTGAGAACTACGGAGAGACGTTTCCCCTGGTCAGCGCACACATCGCCAAGAAACCCCAGGCCAGCACCCTCCCGCCCTCAATCGGCTTCATGAGTGGCAGGACTTCTCGCATCGGCTGCATGAGGCGGGGCATCAGCCTTATTGCCTGGTGTGGCTCTGACCTGGGATTTCATGAGTAGCGGGCGGGGTTTCCGACCCCGCCCTCGTCATGTGATGGCCATGTAGCGGGTTCTGACCGCGTGTCCGGATGGGCGGCCAGCACCACGTAGCGCGCTCAGTCACATCAGGCCATGGTCACGACCAACTCCCCCGGTGGCGTCACCTGCGCTGCTCCGTCCGCTGTCACCGTGACGTCCAGTCGGTTCCCATCGACCTGGAACCCGTTCAGGGACAGCGGTCCGTAGTTCCGGGCGAACGTGGAGGCCACGGTGACCGTGCCGCCCGGGACGTCCGCGTTCAGGCCCAAGGCCGCTTGAAGCACGAGGACCGAGGACGCGGCCGCCCACGCCTGGGGACGGCAGGACGCTGGATAGGGGGCCGGGCCGGGGCCCGCCTCGGTGCCGTGGCCTGCGAAGAGTTCGGGCAGGCGGGCGTCGAATGCTGCCGACGCCGTCAACAGGCCGTCGGCCAGGGATGCCGCGGCGTCCGGGAAGCCGGCCCTGATCAGGCCGTGTACGGCGATCGCGGTGTCGTGCGGCCAGATCGAACCGACGTGATAGCCGTACGGGTTGTAGCCCACCGCGTCGCTGCTGTAAGTGCGCAGACCGTGCCCCGCGTCGAGGTCGGGCCCGGCGATCCGGGCGGCCAGCAGCGCACTCTCCTCCGCGTTGAGCAGGCCCGTGCCCAGGAGGTGGCCGAAGCCAGAGGTGACCGAGTCGACCGGCCTGCCGTCGCCGTCGAGCGCGACCGCCGGGTACGGACCCTTCTCGTCCTCCACCCAGAAACACGCCCGGAAGCGGGCGGCCAGCTGGTCCGCCCAGTCCTCCCAGGCGTCCGCGCCCGGGCGGCCGAACGCGCGCAGCAGCGCAGCTCCGGCGCGTGCGGCCTCGTAGGCGTACGCCTGGACCTCGCACAGCGCGATCGGAGCGTGGGCGCGGCGGCCGTCGCGGTAGCGGATGGAGTCGTCGGAGTCCTTCCAGCCCTGGTTGGACAGGCCGTGGCCGGTCTGGTCGACGTACTTGAGGAACCCGTCACCACTGGCGTCTGCCTGGTCACGCATCCACGCGAGCGCCAACTCGGCGTGGGGCAGCAGTAGTTCGACTTCCTCCGGGGCCAGACCCCAGCGCCAGGCGTCGTGGAGCAGGGTGATCCACAGCGGTGTGGCGTCCACCGTGCCGTAGTACACCGGCGGGAGGGAGAGGCGGTCCGCGATCTGGAGGGTGTCGCGGCGCACTTCGTGAAGGATCTTGCCCGGCTGCTCCTCCGTGGCCGAGTCAGTGACCAGGCCCTGGCGGCGGGCGAGTGTCCGCAGGGTTCCGGCGGCGAGCTCGGTGCCGAGCGGGAGGAGCATGCGGGCGGCCCAGAGCGAGTCGCGGCCGAAGAGGGTCAGGAACCAGGGGGCGCCGGCGGCCAGGAACTGGTCCGGGCGGTCCGGGTCGGGCGACCGCGGGTCCGTCAGGCGCAGCCGGTCCAGGTCGGCGAGGGACTGCTCCAGCCACCGGTCGAAGCGACGGTCCGCGCTGCGCAGCACGGGGATGCGCCAGGGCAGTCGGCCCGCGGGCGGCGCCGGGAACTGGTCGCCGTCCGCGTAGGTGGCGGTGCAGGTCAGTGTCGCCGTCCACGATGTGCCGGGCTTGAGGTCGATGTCGTAGGACAGTTCGCCCGTCGGCACCTGAAGCGCGTCCGGTGCGGGCTCGGCGGCCAGTCGTACGGTGAAGTCGTCCGTGGACCAGGCGAGGCCGACGGTGTCGCCGTCCGCGACCTGCGGCGACGCCTCCG
This sequence comes from Streptomyces sp. NPDC006235, assembly GCF_040613735.1. Taxonomy (NCBI): domain Bacteria; kingdom Bacillati; phylum Actinomycetota; class Actinomycetes; order Kitasatosporales; family Streptomycetaceae; genus Streptomyces; species Streptomyces sp. NPDC006235. The sequence goes on from NZ_JBEXSR010000012.1 coordinate 169,820, forward strand.
CGATGACGTGTCCCGACTTGACCTGCTCCATGGTGGCGAGGTCCGTGCCCGCGCTCACCGTCAGCCGGAGGCGGGCGTGCTCGCCGCCCGCGTTGGTGACCTCGAAGACCTCCTCGAAGCGGCCGTCGGAGGTGCTGCGGCGGCGGTGCAGGGCGACGGCCGGGTCCGGTGTCACCTCGCCGAGCCCGCGCAGGACCGCCCGGAAGCCGGCGCGGTCCGCGCCCCGCAGCCCGCCCTGAACGGGCGCCAGAGCGATGCCCTCGGCGGTGACGGTCAGCCGGGAAAGCGCCCGTCGGTCGCCGTGGTAGAAGCCGTCCGCACCTCCGCTGAGCTGCCCGTCTTCTCTCGAGATCACGAGGCTCGGCGCGTGCAGTGTGACGACCGCGTCATGCAGGAACGGCTGCAGGCCGCCGGTCGCGGAGGAGGGCGCCGTGACCGAGCCGTTGGTGTCCTGGGTCTTGACAGTGGTGTCCAAGGAAGTAGAACCTCTCAGCGTTAGATCGTTCAAAGGACACTAAGTCAAACGTCAGAGCGATGACAACGCTTTTGGAACGCTAAAACCGACCCACATCTCCTCAGCAAGCCGGAGAGCCGCATGCCCCGCGCCAAGAACACTGCCTCGGCCAAGAACGGCCCGGTGACCCTCGCGATGGTCGCCGCCCGGGCCGGGGTCTCCCCGCAGACCGTGTCGAACGCGATCAACTCGCCCGGCATGCTGCGTCCCGAGACCCTGGAGCGGGTGAGCCGCGTGATCGAGGAGATGGGCTACCGCCCCAGCCGCGCCGCGCAGACGCTCCGCACCCGCTCCAGCAAGCTGATCGGCTACGGCATCCTGCCCACACTGAGCAGCAACCCGGTCCTGGACCGGTTCCTGCACGCCTTGTCGCAGGCCGCCGATGAGGCCGGATACCGGATCCTGCTGTTCGCCTGCCCGCCCGGCGGCCCGACCCTTCAGGGGTACGAGGAACTGCTGGACCAGCACGAGGTCGACGGCTTCGTGCTCAGCGGCACCGCCCGCAACGACCCGCGCCAGGCGTGGCTCGCCAAGCGGGGTGTACCGTTCGTCGCCTTCGGCCGGATCTGGTCGGGGCGGCAGATCGGCGACTGGGTCGACGTCGACGGCGCCTCGGGCACGGACGCCGCGGTCGAGCACCTGGTCGCCCTCGGGCATCGCAAGATCGCCTTCCTGGGCTGGGAACGCGGCTCCGGCTCCGGTGACGACCGTGCCGAGGGCTGGCAGCGGGCCATGCGCCGGCACGGACTGCCGACCCGCGGGCGGCGCGCGCAGACGGTGGGTGACATCGACGCGGCCCGCACCGCCGTGAAACCGCTCCTGAACGCGGGCGCGACCGCCGTGATCGCGGCCAGCGACATGCTGGCCCTCGGCTGCTACCAGACGCTGCGCGAGCGCGGCGCCGCCCCCGGCCGCGATGTCGCCGTGGTCGGCTTCGACGACTCGCCGACCGCCGAGAACCTCTTCCCCGCACTGACCTCCGTCGCCCAGCCGCTGGAGGAGGTCGGCCGGGAGTGCGTACGGCTGCTGCTGGCGCGGATCGCCGCGCCAGACGCACCGCCGGAGCGCCTTCTGCTGGAGCCGTCCCTGGTCGTGCGCGACAGCAGCGGCGCACCGTGCGACGGCACCGCGGACACGACCGAGTTAGCCGAGTAGCAGCCGCTGGGCGCCCGGAGCCGAGTGCAGCCGCCCTGACCAGGCAGCCGCTCCGGCGCCCCCTCCCTTGCCCCGGACAGCAGCCGCCAGGCCGGGTGACCAGTCTGCCCGGCACCCCTTCATCTTCGAGACCTCTCCCTCTCCTCCCCCCCCCACCCCGGACCCGCATCCCGCGCGGACCGGGTGGAGCCGCACGTCACACCCGCATCCCACGGAGGATTTCCATGGTCAACCGAAAGGCCACCGCGGCCATAGTCACCTGCGCGGCGCTGCTGGCCGCCACGGGCTGCTCGTCGAGTTTCGGCGGCGGCAAGGAAGCACAGCAGGACACCGGCTCCGGCCAGAAACTGACGGTCCTCATCGGCACCTCGGGCGACGCCGAGACCAAGGCCGTCAGGGAGGCCGTGGCCGCGTACGCGAAGCAGTCCGGCAACACGGTGACCGTGGAGCTCGCCAAGGATCTCAACCAGCAGCTCACGCAGTCATTCGCCGGGGGCAATCCGCCGGACGTCTTCTACGTTCCGTCCGACCTGTTCGCCAACTACGCCAAGGGCGGCTCCCTCTACGCCTACGGCGACCAGGTGAAGGACGTCGACGACTTCGCCGCGCCGCTGCGGTCGTCCTTCACCTACGACGGGAAGCTGATGTGTCTGCCCAAGGACACCTCCACGCTCGCGCTGGCGATCAACACCGACCTGTGGAAGAAGGCCGGGCTGACGGACAAGGACTACCCGACCACCTGGGCCGAACTGAAGACCGTCGCGGCCAAGCTCACCAGCGGTGATGTCACGGGCCTGGTGACCAACGACGAGTACGTGCGGCTCGGCGCCTTCATGAAGGAGGCCGGCGGTGCGATCACCAACGCCGACCAGACGAAGATGACCGCCGACAGCAGCCAGAACATCGAAGCGCTCACCTATGTGCAGTCGCTGCTGAAGGATGGCTCCCTGAAGTACGCCAAGCAGGTCGACACCGCATGGGGCGGTGAGGCGTTCGGCAAGGGCAAGGCCGCCATGACCATCGAGGGCAACTGGCTCACCGGCGCCATGAAGCTCGACTTCCCGAACATCAAGTACAAGGCCGTGCCCCTGCCCGAAGGACCAGCAGGGAAGGGCTCGCTCGCCTTCAGCACCTGCTGGGGTGTCGCCCAGGACAGCACGCACCGGGCCGCGTCCGTGGACCTGGTGAAGTATCTGACCTCCGCCACCCAGCAGCTGAAGTTCGCCGACGCCTTCGGCGTGATGCCCTCGCGCACCAGCGCCCAGGCCACCTACGCCGACAAGGTGCCCGCCGCAAAGGCATGGGTCGACGCGAACGCCTACGCCCAGGGCCCGGTGACCATACCCGGCTTCGAGAAGGTCCTCGGCCAGTTCAACACCGGCCTTCAGTCGCTGCGCACCGGCGATCCGGCGAAGATCCTCGCCGACCTGCAGCGCAACGGCGAACAAGCCCTGGCGAAGGGCGAATGAGCCGCCATGGTTTCCCGTCCGACGCGCCGCTCGAGCCGGGCGCCCGGCGGCGCCACCCCCACCGCCACCCCGGCGTCCGCAGCTGCGGACCCCCGAACGGCCGGCTCACCGGGCACACCTGACACGCCCGGTGGGACCGGTCCGCACGCGGCGCCCCGCGCACACCTCGCCCCGCGCGCGGGGCGCCGCCGGGAAGGACTCTGGGGCTGGCTGTTCGTCAGCCCCATGGTGATCATCCTCGGCCTGTTCCTGGTGCTGCCGATCCTGATGGCGGCTTGGGTGAGCCTGCTGAACTGGGACGGCCAGTCCAACCCGTTCAGCGGCCAGGCGACGTTCGTGGGCCTCGGCAACTACCGCGCACTCCTCACCGAGGACGGCCTGGACCGCACGCTGTTCACGACCTCGCTGCGCAACACCGCCTACTACGTGCTGCTCACCGTGCCGCTCCAGACCTGCCTCGCGCTGGGCCTGGCCATGATCGTCAACCAGCGGCTGCTGCGCGCCCGGGGCGCCCTGCGCACCACGTTCTACTTCCCGTCGGTCACCAGCTCCATCGCCGTCTCCACCATCTTCCTCTTCCTGTTCCAGGGCAGCGGCGCCGTCAACACGCTGCTGTCCTGGGCCGGGATCAAGGGACCCAACTGGTTCGCCGACTCGCGCGGCGTGCTCTCACTCCTGCTCGGCGCCCTCGGCATCGTCGACCCCGACAGGCCCTCGGGATTCCTGGCCGACCACTCCTTCATGGGCCTTTCGTGGTTCGAGTGGCTGTCCGGGCCGTCCGTCGCGATGTGCACGCTCATCGTGCTCGCCGTGTGGACGACGTCCGGCACCCTGATGCTGATCTTCCTGGCCGCCCTCCAGGACGTCCCCCGGGAACTGGAGGAATCGGCCGCCATCGAAGGCGTCAACCGTCTGCAGCTGCTGCGCCATGTGACGCTGCCCGCCCTGCGACCCGTACTCTTCTTCGTCCTCACACTCGGCATGATCGGCTCGTGGCAGGTCTTCGACCAGGTGTACGTCGTGAGTCAGGGCGGCCCGGCCAACACGACACTGACGCCCGCCTTCCTGTCCTACACGGCGGCTTTCGGTGACGGCGACTTCGGCCAGGGCGCGGCCATCGCCTTCATCCTGCTCGCCCTGATCCTGGCCATGACCGTGCTGCAGCGCTGGGCGCTGCGCGAGCGCGTCCCCCAGCCCAGCTCCCGTATCCGTCTCCGTCTCGGGAGGAACCGATGAAGGCCAAGGCCACGGCCGTCCGGGCCCAGGAACGCCCCGTGCTCGGACGGCACCCGACGCACCTGCGGATACTTGGATACACGCTCGTGCTGGGGCTCGGGCTGCTGTATCTGATGCCGTTCGTCATCCAGCTCGTTACCGGGTTCAAGACGGACCCGGACGCGGCGGCCCACCCCCTCGGACTGATCCCGTCCCCGCCGACGACCGCCTCCTACCAGCGACTGTTCGGGCTGAGCCAGAACGGGGACGGCGTCCCCTTCCTGCGCTGGCTGGGCAACTCGACGTTCATCGCCGTCGTGGCCACGGCCGGGCATGTGCTGTTCGACTCCATGGCCGGGTACGCGCTGGCCCGGCTGCGCTTCCGGGGACGCACGCTGCTGTTCGGCTTCGTCATCGCCGTGATGGCGGTGCCCGGCATCGCCCTGCTGATCCCGCGGTTCCTGGTGCTCAACACCCTCGGGCTCTTCGACACCTACACCGGCATGATCCTGCCGATGCTGGTGGGCGCGGGCGGCATCTTCATGATGAAGCAGTTCTTCGAGTCCATCCCGCGGGAAGTGGAGGAAGCCGCGCGGGTGGACGGCGCCGGGGTGTTCCGCACCTTCTGGTCGGTGGTCCTGCCGATGGCCCGGCCCGCCCTGATCACTCTGACCATCCTGTCGTTCCAGGGCTCCTGGAACGAGTTCACCCACTTCCTGGTCGCCACCCAGTCCGCCCAGTACGAGACGCTGACGACCGGACTGGCCCGGTTCGTCTCCGGTGGCCTGGGCAGCGGCACCCAGTACCCGCTGAAACTGGCGGCGGCCCTGCTGTCGACGCTGCCGGTGGCGGTGCTGTTCTTCTGCTTCCAGCGCTACTTCGTCCGGGGCGCCAACGCCGGAGCCGTCAAGGAGTAGCGGCGGGCGAACCCGTAGCGACCCGCACCGCGCCCCCACCGAAGGAGTGCAGAACCGCATGCCGACAACCGGTAACACCGCACCGTGGTGGCGCAGCGCCGTCATCTACCAGGTCTATATCCGCAGCTTCGCCGACGGCAACGGTGACGGCGTCGGCGACATCGCCGGCCTCCGCTCCCGTCTGCCGTACCTCAAGTCGCTCGGTGTGGACGCCCTCTGGATCAACCCCTGGTACAAGTCCCCGATGGCGGACCACGGTTACGACGTGGCCGACTTCCGCGAGATCGACCCGCTGTTCGGCACCGTCGCCGAGGCCGAGCAGCTCATCGAGGAGGCACACGGGTACGGGATCCGCGTCATCCCGGACATCGTCCCGAACCACACCTCGGACCAACACGCCTGGTTCCAGGCGGCACTGGCCGCCGGCCCCGGCACTCCGGAGCGGGAGCGCTACATCTTCCGCCCCGGCCGCGGTCCCGACGGCACTCAGCCGCCCAACAACTGGGTGTCGGTCTTCGGCGGCCCCGCCTGGACCCGGCTGCCCGACGGCGAGTGGTACCTGCACCTGTTCGCTCCGGAACAGCCCGACCTCAACTGGCAACACCCGGAAGTGCGGGAGGAGTTCGAGTCGATCCTGCGGTTCTGGTTCAGCCGGGGCGTGGACGGCTTCCGTATCGATGTGGCGCACGGCCTGATCAAGGACCCCGAACTGCCCGACCTGCCACCCCGCCAGGACACGGGACACCCGCACTGGGACCGCGACGGGGTCCACGACATCTTCCGGACCTGGCGCCGGCTGGCCGACGAGTACGGGGGCGACCGGGCGTTCGTGGCGGAAGCCTGGACGGACACCCCGGAGCGCCTCGCCGCCTACGTCCGCGGGGACGGCCTGCACACCGCCTTCAACTTCGATTTTCTGATGGCCAGTTGGGATCCGAAGGACCTACGTACGGTCATCGACGACTCGCTCACTCTCCTCAGCGCGGTCGACGCGCCGGCCACCTGGGTGCTCTCCAACCACGACGTCATGCGCCACGCCAGCCGCTACGCCCGCAAGACGGTCAGACGCTGGTCACCCACCGAGCCCTACCGACCCGACGGACCCCCCGACCCGGCCCTCGGCACCCGCCGCGCCCGCGCGGCGGCCCTGCTGATGCTCGGCCTCCCCGGCGGCGCCTACGTCTACCAGGGTGAGGAACTCGGCCTGCCCGAGGTCGAGGACCTCCCGGAATCCGTCCTCCAGGACCCCATCTGGGAACGCTCCGCCCACACCGACCGCGGCCGGGACGGCTGCCGGGTTCCGATCCCCTGGTCCGGCCGGACCACCCCCTTCGGCTTCAGCCCCGACGGCGCCTCCGCCGCCCCCTGGCTCCCCCAACCCGCCAACTGGGGCGAGCGCACCGTGCAGGCACAGACCGGCGACAAGACGTCGATGCTGGAGCTCTACCGCACGGCCCTGCACCTGCGCCGCGAACACCCCGCCCTCGGCGACGGCACCCTCACCTGGCTGGACAGCCCCGAGGGAGTCCTCGCCTTCAGTCGCGGCCAAGGCTTCACCTGCGTGGTCAACCTCTCCGCCGAGCCGTACCCACTCCCCGAACACGCCTCGATCCTGCTCTCCAGCGGCCCCGTAGAAGACGACCTGCTGGCACCTGACCAGGCAGCCTGGCTCTCGGCATAGCCACCACAGGAAAGAACGTCGGACAACTGCCCGCCCCGATCCACCCCCTGAGACAGCCAGGGCCTGTCCGGTGCCCTCCCCGCCCACCGGACGGGCCCTGGCTCTTCCGCCCTTCCAAAGCGCGGCAACCTCTCGCCGCGCACAGTTGTGATCGTGAGGGAGATGCGGTGACTGCTGAGGTCCACAGCAACGCAAGCCGGTAGAGGTGCCCGAGGCCCTTCGGGGCTTCGACCGCCGGCAGCACCAGGGCGAGGCGGGGCGCCGGTGGCCGGCGGCCCTGCCGGACACCGGCGCCGAGTGGTGCGACCGGTGGAACCTGGAGGTCGACGGGCAGCCCATGCACGGTTACCACAGCCTCGTGGTGCCGGTCGGCCGAGACGGCGAGCCGCCGGCGCTGAAGCTGACCTGGCCCGACCGGCATACGGAGGAGCAGATGCCAGCGCTGCGTCTGTGGGACGGCCTCGGCGCGGTCCGGCTGGTCGACGCCGACATCGCGGCGGCCGTGGTCGGGGGCGTGGGCATCACCCTGCACGGCGTGTGGTGGTACACCGCACTCAACCACGCGTGCCCGCCGGACGCGCGGGGCAGGCTGCACGACGCCGCCGTCCCCGGATTGTGGAGCCCGTCGGGATGGCTGGGGCTGTGCCCGCTGCGGCGCTGGTCGGGGTGGGCGCCGTGGCCGGGCTGGGCGCTGGGGTGATCATGCTCGCCGGATCCCTTACGCGGCTCGTCCCCCGCTTCAGCCGCTACGGTGCGGCGGGACCCGTCCGCCGAAGGCACCCGCTTCGCCCGGCCGGCCGGAGCGGTCCCGGGGCCGCTGACCGACCGTGACCGGTACTCGACCCGTGACCAGTGATCGACGTGACCGATACCTCCGCAGGAGATCCCGCCATGAGCCCCAGCCAGGACAGTTCCGTGCCCACCGCCGAGCGGCCGGTGCCCGACCTGGACCTCGCGCGCCGGCTCGTGCGCGAGCAGTTCCCCCAGTGGGCCGAGCTGCCGCTTTGCCCGGTCGAGCCGCAGGGCTGGGACAACCGCACCTTCCGCCTTGGCTCCGACCTCGCGGTCCGGATACCCAGCGCGCGGGGTTACGACGCCCAGGTCGAGAAAGAGCACCGCTGGCTGCCGGTGCTCGCCGAAGTGCTGCCACTGCCGATCCCGAAGCCGGTCGCCAAGGGTGCGCCAGGCCCGCTGTTCGACGGTCCGTGGTCGGTGTACGCCTGGTACCCCGGGCAGACGCTGAACCGCGCCGGTGCCGGGGAAGCCGATCTGGCCGCTGTCGCGGTGGGCCTGGGCGAGTTCCTGACGGCCCTGCGCGCCACGCCGACGCAGGACGCCCCGCCGCCGGGGACGCACAACTCCTCGCGTGGCGCCGAATTCACGGTCTACGCCGACGAAGCCATCCTGGCTCTCGCCGGGCTCGTGCCCGAAGTGCGGGAGGTGGGCGAGCGGTGCGTCCGCCGCGCCACGGAGTCTTCGTGGATCGAGGCACCGGTGTGGCTGCACGGCGACATCGCACCCGGAAACCTGCTGCTGAGCGAGGGACGGCTCTCGGCGGTCATCGACTTCGGCTGCTCCGCCGTCGGGGACCCTGCCTGCGACCTGGTGGCCGCGTGGACGATGTTCGACCGCGAGACGCGTCCGCTGTTCGTCCGCGCGGCCGGTCTGGACCAGGACACCTGGCACCGCGCCCAGGGTTGGGCGGCCTGGAAGGCGGCGATCACCCTTGCCGGGGCCGACAGCACGCCGGAGGCGCGGTCGCTGGCGGAGCGAACCCTCGCCGAGCTGGCCGAGGACGTCGCGCAGCAAGCCTGAATCGGGCGGGAGTCAGGCCACCTGCACCACGATTCCCGACGCCTCGACAGTGCGGCTACGACAGCGACGACGGCTGTGAAGTGGCTGGTGCCGGGCTGCCGACAGGCAAGGTCGCGCGACAAGAAACAGGTTGCAGTTGGAGAACCTGACGCGGATGCTTTTCACCGTGAAGATGCACGCCAACCAGCTGACGGTGTCGCCTGAGACGGTGCGCACGTTGGTCGATCAGCAGTTTCCTGAGTGGCGGAGCCTGCCGGTCAGGAGCATCGCTGCGCAGGGTACGGTCAACGCCCTCTTCCGTATCGGTGACCGGTTCGCAGCTCGATTCCCTCTGGAGTCCGCAGAAGTCGAGCCGACCCGGCGCTGGCTGGAGTCCGAGGCGGAAGCAGCTCAAATGCTGGCAGGTCGCACGCGTTTCCCCACGCCCGAGCCGGTCGCGCTCGGTGAACCCGGCGCAGGCTACCCGCTTCCGTGGTCTGTGCAGACGTGGCTGCCCGGGATCGTGGCCGCCGATGAGGACCCCGGCGAATCGGTGGCGTTTGCCCACGACTTGGCCGATCTCATCGGCGACCTGCGCGCTATCGACACGCGTGGCCGCACGTTTGCCGGTACAGGCCGAGGAGGCGACCTGCAAACCCATGACGCCTGGATGGAGACCTGTTTCAGGCACAGTGAGCAACTCCTGGACGTTCCTCGGCTTCGCCGTATATGGGCAACTTTGCGCGATCTGCCGCGAAGTGCGGCTGAGGACGTCATGGCCCATTGCGATCTGATTCCTGGCAACGTGCTCGTGTCCGCCGACCGTCTGGCGGGGATTCTCGACGTTGGCGGCTTCGGACCGGCTGACCCTTCTCTGGATCTCGTGAGCGCATGGCATCTGCTCGAGGCCGGACCGCGGCAGGTGCTCCGTGATCATCTGGGCAGCGACGACCTTGAATGGGAGCGAGGCAAGGCGTGGGCTTTCGTTCAAGCGATGGGGTTGGTCTGGTACTACGTCGAAAGCAACCCGGCCATGAGTCGGATGGGTCACCGATCCTTGGAGCGCATCCTGGCGGACAGTTCGCTTCGGTCATCGACGTGAGGACGATGGGCCGGCGATGAGATGGATGTCGGTCAGGCAGCAGCCTTCATCACGGCCGGGGCGATCGGTGCCCGTGCTGATCGTCGAGTCGGCTGCTTCTTCGCCCAGTCGACTATCCGGGCTCCCGGGACTTGAGATCCGGTCACAGCACCCGGAGTCCGCCGCGGGCCGCGATGCGTTCACGGATACGCGCGGCCATGTCGACGGACTCCTCGGGGCTCATGGCCAGCACACCGCCTTCAGCCATCAGGGCGTGGAACTGCTGCTGCTCATAGGGCACGTCCGGCGGCAGGCAGGCGATGTGCCAGTGCAGATGCGCGTTGCCCTGCTGGCTCCCCAGCGAGTACAGGTACGTCCGCTCGGCTCCCACGCAGTCCTCCACCGCGAGGGCGACCTCCCGAACGACGAGCATGAGCCGGACGTACGCCTCTTGGTCGAGATCACGAACGACATGCTCGACATGCCTCTTCGGCGCGACCAGGACCTTGCCGGCCAGGGTGGGCCACCGGTCGAGGAAGGCGACGTGGTCCTCGTCCTCGAAGACCGTGTGATGCCCGTAGTCGGGGTGCCCCGAGACAAAGGCACACACGAAGCACGGCCCACGACGCGCCCTGTCCTCGTAGGCGTCCAAGTCAGCTCGCTGCCGTTCCGTGGAGTTCGTCACGCGTTGATGCGAGGCACGGGGCGTGATCATCCACCGAGTATGGCGAGGCGGTAAATCCCGCACAAGGCGTCGTGGCCAGCCTCCAGATCAGCGTGGGCGGGGGGGGCTGCGTCCCGACCGGCCGAAGGCACGTCCAGGGCACATCCAGGGCACATGAGCATGGGAAACGGCGTAGACCGATGAGAACTGCGGGGAGGTGTTCCCGCAGGTCAACGCACATCCCGCCAAAAAACCCCAGGTCAGCACCCCACCTCTTCCAATCGCTGCACGAGTGGCAGGACTTCTCGCATCGGTTGCATGAGGCGGGGCATCAGCCGTATTGCCTTGTTTGGCCCTGAGCCGAGGTTTCTTGGTGTTCGGGCGGGGTCCTTCGGGCCTCGCCCTTTTCCGTGCCGAGACGGGCCGTCACCCACAGTTCCGACCGATCTGCCCACCGAGCCCCGAGAGCTCACCGGCTGCGACCCCGAATCAGACGACCTTCCTGGAAGACGTCAGCCAAGACAGGAAGACTCTGGCGCCTATCCGTCGCGGCCGCGTCAGCGCTCGATCGCGCCGGCGACGAGTGCCTGCAACTGCTCGGCGGTGTCATCGAGCGGCTGTGCGCTGCGTTTGGCGCGGCACATGGCGACCGTGCCCTCCACGGCCGCGACGACGAGCGTCGCGAGCTGCGCGGCCCGTTCCTCCTCGCTGCCGTGCTCGCGCAGCGAGGCGGCCAGCAGGGCCTCCCACTGGGTGAACACCTCTGCCGCGGCAGCCACAGCGGGCGGGATCTCGTCGGCCGGGGGCTCCTCGATGGCCACGGCCAGCACGGGGCAACCGGCGTGGAAGTCGCTGTCGACGACGATCTTGCGCCACAGGGCGAGGAACGCCCGCAGCCCTTCGACCGGCCCCGACTCCAGCTCCTTGCGCAGGCTGCGGGCCACCCACTCGCCCGTGTACCGGACGGCCTCGGTGGCCAGTTGCTGCTTGCCCTCGGGGAAGTAGTGATACGTCGAGCCGAGCGGCGCCTTGGCGTGCTTGGCCATCTCCCGGATGCTCGTGGCGCTCAGGCCGCGCCGACTGATCATGTCGGCGGCCCCGGCCACGATCCGCTCACGCGACGGCGGCGCACTTCGCTCGGCCACTTGTGCACATCCCCTCTGGCTATAACGGCCGTCATAGTCTACCGTGACCTCTCGTTATAACGACTGTCATAGAAACGGCCGTCGCCGATTCGAGGAGCTCCCATGCCGATGATCAAGCTGACCGTCCCGACCGGTGCCCTCACCGATCAGGGGCGCACGACCGTCCAGCGCGACCTGGCTGCCGTGCTGCTGCGCTGGGAGGGCGCGCCCGACACCGCCTTCTTCCGCGCGCAGGCGTGGAGTTACCTCGTCGAACTGCCCGAGGGTGCCCAGACCACCGCCGAGGACGACGCACCGCGCTTCCTCGTGGAGGTCGTCGTCCCGCAGGGCGCTCTGTCCGAGCGCCGCAAGGCGGGGCTGGTCGCGGAGGCGACGCAGACCGTCCTGGGCGCCGCCGGCCTCGGCCCGGAGGACACGCCGCGGGTGTGGGTGCTGGTGGACGAACAGCCCGACGGCACCTGGGGCGCGGGCGGCTCCGTCGTCCGGTACGCCGATCTGGTGGCACTGGCGAAGGGGCAGCGCACCGATGCGTGAACTGACCTACGTCGCCCAGCGCACCGTCGCATGGCGCGAAGCACCCGACCCCAGGATCCAGGCGGACGGCGAGGCGATCGTCGCGCCGGTGGCCGCCACCCCGTGTGACGTCGACTCCGCCATCCTCGCCGGGCACGGCTTCATCGAGCCGCCCTTCGCCCTCGGCCACGAGTGCGTCGCCCGGGTCGTGGAGACCGGCGACGCCGTCACCACCGTCGCGCCCGGCGATCTCGTGGTCGTCCCGTGGTCCGTCAACTGCGGCGACTGCGACCGCTGCCGGGCCGGGCTGACCGCGCACTGCACCGCCGTGCCCTACATGGCGATGTACGGCGCGCCGATCGGCGGCACCTGGGGCGGGCTCTTCTCCGACCTCGTCCGCGTGCCCTACGCCGACGCCATGCTCGTACCCCTGCCCGCCGGCCTCGACCCGGTCGCCATGGCCTCCGCCAGCGACAACTGGTCCCTGGCCTGGCGCCTGGTCGCGCCCCACCTCAGGGCCCGGCCCGGAGCACGGGTGCTGGTCGTCGCCCGCGGCAGCATCGGCCTCTACGTGTGCGACATCGCCCGCGCGCTCGGCGCCTGCGAGGTGCTCTACGTCGACCCCGCTCCCGAACACCGCGAACTGGCCCGCGCGTTCGGGGCCGCCACCGCCGAGACGCTGGAGGCGGTCCCGCAGGGCTTCGACATCGCCGTGGAGGCCACCGGCCGTGTCGACCAGCTCGGTCTGGCCCTCAAGTGCCTCACCCCGGAGGGGATCTGCGAGAGCGCCGGCAACCACTTCCGCCCCGGCGAGTTGCCCCTGCTCGACATGTACCTCACCGGCGTCACCCTGCGCGTCGCCCGCGACAACGTACGCGCCCACATCCCCGACGCCCTCGCCCTCGCCGCCTCCGGCAAGGTCACCCCCGAACGGGTCGTCTCCCACGTCATCGACTGGGAGGACCTGCCGGCCGCGCTGCCGGAGAAACACCTCAAGCCGGTCTTCGTCCGGTCGGATGCCTGACCGCCCCTGTTCCCCGGGGGCGGGAGGGCTTGTCTACGATCGGCCGCCATGGACTGGCTGGAGCGCATCGCGAACCTGAGACAGTGGACCAGGAGCGGAACCCGCGCTCCGCACAAGCCGCTGCTGCTCCTGTACGCCCTCGGTCGGTTCCAGCGGGATGCGGAGGACGGCCTGCGATACAGCGCGGTGGAGCAGGAGCTGCAGCGGCTCCTGACCGAGTACGGCCCGCCGAACAAGACGACTCCCGCCTACCCGTTCCACCACTTGGTCAGCGACGGCGTATGGGACGTGCGTACCGATCGCGGGCCCGGCAGCCCCGGGAGCGGGGTACGGGACCTCCGGGAGACGGGTGCCGTCGGGCAGTTGACGCCGGATCTGAGAGCGGCGCTGCGCCGGGAACCGGAACTGCTGGGGAGGGTGGCGCGATTACTGCTCGATCTGCACTTCCCGCCCTCTCTCCACAGCGAACTGTGTGAGGCCGTCGGCCTGGAACTGGAACCGGGCGAGCTCCAGCAGCCGGCGACGACGCGCAGACGGCGGGACCCGCGGATGCGGGAGCTGGTCCTGACCGCATACGAGTACCGGTGTGCCTTCTGCGGTTACGACGGCAGGATCGGCGCGGTGCCGGTCGGGCTGGAGGCCGCCCATGTGCGCTGGTGGGCCTTCGGCGGCCCCGACGCGATCGAGAACGGGCTGTGCCTGTGCTCGCTGCATCACAAGCTCTTCGACAAGGGCGTCCTCGGCGTGGGGGACGATCAGCGCATCCTGGTCTCACAGCGCTTCATCGGCCACAGCCCCGCCGCCCGCGAGTACGTCGTGGCCCTCGCCGGCCGCCCGCTCGTCGGACCGCAGCCCGGTGTGCGCTCAGTCGCCGCGGCTCACCGCACGTGGCACGCCCGCCAGGTCTTCCGCGGCGAACCACGCCCTGCCGCGGCCGTCTGAACCGACCAGGGCCTGGAAGGGGCCCCGGCTGACCGATGCCACGACCCCGGCCCGACGCCGCCTCAGACCAGGAACTCCGCCAGCAGGCGGTTGAGTCCGGCAGGACGCTCGGTGGGGATGGAGTGGTGGGAGGCGTCGGGCAGGGTGACGACACTCGCGTCGGGCAGGAGCCGGCGGGCGGCTGCCGCTACGCGTGGCACATCGTGAGCCCGACTGTGTTCGGCCAGGAGCACCAGGGCCGGGACCGTACAGGCCCTCACCTGCTCTGCCCTGGGGCGTCGCATGGCGACGACCTTCGACCGCCGGGCGGTGGCGGTGCTGTCCAGGAACGCCCGCCACACCGGGTCCTCGGGGGTGCGGCCGGTCTCCCAGCGATGGAAGGCCCGTACGCGCTCCACGGTGGGCTTCAGCAGCATCGGCAGCCCGTGCATGAGGTACCGCGCACTCATGCCGGCGAAGCAGTTGGTCGGGTCGAGCAGCGCGAGTCTGCCGAGCCGGTGGGGCGCGTGCAGCGCGTAGTTCAGGGCGATCCAGGCGCCGTAGGAGTGGCCGCACAGATGGGCCCCGTCCAGGTCCAGCCCGTCGAAGAGCGCGTCGAGCCATGCCACCAGGTCGGCGGCGCCGCGCAGGGGCGCCCCGTCGTGCACGCTGCGGCCGATGTCGCCCATCAGGTCGACGGCGTACACCCGATGGGCGGGGGCCAGGGCTGCGACGGTGGCGAACCAGACCACCGACGTTGCTCCGCCGCCGGGCAGGAGCACGACGGGAACGCCGTCCTCAGGGCCGCAGACCTGGACGCGGGTGCTGCCATAAGGGGATGGCACGTCGACGCTGTGGACCTCGACGGGCCACTGCCGCAGGACGGCGTCGTACGCCGCGAAGAAGACCGCCTCGTCACCATGAACCCCCGCCTCACCCATGGACGCCACCTCACCCATTGGACCCCCGCCGTATGATTACTCGGTCATCGATAATCTCGACTGTCGAGATATTACGGGAGTGAGAGCGTGGACGACCAGGACCCCGGTCTTCAACTGGTCCATCTGCTGCGCGCCGTCACCGTGGAACTGGACCTTCTCGCCGCCGAGTTCGCCGGCCGCGAGGGGCTTCATCCCACGGATGTGCGCGCACTGATCCACCTGCTGGACGCCGGCCGGGAGG
The DNA here is from genome assembly GCF_040613735.1 of Streptomyces sp. NPDC006235. Taxonomy (NCBI): domain Bacteria; kingdom Bacillati; phylum Actinomycetota; class Actinomycetes; order Kitasatosporales; family Streptomycetaceae; genus Streptomyces; species Streptomyces sp. NPDC006235. The sequence goes on from NZ_JBEXSR010000012.1 coordinate 185,095, forward strand.
GCGTGCGGGCCACCCCCGGATGGCTCGGCGCGCAGCTGGGTGTGAACTCGGCGTCGACCACTGCCCTGGTCGACCGGCTGGAGCGGCTGGGACTCGTGCGCCGGGAACGGGACACCCGCGACCGCCGGCGGGTGCTGCTGGTCGTCCAGGACGAGGCCGTCGCCCTGGGCTGGTCGTTCTTCGGTCCGCTGATCCACGAGATGGTCGCCGAGATGCGGTCCTTCGAGGAGGAGGAGCTGGCCACGGTGCGGCGCTTTCTGCAGAGCATGCGCGAGGTGGCCGCCGCCCGGCGCCGGGCCCAGCAGGACGGCTCCGCCGGACGGTGAGAGCGCGGGCGGGATGAGCCGGCCCCGGAAAGGGCAGTACGTGTACGGGCCGGGCAACTCCCGTGCCCTATTGCCGACTTGGGGGGAATGGTCATGCGTGATCTCACGGACTCGATCGAATCGGTGGAGCAGCTCGCCGCGGTGTGGCGGGTCATGGTGCTCGACCGGGATCCGCAGGCGGACGTCCGCGATCTGCCGGGAATCGCCGTCCGCTGGGCTGACTGCCGGTTCACCTTCTGGAACTGCGTCACGTTGACCGAACCCGGCACCACCGCCGGGCTGCTGAAGCAGCGGCTGGACGAGGTCGCGGAGGTCATGCGGGCGAAGGAACACCCCGGTTTTCTGTGGGTCTTCGAGGATCTGCTGGACGACGAGGCACGCGCGGGGCTCGGGGACGCCGCCGAGCGGGCCGGGCTCGTGCACGCCTTCGCCGGGACGGGCATGGCGGGGGATCTGCTGCCCCTCCCCGAACCCGCCCACCCCGACCTGACGTTCGTACGCGTGACGACGGACGATCAGCTGCGCGCCTTCGCCGACCTCAACTCCCGTGCCTACGGCTTCCCGCTGGAGGACGGCCGTGACGGTCTCGGCCGCTCCTCGCTGTGGAAGAGCCAGGTGTACGCCTACCTGGGCGTGCGCGCCGACGGCACTCCCGTCACCTGCGCCGCCACCGTCGAGGCCGACGGCCGCCTCTTCGTGCTGCTCGTCGCGACCGATCCGGCGTGGGAACGCCGGGGATACGGAGAAGCGGTGACGCGCAAGGCCCTGCACGAGGGCGGCCGGGCCACCGGACTGACCCGGGCGACCCTGCACGCCACCGCCGCCGGAGCGCCCGTGTACCCGCGCATCGGCTTCGAGACGAACTCACCGATGCGGTTCTTCGCCCTCACGGATTGATCAGCCGGTTCTTCCAAGGGTGCGCATGCCACTCGCGCATGCCACTCGCGCATGTCACTCGCGCCCCTGTTCGCCGCCCCGCTCCCCCTCGTCCCGGTCCCTGGCCCGGGGCGCCGGAGCGGTCGTGGCCCGCGGGATCACACACGTCGGGAGTACGACATGCCGCTCGTGGTCCGCCCCGTCGTCGTCGATGAGCTTGAGCGCCAGCTCCCCGGCCTCCCGCCCCATGTCCGACGGCGACTGGGCGACCGTGGACAGGTCGAACCAGTCGGCCAGCGGCTGGTCGTCGAAGCCGAGCACGGAGATCCGCTCGGGTACGGGGATCTGCGTCTTGCGCAGGTTCCAGATGAGGGCGACGGCGACCTCGTCCTGCTCGGCGAAGACGGCGGTGGGCGGCTCGCGCAGGCTCAGCAGCATGCCGAGCACCTCGGCGGCGGCGCGCTTGTCGCCGACCCGCGTGGACACCACCAGGTCGTCGTCGAGCGGGACCCCCGCCTCGGTGAGCGCCTGCTGATAGCCCAGCAGCCGTTCGTTGGAGCTGAAGGAGAAGCCGCTCGCGCCCACCGTCTGGACGAAGGCGATCCGGCGGTGGCCGAGGTTGAGCAGGTGCCGGGTGCCGTGCAGAGCACCGGCCACGTCGTCGACGTAGATGCTCGGGCGTCCCTCGACGTGCTGGCTGACGTAGATCACCGGCATGCCTAGGTCGTCCAGCCGCGCGGTCTCCTCGTCGGTGAGGTCGAAGGAGAACACCAGGAGCGCGTCGGCGTTGCGGCGTGCCGGGAGGTGCTCGAAGAACGCGGTGCGCTCGGCCAGGTCCGGGACCTCGTAGACGTTCAGCTGCATGCCGGCCGCCCGCAGCAGCGGGGCCAGGCTGGACAGGGCGGATCCCATGAACCAGGAGTTGAGCGTCGGGACCAGCACCGCCACCGTCCCGGTCCGGCCCGTGACCAGGCTTGCGGCCTGCCGGGACACGGCGAAGTTCAGCTCGCGCGCGGCCTTCTCGACGCGGGCCCGCACCTCCGGCGAGACCGTGGACAGGCCGCGCAGCGTGCGCGAGACGGTGGAGGTGGAGACCCCGGCCCGTTCGGCGACGTCGGCCATCGTGGGGTGCCGTTGAGCTGGAGGCATGAGCGGACGTTAGCACAGGAATTCGCTCTCCGACCCCGGAACATGACAGCGCTTTCACGGCGATGCGCCCCGACCGGTCAGCGGATTAATCCTCTGTAACACATTGACTTCGACACAGGCCGCCCCTAACTTGCAAGCGCTGTCCCAACAGGCTCGCGTTCATCCCAGATCGAGCCCCGACATGGGCACTGACGTGCTAGTTCATTCTCATTGCTTCCGTGACAGCGCAGTCTCACCAGCCTGACCCCCGGTTCCGCACGACCAGGAGAGACAGTGACGACCAGAACCACCACCACAGCGGCCGCGCTCGCTGCCACCGGGCTTCTTCTCACCGCTTGCGGCAGCGGCTCCGGGCAGGCCGGGCCACGTGGGAACGCTCGGGCCACACCGACCGCGGCCGTGACGGCTGCCGCGTCCCCATCCCCTGGTCGGGCCAGGCCGCTCCTTACGGTTTCAGCCCCGCCGGTGCGACGGCCGAACCCTGGCTGCCGCAGCCTCCCGACTGGGCCGCACTGAGCGTCGAGGCCCAGACGGAGACCCGGACTCGATGCTGGAGCTCTACCGCACGGCCCTGCGCATCCGCCGCGAACACCCCGCCCTCGGCGACGGCACGATGACCTGGCAGGACGGCCCCGAGGGGGTGCTGTCCTTCAGCCGCGAGCCGGGGTTCCTGTGCGTGGTCAACCTCTCGACGGAGCCGTGCGAGCTGCCCGCACACACCGAGCTTCTCCTGGCCGGCGGGCCGCTCGAGGACGGCCTGCTGGGGCCCGACCAGGCGGTGTGGCTGGCGGTGTAGGCGTCCGAATCGCGCGGCACGGAACCAGGGTCAGTCCAGCCCCCCGCCCACGGTGAACCCGATCACCGTCCCGCCCCCGTCCCGGCGGAACGCGAACGGTGCTCCGCCGTGGGCGAGGGCCACTTCCCGGACGATGGACAGGCCCAGGCCCGAGCCCGGCAGGGAGCGGGCGTCGGCGGCGCGGTAGAAGCGGTCGAAGACGCGGTCGAGGTCCTTGTCGGCGATGCCGGGGCCGCGGTCGAGGACCTCGACGCGGATCGTGCCCGGGCGGGCGGGCCCGGCCACGACGATCTCGATGGGGGCCGTGCCGCCCTGGTCGAACTTCACCGCGTTCTCGACGAGATTGGACAGCGCCCGGGTCAGCATCCCGGGCCGCCCGTCGGTGGTGGTGTCGCCGCTCGCGCGGAGCAGGATCCGCCGGCCGCTGCGGCGCCGGGCGAGGCCCGCCACCTCCTCCGCGAGGTCGGCGACGTCCACCCGCTGCGGCGGCTCGGTGTCGGACTGCCCGGCCGCGAGGTCGACGAGCTCGTTGACCAGGTCGGTCAGCTCGCGGGCCTCCTGGCCGAGATCGGCGACCAGTTCCTCACGGGTCCGGGGCGGGAGTTCGTCGATCCGGCGGAGCAGGGAGATGTTCGTGCGCAGGGAGGTCAGCGGCGTACGGAGCTCGTGGCCCGCGTCCTGGACCAGGCGGCGCTGGTCCTCCTCGGACTGGGCGAGCCGCCCCAGCATGCGGTCGAAGGCCCGGCCCAGCCGGCCCACCTCGTCGTGCCCGGCGACGGGCACCTGGATGCCGAGCCGGCGCGTGCGGGCGACGTCCTCGGCGGCGTCGGTCAGGACGACCAGGCGGCGCGTGATCCGCCGGGCCAGCCACCAGCCGAACAGGCCGGCGGCGATCACCACGGCCGCCATCAGCAGCAGCGTCCGCCGCTGCAGCGCCCGCAGCAGGTCCTCTACGTCGCTGAACTCCTGCGCGACCTGCACCGCGCCCCGGCCGCCGCCGAGGGAGACGGTCGCGACGCGGTAGACGTCGTCGCCCACGTCGACGTCCTTGTGCTCGGCCACCCGGCCGGACGTCAGGGCCCCGGCGATCCGTACGTCGGCGCCGGTGACCGGCAGTCCGGGGCTGCCCGGGTCGACGACATGGCCGTCCGGGCCGAGCACCTGCACATCCGTCCGGGCGGGCCGGACCAGGTCGTGGCCCGGCGCGGCGGACGAGAAGTCGCCGGGCGTCATGTGGTTCTGCCGCACCTCGTCCCGCAGGTCCTGCACGACCTCGTCGAACACGGTCTGCTGGTCCACCCGCACCAGCCGGGCCGCCGCGCTGTACGACAGGATGCCGACCAGGATCGTCACGGCCGCCGTCACCGCCGCGAACGACACGGCGAACGTGGTGCGCAGCGAGACCAGCTTCAGCCGCCGCCCGCCCAGCATCCGGCCGATGCGGCCCACTCAGTCCTCCCGCAGCACGTAACCCACGCCGCGCACCGTGTGGATCAGCTGCGGCGCGTCCGGCTCGTCGAGCTTGCGCCGCAGATAGCCGACGTAGACGGCGAGGTTCTTCGAGCCGGGGCCGAAGTCGTAGCCCCAGATACGGTCGTAGATCGTCGAGTGGTCGAGGACGATGCCCGCGTTGCGGACCAGCAGTTCCAGCAGTTCGAACTCGGTGCGGGTCAGCTCCAGCTCGCGGGCGCCCCGCCAGGCCCGGCGCGCCTGCGGGTCCATGCGGATGCCGGCCGCCTCGATGAACCGCTCGGGGACCGGCCGGGGCGCCTCGGCCGCGGGTGCGCCGCCGACGCCCACGGGGCTCGTGCGGCGCAGCAGGGCGCGCAGCCGGGCGAAGACCTCCTCCACGTCGAAGGGTTTCACCACGTAGTCGTCGGCGCCAGCGTCCAGGCCGGCGATCCGGTCGGCGGTCTCCACGAGGGCGGTCAGCATCAGGATCGGCGTACGGTCGCCCTCGGCGCGCAGCACGCGGCACACCTGGAGCCCGTCGATGCCGGGCATCATCACGTCCAGGACGAGGACGTCGGGACGGTTGCGGTGGGCCTGCGCCAGTGCCTCGACACCGTCGGCGACCGCCATGACCTGGTAACCCTCCAGGGTCAGGGCGCGCTCCAGGGCGTTGCGGATGGCGCGGTCGTCTTCGGCGAGCAGCACTGTTTGGGACACGCGTCCAGTGTGCCCCGCCGCCGGGTCCGCGGGACCGGATGAGCTGCACCGGAGCGTCCTTCTTACTGCCCTCTCACCAGGGGCGCGCAACCACAGGCCCGGTGACTACCGTCCTCTCACCCTCGGGCCGCGGCGAGCCGGGCCGCGTGCGTCGGGGCGTCCGGCACGTGGACCGGGCGGCCCCTGGCGAACTCCTTGCGCAGCACCGGTACGACCTCCTCGCCCAGCAGGTCGATCTGCTCCAGCACGGTCTTGAGCGGCAGCCCGGCGTGGTCGACCAGGAACAGCTGGCGCTGGTAGTCACCGGCGTAGTCACGGAAGGCCAGCGTCTTCTCGATCACCTGCTGCGGGGATCCGACGGTCAGCGGTGTCTGGTCCATGAAGTCCTCCAGCGACGGCCCGTGCCCGTACACCGGCGCGACGTCGAAGTACGGCCGGAACTCACGGACGGCGTCCTGCGAGTTCCGCCGCATGAACACGTGCCCGCCGAGCCCGACGATCGCCTGCTCGGGCGTGCCGTGCCCGTGGTGCGCGTACCGCGCCCGGTACAGCTCGACCATGCGGCGGGTGTGCTCGGCCGGCCAGAAGATGTTGTTGTGGAAGAAGCCGTCGCCGTAGTACGCGGCCTGCTCGGCGATCTCCGGCGAGCGGATCGACCCGTGCCAGACGAACGGCGGTACGCCGTCCAGCGGGCGGGGCGTGGCGGTGAAGCCCTGCAGCGGCGTACGGAACTTCCCCTCCCAGTCGACGGCCTCCTCGCGCCACAGCCGGTGCAGGAGGGCGTAGTTCTCGATCGCGAGCGGGATGCCCTGCCGGATGTCCTGGCCGAACCAGGGGTAGACGGGGGCGGTGTTGCCGCGGCCCAGCATCAGGTCCACCCGGCCGTCGGCCAGGTGCTGGAGCATCGCGAAGTCCTCGGCGATCTTCACCGGGTCGTTGGTGGTGATGAGGGTGGTGGCCGTGGAGAGGATCAGCCGCTCGGTGCGGGCGGCGATGTGGCCGAGCATGGTGGTCGGGGAGGACGGCACGAACGGCGGGTTGTGGTGCTCGCCCGTGGCGAAGACGTCGAGCCCGGCCTCCTCGGCCTTCAGCGCGATGGCGACCATGGCCTTGATGCGCTCGCGTTCGGTCGGCGTCCGGCCGGTCGTCGGGTCGGGCGTGACGTCGCCGACGCTGAAGATCCCGAACTGCATGATCGCTCACCCTCCAGGTTGTTTACTCTTCAACCGTACCTGGGGGACAACAGGCAGGTCATCACGCCCGGTACGGATCCCTGCCGGTCTGCCCGAGCAGCCGCTCGAAGGCCGACGCACCCTCCGCCACCGGCACCGGCTCCGCGAACACACCGGTCGACCGGGCCGTCGGGGCCAGCTCGGCGACCGTGCCGGCGAGCTGCTCCAGGACCGGTTCCATCCCGTGGTCCGCCCGGTACTCCTGACCCGTGGCACGGGCCAGGTCCCACGCGTGCACGGTCAGATCGAGCAACGCCATCGAGCCGACCAGCCGCGCGGGCATCTGCCACGCCCCCGCCGTGCCCTCCTCGGCACCCGGCGCCGACCAGGCCGCCACCAGCCTGTCCGTCTCCTCGGCGAACCGCTCCCGCCAGTCCGGCCCCGCGCCGACCCGGTCCGGCGTCGTGGAGAAGTCCGACTCCCCCTTGGCGGCCAGCTTCTGGAACTCCACGACCACCTGGAAGAGGTGGTTGACCAGGCCCTTCACGTCGTAGTCGGCACACGGTGTGGGCGCTGAGAGCGCCTCGTCGGGAACCGCCCGGACCACAGGCACGGCCCGCTCACGCGCCACCGCCAGAAGATCGCCCAGGGTGTGGCTCTTCACTTCACTGCGCTCGGTGTCCATACACCGACCGTAGGGACGCCCGGGACCGCCCTTCTTGAAGAAACGCGACGTACGATCCGGCCATGGAGGCACCCCGCCACGACACCCGCGGGATCGTCGACCCGTCCGGGCTGCTGAACCGCGTGCGATTCCGCCGCCACGAGCCCGCCGAGCCGCTGCGCCGGTACGTCGAGTGGTACTGGCTCATCGACTGGGACCTGCCCGCGCCCTACGCCTCCCACATCGTCCCGCACCCCGCCGTCAACCTCACCTTCCAGTGGGACGGGGTGGACGACGAGGACGCGCCCTACGGCGAGGTCACCGGCGTCGCGCTCGGCCTGTACACCAGGAAGCTGTCCGGCCGGGGCCGGGTCTGCGGGGCGAAGTTCCGGCCCGGCGGCTTCCGGCCGTACGTACCCGGGGCGCCGGTTTCCCGCTGGACCGGCCGCACGCTGCCCGCCCAGGAAGTGTTCCCGCAGGTCACCGGTGACACCGCCCGCGCGGTCGTCACCCCCGCGGACGACCGCGCCCGGGTGGCCGCGCTCGATGCCTTCCTGCTCTCCCTGCCCTGCGTCCCGGATCCGCAGGCCGACCTCGCCATCGACCTCGTCCGGCGCATCCAGGCGGACCGCACCGTACGCCGCGTCGGCGACTTCGCCCGCGCGCGAGGACTGTCGGTGCGGGCGCTGCAACGGCTCTTCTCCACCCATGTCGGCGTCAGCCCCAAGTGGGTCATCCTCCGCTACCGCATCCACGAGGCCCTGGAACAGGCCGGCACCCGCAACGACGTCGACTGGGCCGCCCTCGCCGCCGACCTCGGCTACGCCGACCAGGCCCATCTCGTGCGCGACTTCACGACGACGGTGGGAGTACCCCCGGCGGCCTACGCCGCCGGAGCCCGGGCCGGGCGCTAGGGCCTGTCGTTTGGATCAGGTCGCAGGGAACCGACAGCGCTGATCAGCGCCGGTGAGCGGGGTCTGGTGCGTGCAGATGCAAGGCGGAGG
>NZ_JBEXSR010000013.1:0-193087 GCF_040613735.1 Streptomyces sp. NPDC006235
CGAACCCGTCGGCGTTCTCGCCGGGCGCGTCGTTGCTGCGCAGGTCGTAGTTGTAATGTGCGTCCGAGTTGAGGACGAGGTTGCCGCCCCCGCCGGCCGGGGAACGGAGGGAGGGCCCTCAGTGAAGGCCGAGTTGGTGAAGGACGTGATGACCCCGGGTGTGGTCGCCGTACGCCCGGACGCCTCGCTCGTCGAGGCGGCGCAGTTGATGCGCACCCAGAACATCGGCGACGTGGTGGTGGCCGACGGGCAGGACGTGATCGGCGTGCTCACCGACCGTGACATCACGGTACGGGCGGTGGCCGACGGGGCCGACCCGATGACGGTGAGCGCGCAATCGGTGTGCACACCGGATCCGGTGACGGTGACGCCGGACGAGCGGGTGGCGACCGCGGCCGCGCTGATGCGCGAGCACGCGGTGCGCCGCCTGCCGGTGGTGGAGAACGGGCTGCCGGTCGGGATGGTGAGCCTCGGCGACCTGGCCGAGGCCGAGGATCCCGCGTCGGCGCTCGCCGACATCAGCCGCGCCGAGCCGGACGCCCGGGGTGGTGTGTGAGCACCGACCAGGCGAAGGAGATCAGTGCCAGTGGCGTCACCGTGGACGTCGGTGACGCCACGACCCGCTATCTGCTGTACGGACTGCTGCCTAGCTGGTTCGTGCCCGGGGTGGCCGACTGGGCGATGCACCGGCGGACCCGTATCGAGGAGACGGCGGGGACGAGGGAGTCCCTGATCCACTCCCTGATGATGGCCGAGGTAGGCATCCCGATCGCGCTGACGCTGCGCTACGAGGTCAACCCGCTGCTGCTGAGCGTGCAGCTGGGCGGGGCCGCGGTGCACGAGGCGACGGCGCTGTGGGACGTCCGTACGGCCGTCGACAGCGAGCGGGAGGTCAAGCCCGTAGAGCAGCACATCCACAGCTTCCTGGAGTCGCTGCCGTTCGCGGCGCTGGCCTCCCTGATGTGCCTGCACGCCGACCAGGTGAAGTCGCTGCTGCGCGGCGGCCGCGGGGATCCCGAGGCGTGGCGTCTGGTGCCGCGCCGGCGGCCGCTGTCACGCGGCTATCTGGCGGGCATCGCCGCGGCGATCGGCACCTGTGTGCTGCTGCCGTACGGCGAGGAGTTGCTGCGATGCGTGCGTACGGGCCGCAGGAACCGCAAGAAGGAGAAGAACGCGAGGAGCGACGCGGCGCGCTGGAGCGCCGCGCGCTCCGGGAAAGGACGTTGAGCATCATGCGTATCGCATTTCTGGTGGCACCCGAGGGCGTCGAGCAGGTCGAGCTGACCGATCCGTGGCAGGCCGCGAAGGACGCCGGTCACGAGCCCGTGCTGGTGTCGACGCAGCAGGGGGAGATCCAGGCGTTCAACCACCTCGACAAGGCGGACACCTTCCCCGTGGACGAGGTCGTGGGCGAGAGCGAGCCGGGCTCGTTCGCCGCTCTGGTGCTGCCGGGCGGTGTGGCCAACCCGGACTTCCTGCGGATGGACCCCAAGGCCGTCGCGTTCGTCCGGGACTTCTTCGAGCAGGGCCGCCCCGTGGCCGCGATCTGCCACGCGCCGTGGACCCTGGTCGAGGCGGACGTCGTACGCGGCCGGGTGCTGACCTCGTGGCCGAGCCTGCAGACCGACATCCGCAACGCGGGCGGCACCTGGGTCGACGAGCAGGTGAAGGTCTGTGACCACGGCGCCAACAAGCTGGTCACCAGCCGTAAGCCGGACGACCTGAAGGCGTTCTGCGAGGCCTTCCTCGACGTCTTCGCCGAGGAGGCCGCCTGATGCCCTCGCCCGCCGACCGGAAACAGGAACAGCGCGAGGCCTTCAAGGCGGACGATCCGGCCGGCGGGCCGCTCACCACCGACCAGGGAGTCGAGGTCGACCACACCGACGACTCCCTGGCCGCGGGCGAGCGCGGCCCGACGCTGATGGAGGACTTCCACTTCCGGGAGAAGCTCACCCGCTTCGACCACGAGCGGATCCCGGAGCGGGTGGTGCACGCACGGGGTGCGGGCGCGTACGGCTATTTCGAACCGTACGAGTCCTGCGCGGAGTTCACCCGTGCGGCGTTCCTCCAGGACCCGGCCGTGCGCACGCCCGTGTTCGTACGGTTCTCGACCGTGCAGGGCCCCAAGGGCTCGGCGGACACGGTGCGGGACGTGCGCGGCTTCGCGACCAAGTTCTACACGTCGGAGGGCAACTACGACCTGGTCGGGAACAACTTCCCCGTCTTCTTCATCCAGGACGGGATCAAGTTCCCCGACTTCGTGCACGCGGTGAAGCCCGAGCCGCACAACGACATCCCGACGGGCGCGTCCGCGCACGACACCCTGTGGGACTTCGTGTCGCTCCAGCCCGAGACGCTGCACGCGATCATGTGGCTGATGTCGGACCGGGCGATCCCGCGCAGCTACCGCATGATGCAGGGCTTCGGCGTGCACACGTTCCGGTTCGTCGACGCGGACGGCAAGGGCACGTTCGTGAAGTTCCACTGGAAGCCACGGCTCGGCGTGCACTCGCTGGTGTGGGACGAGGCACAGGAGTGCCAGGGCCGCGACCCGGACTTCAACCGGCGTGACCTGTGGGACGCGATCGAGGCGGGCGAGTACCCCGAGTGGGAGCTGGGCGTGCAACTCGTGCCGGAGGAGGACGAGTTCGCGTTCGACTTCGACCTGCTCGACCCGACGAAGATCATTCCGGAGGAGCAGGTGCCGGTGCGGCCGATCGGCCGGATGGTGCTGGACCGCAACCCGGAGAACTTCTTCGCGGAGACCGAGCAGGTCGCCTTCCACACGGCGAACGTCGTCCCCGGCATCGACTTCACCAACGACCCGCTGCTCCAGGCGCGGAACTTCTCCTACCTGGACACCCAGCTGATCCGGCTCGGCGGGCCGAACTTCTCGCAGCTGCCGGTGAACCGGCCGGTCGCGCCGGTGCGCAACAACCAGCGCGACGGCTATCACCAGAGCGCGATCCACTCCGGCACGAACTACTTCCCGAACTCGCTCGGCGGGGGCTGCCCGGCCCACGCGGGTGCCGGGGGAAGTGCGTACACGCATTACGCCGAACGGGTGGACGGCCACAAGATCCGGCGCCGCAGTCCCAGCTTCCAGGACCACTACAGCCAGCCCGCGCTGTTCTGGAACAGCATGGCGGACTGGGAGAAGCAGCACATCGTCGAGGCGTTCCGGTTCGAGCTCGGCAAGGTGAGCGCGATGACCGTGCGGGCGCGTACGGTCGAGCACCTGGCCAAGGTCGACGGGGACCTGGCGGTGCAGGTGGCGCGGGGTGTGGGGGTGCCGGAGCCGTCCACTGCGCAGGCCGGGTCCAAGTCGGCCTCCCCCGCGCTCAGCCTGGAGTCGCTGCGCGGGGACGGATCGATCCGGACCCGGCAGATCGCGGTGCTGGTCACCGACGGCGTGGACGCCGAGCAGATCACCTCCGTGCGGGAGCGGCTGGCCGCCGAAGGCGCGATCGTCGAGGCGCTGGCCCCGACGGACGGGACGATCACCGGCTCCGACGGCGAGACCTACGCCGTCGACCGTGCCCTGCCGACCGTGGCGTCCGTGCTGTACGACGCCGTGCTGCTGCCCGGCGGGCCCGTCGGCACCCCGCCGACGGCGGCCGACCCGGACGCGGTGCGGTTCGTACGGGACGCCTACCGGCACGGCAAGCCGGTCGGCGCACTCGGCTCGGGCGTGGGCGTCCTGTCGGCCTTGGAGCCCGAGGGCCTGCGGCTGTCGACGGAGTTCCACCGCGTGGTCACGGACCAGGGCGTGGTGACGGACACCTCCCCGGGCCCGGCGAGCGAGGAGTTCCTCAACGAGCTCTGCGCCGCGATCGCGGCACACCGCCACTGGGGACGGGCGCCGGTGCGGCACTGAGCCGGGGCCGGGGACAGGGCCGGGCCGCGCTTGTGGGGGCGCGGCCCGGCTCGCTTTGCGCCGGTGCGGGCGGGGTCGCGCGCTTGTGCGGCGCGGGCCGGGTTGCGGTGTGCCGGTCCGGGCAGGGGCCCGCGTGTGATGCCCCGGTACGGGGCGGGGGCACGCTTGTACGGTGCGGACAGGCCGGGCTGCGCGGTGCGGAGCGGCCCGCCTTGTGCCGAAACCCGGTCGCGACGGGCCGGTGCCGACCCGCGTGAAGCGCCGGCGGGCCGGGGTTCGCTGCGCGGTGCGGGTCAGGTCGGGGGCCGGGTCAGGTCGGGGGCTGTGCGGCGCGGGCCGCGGGCGCGTGGTGCCGCTGCCGGCCCGGGGCGCGGTGTGCCGGTGCCGGCCCGGGGCGCGGTGTGCCGGTGCCGGCCCGGGGCGCGGTGTGCCGGTGCCGGCCCGGGGCGCGATCGGCCGGTTCCGTACAGGGCGCGTTACGCCGCTGCACGCCCAGGTGCGTCGCTTCCGTGGCGGTCCGGCAGGGTTCAGGTGCCGGGAGTCGTGGGCGTCGTCGACTCCCCGCTTCCCCGTTCCCGGGCGCCTTCGCGGGTGCGGCCCGCGGCCACCGGGCGGCGCGGGTTGCGGCGCAGGAACTCGCCCTCCAGCTGCGCCATGCGCTCGTTGTGGGCCCGCAGCGCATCGTTCGAGCCGTAGAGCAGCGTGTCGTGGCGCGTGCGGTGGATGGTCTCCAGCTCTTTCATGAGCTGCTGGTCGTCCAGCCGGTCAGGGTCCACTCCGGTCATGGTGTTGCCCCGCTCGTCGTGTTCGTTCATGTGGTCCGGGTACCCGCCCGGGGAGCAACTGAGCACTACCCCCGAGCGGCATCCGGGAGGGAGCCATGGATCTCGCCTTTCTGCACCCACTGTACGAACACCCCGGGCCTTGGGCCTCGGTGTACGTCGACACCTCCCGGCATACGGAGGCCACCCCCCACGAGCGGCAGCTCACGGCCCAGGCGATGGCCAGGCAGCTGGCCGACCAGGGCGCGGACGAGGCGACCTGCCAGGCCGTGCAGAGCGCGATCGAGGACCTGCGGCACTCTTCGGAACCGCACGGCCGGGCCCTGTTCGCCCGCGCCGGCGAGGTGGTCCTCGACCCGCCGCTGGCCCGGCCCCCGCAGGGCGGCGACTGGGCCGAATGGGCCCCGCTGCCGCGGGTGACGCCGCTGCTGGAGCTGGCCGGCGAGGACCCGGTGTGCGTGGTGGCGTACGTCGACCGCAAGGGCGCGGACTTCGAGCTGCGCAGCGCACTGGGCCGTGAGGACGCCGGAAGCGTCACCGGGCGTCAGTGGCCGGTGCACCGGACGAGCTCCGTGGACTGGTCCGAGCGGCATTTCCAGCTGCGGGTGGAGAACACCTGGGAGCACAACGCCGCGGAGATCGCCGACGCGCTCGCCGTGTGCCAGGAGGAGACCCGCGCCGACCTGCTGATTCTCGTCGGCGACGACCGTGAGCGGCGGTCCGTGCACGAGCGGCTGCCCAAGCGGCTGCACGACCTCGTCGTCGAGGCGCCGCACGGCACCGGCAGCCGGCTCCTCGACGAGGACGTGGAGCGGGCCCGCGCCGAGCACGTGGCGCGGCGGGCCGAGGCGGAGCTGGAGCGGTTCCGGGCCGCGCGGAACCCGGACGACGAGGGCCGCGCCGCAGCCGTGGAGGGCGTGCCCGCGCTGATCGAGGCGGCGCGCGAGCGCCGCATCGACGAGCTGCTGATCAGGCCGGACGGGCCGGACGCGCACCGCGAGGTGTGGATCGGCGAGGACCCGGACCAGGTCGCGGTGCGGCGTACGGACCTGAAGATCCTCGGCGAGCAGCACTCCTGGCCGGCCCGGGCGGACGACGCGCTGATCCGGTCCGCCGTGGCGACGGACGCGGCGGCACTGGCCGTCGCGGAGCGCGAGGTCCCGGCAGGGGGTCTCGGGGCGCTGCTCCGCTGGAAGTGAGCGGGGAGCAGGGCGCCCTACAAGCCGGCCCCGTACGAGCCGGCCCCTAGCGGGCCCGCTCCACCCTGCGCTCGTCCCAGACCGGGTCCGGGGTCTCCCGGACCCGGCCGTCGCTGCCGAAGACCAGGTAGCGGTCGAAGGAGCGGGCGAACCAGCGGTCGTGCGTGACCGCGAGCACCGTGCCCTCGAAGGCCTCCAAGCCCTCCTGGAGTGCCTCCGCGGATTCCAGGTCCAGGTTGTCGGTCGGCTCGTCGAGCAGCAGCGCCGTCACGCCCTGGAGCTCCAGCAGGAGGATCTGGAAGCGGGCCTGCTGTCCGCCGGACAGGCGGTCGAACGTCTGCTCGGCCTGGTTCGTCAGCTCGTAGCGGCGCAGCCGGGACATCGCCGCGCCGCGGTCCTGTGCGTGTTCCGTCCACAGGATGTCGAGCAGTGTGCGGCCCTCCAGCTCCGGGTGCGCGTGCGTCTGCGCGAAGTGCCCGGGTACCACCCGGGCTCCCAGTTTCCACTGGCCGGTGTGCGCCACGTCGCCGCCGGCGAGCAGGCGCAGGAAGTGGGACTTGCCGGAGCCGTTGGAGCCGAGGACGGCGACGCGTTCGCCGTAGAAGACCTCCAGGTCGAAGGGCTTCATCAGGCCGGTGAGTTCGAGTCCTTCGCAGGTGACGGCCCGGACGCCGGTGCGGCCGCCCTTGAGCCTCATCCTGATGTCCTGCTCGCGGGGCGGCTCGGGCGGCGGGCCGGCCTCCTCGAACTTGCGCAGGCGGGTCTGGGCGGCGGCGTATCGAGAGGCCATCTCATGGCTGACGGCGGCGGCTTGACGGAGCGTCAGCACCAGCTTCTTCAACTGGGCGTGTTTCTCGTCCCAGCGCCTGCGCAGCTCCTCGAAGCGCTCGAACCGCTGCCGGCGGGCCTCGTGGTACGTGCCGAAACCGCCGCCGTGCACCCAGGCGTCGGCGCCGGCGGGGCCGGGTTCCAGGGAGATGATCCGCTGGGCGGCGCGGGCGAGCAGTTCGCGGTCGTGAGAGACGAAGAGGACGGTCTTGCGGGTCTCGGCGAGCCTCTCCTCCAGCCAGCGTTTGCCGGGGACGTCGAGGTAGTTGTCGGGCTCGTCGAGGAGGAGCACCTCGTCGGTGCCGCGCAGGAGGGCCTCCAGGACGAGCCGTTTCTGCTCACCGCCGGAGAGGGTGCGGACCTGGCGCCACTGTGCCTTCTCGTAGGGAATGCCGAGCGCGGCCGTGGTGCACATGTCCCACAGGGTCTCGGCCTCGTAGCCGCGGGCCTCGGCCCAGTCGGCGAGGGCCTGGGCGTATGCCAGCTGTGCGGCCTCGTCGTCGACGCTCATGAGGGCGTGCTCGGCGGTGTCCACGGCGTGGGCCGCCTCGCGGATGCGGGGGGTGGCGACGGACACGAGCAGGTCCCGTACGGTGCTCTCGTCGCGTACGGAGCCGACGAACTGCCGCATCACGCCGAGTCCGCCGCCCACGGTGACGGTTCCGCCGTGCGGCTTGAGCTCACCGGCGAGCATGCGGAGCAGGGTCGTCTTCCCGGCCCCGTTGGGGCCCACGAGGGCGACGACGGCCCCCTCCCCGACCCGGAACGAGACGTCACCCAGCAGCGCCCTTCCGTCGGGCAGGTAGTACTCCAGATGCGCTGCTTCGAGGTGACCCATGCGTGTGATTCTGTGTGGCGGACGCCGCCGCGGGCAAACCCATTTCCGCGGGGCCGCGCACCCACCCGGCCCGGGCCAAACGGTCAGACGGCCGGGGTGACGACGGTCAGACTCGCTCCAGAGGCCGGTGCGGCTCCGCAGGAAGTTCGACCGCGATCGCGTCGCCGGGACGCACCACGCCCCCTTGCCGCACCACGCTCATGATCCCTGCCTTGCGCACGACGTTCCCCGCCTCGTCGCGCCCCACGACCCGCTTCAGCAACCCGTCCTGGAAGAGGTCGATCTGCAGGCAGGGATTGCGCAGGCCGGTCACCTCCAGCACCGCGGTGTCGCCGATGCGCAGCAGCGCGCCGGCCGGCAGACCGAGCAGATCGACGCCCCGCGTGGTGATGTTCTCGCCGAGTTCGCCGGGCGCCACCTTGAACCCCTCCTCACCGACCTCCTCGAAGAGCTCCTCGTGCATCAGGTGCACCTGGCGCAGGTTCGGCTGGGTCGGATCCTGCGCGATGCGCGACCGGTGCTTGACCGTCACCCCGGCGTGCACGTCCCCCTCCACACCCAGCCCGGCGAGCAGTCCGATGCTGTCACGGTTCGGCTTGGTGAACGAGTACTCCCCGTTGCTGCTGACCGCAGTCACTCGCCCGCTCATTCCTCGGTCCCCCCTCTTCGGTCATGATGATCAGCCCTGAGCCTGCCCATGGAGGGCCGGTGTGTCCACCCCCCTCCGGGTACCCGCACTCCATGACGCCCGCCGTCCCGCCCCGACTGAGCCGCAGCGCGAACCACGGCACCCTGTGGCTCGCTGCCGCCGCCGCACTCGCGGCGACCCGCACCCCCCGCGCCCGCCGCGCGGCGACCCGCGGACTGGCTTCGCTCGGCCTCGCCTCCCTCACCGTCGGCGCGCTCGGCAAGCGCACGGTCCCCACGGTGCGGCAGCTGAAGCGGCGGCCGGCCGCCGCCGCGTTCCCCTCCGGGCACGCCGCATCGGCCGCCGCCTTCGCGACCGGTGTCGCGCTGGAGTCCCCCGCCTGGGGCACGGTCGTCGTCCCGGTGGCCGCCTGCGTCGCCCTCGCTCGCGCCGACAGCGGCCCGCACGTCCCGGGCGACGTCGCGGCGGGCGCCGCCGTGGGCGTGGGCGCCGCGTTCGCCGTACGGGCCCTGGTGCCGACGCGGGGCCAGGTCGCCCCGCCGGCCCGGCCCCGCGCCGAGGTCCCGGCGCTGCCGGACGGCGAGGGACTCGTGCTGGTGGCGAACACCGGCGCGGGGAGCGCCGAACGGGTCCGTGCCCTGCGGGACGCCCTCCCCCGGGCCGAGGTGGTCGAGTGCGAACCGGCGGACGTACCCGCCGAGTTGGAGAAGGCGGCCACCCACGCCCGGGTCCTCGGCGTGTGCGGCGGCGACGGCACCGTGAACGCCGCCGCCCGTGTGGCGCTCAGGGCACGCCTGCCCCTCGCTGTGCTCCCGGGCGGGACCCTGAATCACTTCGCCTACGACCTGGGCATCGAGGACGTACGCGATCTCGCCCGCGCGCTGCGTGCGGGCGACGCCGCGCGCGTGGACGTGGGCCGGTACTCCTGCGGGGGGAAGCACGGTGTCTTCCTCAACACGTGCAGTGTCGGCGTCTATCCGGAACTCGTGCGCGAGCGGGAGCGCTGGTCGCACCGGATCGGCGGCTGGCCCGCGGGGGTGGTCGCGGCCCTGCGCGTGCTGCGGGCCGACCGGCACCCGCTGGAGGCGGAAGTCCGGGGCCGTACGCATCCGTTGTGGCTGCTGTTCGCCGGGAACGGCACCTATCACCGCATGGGGCTGGCGCCGGGGCGCCGGAGGGACCTGGCGGACGGGCAGCTCGACGTGCGGGTCGTGCACGGCGGTCGCCGGCCGGCAATCCGGCTGCTCGCCGCCGCCCTCGCGGGACCGCTGACCCGCTCCCCCGCCCACGCCGCCGTCCAGGTGGGACGGCTGCAGCTGGACCACGTGGCGCCCGGCACGCTCCTCGCCTACGACGGTGAAGTCACCGAGGTGGAGGGCCGCGTGACCCTGGAGAAGCTGCCCGAGGCGCTGACCGTCTACCGGCCGATCCCGTCTGACTGACACAGCGTCAGTCCATATGGCGGGAATGCTGTCTCAATATACGGCCGCACTGCGTACGGTGATCCCATGCCGACCCGATACGAAGGGGTGGGATCCGCCATGCCGGAACCACGGGAGACCGCCGTCTACACGCACGGGCACCACGAGTCGGTGCTCCGTTCACACACCTGGCGGACCGCCGCCAACTCGGCCGCGTATCTGGTGCCGTCGCTCCGCCCCCACATGAAGATCCTGGACGTCGGGTGCGGGCCGGGCACCATCACCGCCGACCTGGCGGAGCTCGTGCCCGACGGGCATGTCACCGGCGTCGACCGGGAGCCGGGGATCCTGGAGCGGGCGCGTGCCACGGCGGCCGGGCGGGGGCTCGCCAACGTCGACTTCGCGGTCGCCGACGTGCACGCCCTGGGCTACCCGGACGCCACGTTCTGTGTGGTGCACGCCCACCAGGTGCTCCAGCACGTGGGCGATCCGGTGGCGGCCCTGCGCGAGATGAGGCGGGTGCTGAGGCCCGGCGGCCTGGTCGCCGTGCGGGACGCCGACTACGAGGCCATGACCTGGTTTCCGGCGTCCGATGGGCTCGGCGACTGGCTGGACCTCTACCGCCGGGTCGCCCGGGCCAACGGCGGCGAGCCGGACGCCGGGCGCCGGCTGAAGGCGTGGGCGCTGCGAGCCGGGTTCACGGACGTCACGGCGACCTCCGGCACCTGGACGTTCGCCACGCGGGAGGAGCGGGACTGGTGGAGCGGACTGTGGGCCGACCGGACGCTGGCGTCGGCGTACGCGGACCGGGCCCGGCAGGGCGGGCACGCGAGCGAGGCGGAGCTGCGGGCCGTGGCCGACGCCTGGCGGGAGTGGGGGCGAAGGGAGGACGGCTGGTTCAGTGTCCTGCACGGAGAAATTCTCTGCCGGAAGGACGCCTGAAACACGGATTCGGGGACACCCTAAAAGCAGGAGGTTCGAATTATGGTTCCCATCCTGCTGGTGCTGCTTCTGGCGTTGGTTCTGTTCGGCGCCGGATTTGCAGTGAAGGTTCTCTGGTGGATCGCGCTCGCGGTTCTCGTTCTGTGGCTGCTGGGATTCTTCGTCCGTGGTACGTCGGCGGCCGGAGGCAGGGGCCGTTGGTACAGGTGGTGAATTAGCCCCCGTCGCGGGGCAGCAGCGGTCCGAGCGGCCCGAGGTCCAGATTGAGGTCCTCGGGCCGCAGTCCGTAGCGGTCCCGTAGTTCCGCCATCCGCTCCTCCAGCAGCATCAGCGTGAGGCCGATCCGCTCCTCCTGGTCCTCGCTCAGATCCCCCACGTCGAACCGGCGCAGCGCCTGGCGCTCCATGAGCTGGCGCAGCAACTCCACTACCGTGAGCACGAGTTTGACCAGGTCACGCTCGACGGTGTCGGGTTCCAGGTCCAGCCGGTTGCGGCGCGGCCGCGGGTCCTGCGCGGGCTGGTCGGACGACGTCACAGCAACTCCTCGAACGGGGAGGGCACCTGGGCGTTCACCGAGCTGATGAGCGCGTTGAGGTCGATACGGACGAGGTCGACGTCGGCGATGCGCAGCGTGATGTCCCCCGTGATCACGACGCCGCCGGCGAGCAGCCGGTCGAGCAGGTCCACGAGGGCGACCTCACGGCGTTCCACTACGGTCACGGCTTCTTCCCGTCAGTCATGTGGTCTCCCCGGCGAACGAATAGGCCGCCCAGGGGCCGGTGAGTTCGACACGCATTCCGGGCAGCTCGCCCTTCGTGCGGTCGACCATTTCCACGAATTCCTCGGAATGCGAGCGCGGCACAAGATAGGCGGCGTTCAGTACGTTCCGCCCGGTCGCTTTCGACAGCGCGGGATTCTGCGGGGGATGCAGCCGGGAATCCTCCGCAAATGCGGAAAGCTTTTCGTGCAGTCGGGCGGAAAAGCTTTCCGCCTTCTGCCACATCTCCTCGTGCGACCGGGTCTGCATACGCCGCTGCCGCAGGTAGTCGCGGCCCGATGCGGCTTTCTGCGCGGGCCGGGCGCTCTCCTGCGGCTCGGACTCGGCGTACACCTTCACGCCCCACTCGACCCGGCCCTCCAGCCGGTCGAGGGTGCGCCGGAAGTCCTCTTCGCGCGCCTCGATCATGGTCCGTACGCCGCTGTCGTCACGGAAGACGGTGCCCAGCCGCAGCGGCAGCGGCGTCGTGACCGTGGTGAGCGCGTCGATCACGCCCTGGTGGGCGCGGGCGGTCGCGGTGAGCCAGTCCAGATCCTCCAGATGGGCGCGGAGCGGTTCCTCCGCGAAGTCCCGCTCCGGTACGTGGCTGACCACGGCCACGAGGCCGTGGTGGGTGAGCGCTCTGGGCGGATCACCCGCCACACCCGACAGCTGGGACTGGAGCGGCGTACCGAAGGGGCGGCAGACGGCGTAGACGTACCGCAGTCCGGTCACGGTGCCTCCTTCTTCTGCGCTCGGCCGGGCTCCAGTTCCTCCAGCCGGGCCAGCCTCTCGCGCAACTCGGCATTCTCACGGGTCAGTTCATCACGGCGGGCCCGCGAGCTCAGTGCCGGGTCGGTCTCCCACCAGTCGATGCCCATCTCCTTCGCCTTGTCCACGGAGGCGACGATCAAACGCAGCTTGATCGTGAGGAGTTCGATGTCGAGCAGGTTGATGCGGATGTCGCCCGCGATCACGATGCCCTTGTCGAGCACCCGTTCCAGGATGTCGGCGAGGTTGGCGCCGCTTCCGTGGCCGTAGGGTTCGGGCATCCTGCTGGGCGTTGTCATCGACGGCTCCCGCCTTCGGCGTACTCGTCCTCGTCGGCCTCTTCCTCCTCGTATTCCCCTTCAGGCTCTTCCTCGGGCTCTTCCTCCGGCTCTTCCTCGTCGTACTCCGACTCGGCTTCGTCCTCGTACTCGCCCTCGGGTTCCTCCTCGCCTTCCTCTTCCTCGCCCTCGGGTTCCTCGCCCTCGGGTTCCTCGCCCTCTGGACGCTCCTCCTCGGACTCCTCCTCGGCGACCGCGTCCTCGTGGCTGCGGACGACCTCACCGTCGCGGATCTCGCCGCGCCAGCTGTCCTCGGCCTCGCCCTTGATCGTGATGAAGCGGACGAAGTTCTTCAGGTCGAGCCGGGCGCGGCGGCCCTGGGCGCGCCAGATGTTGCCGGTCTTCTCGAACAGGCCCGTGGGGTAGTACTCGATGACCAGCAGGACCCGGGTGAGGTTGTCGGCGAGGCGGTGGAAGGAGACCACGCCCTTCGTCGTGCCCTTGGCGCCTTCCGACGTCCAGGCGATGCGGGCGTCGGGCACCTGCTCCGTCGTCTGCGCCTTCCAGCTGCGGTTGGACCAGAAGACCTTCAACTGCCAGTCCGAAGTGGTGTCGTCGGCCTTGTTCGCGGCCTTGACACCTTTCGCGAAGGTGCTGAAATCCTGGTACTGCGTCCACTGGTCGTACGCCGTGCGCAGCGGCACGCCGACATCGATGTGCTCGATGATGACGGTGGGCTTCTTGCCCGCCGAGCGCTTGCGTTTGCCCTTGCCGCCGCCCAGGCTCTTGAAGGCGCCTGTGACCTTTTCCTTGATGCTCGACCCGCCGGTCTCCAGGGCGGCGCGCACCGGGCCCTTGCCCTCGGCGAGCTTGCGGCCGCCGTCGAGGGCGAGCTTGGCGAGGCCGGGGCTGTTGCCCTCGGCGATGTCGTTCAGTCTGTTGGTGGTCTCGCCGAGCTTGCGGCCCACGCCGGTCAGCATGCGCGTGGCCTGGAGCGTGAGGTACTCCTGCAATTCGGCCTTCAGCCGGTCGGCCGCCTCGCTGTGGGCCACGTCGGTGAGTGGGTTCTTCTTCGCTCCGTTCGCGGCGGAGGTCGCAGATCCGAGAGTGTCGGTCATCCCTCACCGCCTCCCTTCGGCAGCCGGGTCCGTGAGCTGCCGCCCCCGGCCGTTGTCTTCTTCGCCGCCGTCTTCTTGCCCGCGGTCTTCTTGGCGGGGGCCTTCTTGGCCGGGGCCTGGCGCGCCGCCTTCTTCCCGGGCGCCTTCTTGGCCGGAGCCTTCTTCGCCGCCTCCTTCGGGGCCGGCTCCGGCTCCTCGTCCCCTTCCGGCCCTGAGTCCTCGGCTTCGGCCTCGGGCTCCTCGTCCTCGGCGTCCTCGGCGTCGGCCTCAGGCCCCCCGGGCACCACGCCCGACAGCTGGTCGCGCACCTGGGCCGTACGGCCGTGCAGCCGGTCGGCGAACGCGTCGATCTGCCGCTCGACCATGGCGCCGGATGCCGCCTTGCCGACACCGCGCAGGTCCTGCCGCAGCTGGTCGCCGATCTCCTTGAACTGCGGGTTGTTCCGCAGTTGCTGCTGGACCAGGTCCGCGACCATGCGCGGGCTCAGGTTCATCTTCTTCCCGGCCACCAGGCCACCGACGGCCACCGCCATCTTGAGTTTCTTGGTCCGTCCCAGGAGGTATCCGGCCCCCACGGCGAGACCCAGTCCCACTCGGTTCATTGTGTTGTCCCGTTACCCGTTCCCGCGCTCCCGCGCGAAGCGATCTCCAACCGGTCGAGAAGTTCGTCCTCGAGGCGGTCGAACTCCTCCTCGGTGATCTCTCCGGCCTCCAACTGCTCCTCGAGGCGGCCCAGTTCGGCCCGGATCGTGGCGGGGTCGTAGTAGATCCGCTCGGCTTCCTGGACTACCTGTCTGATGGCCCAGGCGCTGCCGCGCACCGGTGCGAACGGCAGCAGCAGCACCTCGGAGATCAGGCCCACGTCGTCACCCCGCTCCGGTGTCCGTGCCGCTCGCCATGGCGTCCGCCGGCTCGGCCGGGCCGGGCTCGACGAAGCTGTACGGCGGCAGCGGCCCGTTGACCCGCACCTCCAGGTGCGGCAGCTCCTTGCGGGCCTCTTCCACGGCCGCCAGGAAGCTGTCGGCCGACTTCCGGTCCACCAGGAACGACACGTTGGCCAGCCAGCCGGTGGACTCGGGGCCCACGCTCACGGCCTCGGCAGCGGGCTCCAGGACGCGCTGGAGCGCGGCGGCGTCCTCGGCCTCCCGGGCCTTGACCGCGGCCGCGACCATCTCGCCCAGCCGGATCTTGTCGTCGTAACTGCCGCCGCCGGCCTGACGGTTGGCCTCGGCGAGACCGCGGATCTCCGGGTTCTCGGCCATCACCTGGTGCAGTACGGCCTCTTCGACGTGGTTGGCCTTGACGTTGTACTCGACCCGGCCGTCCAGGGCCCGCAGCCGCTCCTTGTAGTGCTCGGCGCGCTCGGCGAGGACCGAGGTGATCGAGTTGTCGTCCGGGGCGACGCTGCCGAACCGCATGGGCAGCACACAGCCGGCCGCGCCCGCCTCGCTGAGCACGTTCTGGTGGGCGAGCAGGTCCTTGCGCTTGGGCCGCAGCCCTTCGGGCGCCTCGCTGACGACGGCCGCCAGGTCGCCCTCGCGCAGGATGCGCACCGGGCGCGGCGGGTCGCCGACACCGCCCATGCCCTCGGGGAGTCCGGGGTGCGAACTCGCCGCGATGCCGTAGACGTAGGTGCTCACTCCTGCTCCTCCTTCCGGCGGGCGGACGTGCTCTTACGGGCTCGCGGACGGGACTCGGTCTCCTGCTCGGAGCCTTCGGAACGCGCCTGCTTGAAGGCGTCGGAGATGGTTTCGGCGGCGCCGGACAGCGCCCCCTTGGACTTGCCGCGCGCGCCGGACTCGGTCATCTCGCCGACCAGGTCGGGCAGACCCGGATCCTTGCGCGGTCCGGCCTCCAGGTCGAGCCGGTTGCACGCCTCGGCGAAGCGCAGATAGGTGTCGACGCTGGCGACGACGACGCGAACGTCGATCTTGAGGATCTCGATGCCGACCAGGGAGACTCGCACGAATGCGTCGATGACGAGCCCCCTGTCCAGAACAAGTTCAAGCACGTCGTAGAGACCGCTGCTGCCGCCTCCGCCGCCGGTCTGCTGTGCCGGTACGACTGTCATGCCGGGTGTCCCTCCTTGTCTGTGGGTGCGGGTCCGGTCGGGCGGCCTAGTGACCGCCGGTCCTTCGCGGGTCGGACCGCCCCCGCTCGTAGCGGCGGACGCGGCGATACCCCGTGAGCTGCCCCTGAGCGTCGAGCTCCACCTGGTAGCTCGCCATCAGGCTCATCGTGTCGGGCACGCGCTCGAGTTCGAGAACCTCGACCTCCAGCGCCCAGCCCTGCTCGGTCTGCTCGAAGGACGACACGGACTCGGCGGTCATGCCGGTGAGCTCCGCGAGCTGGCCGCGCGCCTGGCGCAGCACCTCCATGGGGCTCGGCCGGTCGTCGGCCGCCTTGTCAGTCGGTTTGCGGGAATTCTGAGAGCTCTGGGAGTCCTGAGAGTTGTGTGCACTCTGTGACTCTTGCGTGTTCTTTGTGTTCGACATGGCCACCTCCCCCTCCGTGTGGCCGCAAGCGTGTTCGCCAAACCTCTACGGACGCATGCATCTGCCACCCGCCGGAGGGCGGCGGGCGTGGTTCAGCCGCTCAGCGCGGTCAGCCGGCGTCGGGCCGGTCCCAGGGCCCGGCCGCGGGCCGGCAGGCCCGACCAGGGGTCGGTGCGGGCCTGCTCGACGGCGTCGGCGATGGTCCAGCGGCGGGCGTGCAGCTCGGGGTCGTCCAGCTGGTCCCAGGTAATCGGGGTGGCCACGGGCGCGCCCGGCCGGGGCCGGACGGTGTACGGCGCGACGGCGGTCTGCGCGTAGGCGTTGCGCTGCACGTCGAGGTAGAGCCGCTCACCGCGGTCCTTCTTGCGGGCGGCGGTGGTCAGCCGGTCGGGGTGGGCGCCGGCGAGGGTGCCGGCGACGTCGTGGGCGAAGGAGCGCACCTCGTCGAAGTCGTGCCGCCCGTTCAACGGCACGATCACGTGCAGCCCGCGCGATCCGGTGGTCATCAGCGCCGAGGGCAGCTCCAGCTCGTCCAGCAGCTCCCCCAGCAGCCGGGCGGCCTCGCGCACGGCCTCGAAGTCGTCCCCCGCCGGGTCGAGGTCGAAGACCAGCCGGTCGGGGTGGTCGACGCTGTCGGCGCGCGACAGCCAGCGGTGCAGCGTGATGCTTGCCTGGTCGGCCAGGTAGAGGAGGGTGGCGGTGTCGTCGCAGACGACATGGCGGACGGTGCCGCCCTCCTTGGCCACCTCGGCTCGGGTGATCCACTCCGGGTAGTGGTCCGGGGTGTTCTTCTGCATGAACGTGGGCCCGTCCAGCCCGTCCGGGTGCCGCTCCAGCATCAGCGGACGGCCGCGCAGGTGCGGCAGCATGAAGGGAGCGGCGGCCCGGTGGTAGTCCACCAGATCGCCCTTGGTGTACTCCTTGGCGTCCCCGCCTCCGGGGAAGAGCACCTTGTCCGGCCGGTGGACCTCCACGGTGCGGCCGCCGGCCCGCACCCTGCGCGTGCCGTCGCCGCCGCTCACGGCACGACCGCCTCCTCCACCAGCAGCCGCCCGGCCGCCGCGATCGACTCGGCGTCGATGCCCGCGGCGTGCAGCTGCTCGTCCGGGGAGGCCGAGCCGGGCGTGCTCCGCACGGCGAGCCGCACCAGGCGCGGTACGGGGCGTCCGTCGGCGAAGGCCTCCAGGACGGCGTCGCCGATGCCGCCCTCCGGGTGGTGGTCCTCCACGGTCACCAGGCAGCCGGTCTCCTCGGCGGCCTTGCGCAGGGCGGCCCGGTCGACGGGCTTCACCGAGTACAGGTCGATCACCCGTGCGTTGATGCCCTCCTGCTCCAGGGCGTCGGCGGCGGCCAGCGCCTCGTGCACGGTGACGCCCGCCGCCACGAGGGTCAGCCGGTCGTTGCCGGAGGAGCGCAGCACCTTGCTCCCGCCGACCGGGAAGTCCTCGTCCGGGCCGTAGATCACCGGGCTCTCGCCGCGCGAGGTGCGCAGGTAGCGGACGCCCTCCAGACCGGCCATCGCGCCGACGAGCCGCGCGGTCTGGTTGGCGTCGCAGGGGTACAGCACGGTCGAGCCGTGCACCGCCCGCATCATCGCCAGGTCCTCCAGGCCCATCTGGCTGGGCCCGTCCTCGCCGATGGCGACGCCCGCGTGCGAGCCGACGAGGTTGATGCCGGCGCCGCTGACGGACGCCATCCGGATGAAGTCGTAGGCCCGGGTCAGGAAGGCGGCGAAGGTGGCGGCGTACGGCACCCAGCCGCGGGTCGCGAGCCCGACGGCCGAGGCGACCAGCTGCTGCTCGGCGATGTAGCACTCGAAGTAGCGGTCGGGGTGCTCCTTGGCGAAGAACTCGGCGCGGGTGGAGTCGCCGACCTCGCCGTCCAGGGCGACGATGTCGCCGCGGCCGGTGCCGAGGGCGGCGAGGGCCTCGCCGAAGGCATTGCGGGTGGCGACCTCCTCGCCCGTGTCCCACTTGGGGAGTTCGAAGTTCCCGGTGTGGACGGAGTGCAGCATGCGGGCGGCCGGCGGCTCCTGCACCTGGACGCGGATGTCGCGCGGGCCGCCGAGTTCGGCGATCGCCTCGTCGGCCTCGGGGAGCGGTTTGCCGTGCAGGCCCTCGCGGTCCTGGACCCCTTCGACGCCCTTGCCCTTGAGCGTGCGGGCGAGGATCGCGGTGGGCTGGCCCTTGGTGGACAGGGCCTCGCCGTAGGCGCGGTCGATCGCGTCCACGTCGTGCCCGTCGACCTCGATGGTGTGCCAGTCGAAGGCCTGGAAACGGCGGGCGTAGGCGTCCAGGTCGTGGCCGTGCCGGGTCGGGCCGCGCTGGCCGAGCCGGTTGACGTCGACGATCACGGTGAGGTTGTCGAGGTGCTCGTACCCGGCGTGCTCGGCGGCCTCCCACACGGAACCCTCGGCCAGTTCGCTGTCGCCGCACAGCACCCAGGTGCGGTAGCCGGTGCGGTCGAGCCGCTTGCCGGCCAGCGCGATGCCGACCCCGACCGGCAGGCCCTGCCCGAGCGAACCGGTGGCCGTCTCGACCCAGGGCAGGCGCTGCGGCGTGGGGTGCCCCTCCAGGCGGCTGCCCAGCTTGCGGAAGGTGAGCAGCTCCTCGTCGTCGATGGCGCCGGCCGCCTTGTACGCGGAGTACAGCAGCGGGGAGGCGTGGCCCTTGGAGAGGACGAAGCGGTCGTTGCCGGGGTGGGCCGGGCGGTCGAAGTCGTAGCGGAAGTGATGCGCGAGCAGGACGGCCAGCAGGTCGGCCGCGGACATGGAGGAGGTCGGGTGCCCGGAGCCCGCGGCGGCGGCAGCGCGGACACTGTCCACGCGCAGCTGTTGTCCGAGGTCGGTGAGTTCACCGGTGTTCATGAGTCTCCTTTCGCGGAGTCGTCCGGGACGTCGGATCGCTTGACGGGCCCGGGGGCGGTGTCGGGGCCGGGGGGTGGCTGATCGGGCGGGGGATGGGGGGTGGGCCCGGGCTGGTTCTTGGCGGGTTCGCCGCCGGGCTGACTCTTGGCGGCTTCGCGCCCGGGCTGATTCCTGGCGGGCTCACCGCCGGGCTGGTTCCTCGCCGGTTCGCCGCCGGGCTGATTCCTGGCGGGCTCGCCGCCTGGCTGGTCCTTGGCCGGCTCCCCGCCGGACTGCCCCTTCGCAGACTCACCCCCGGGCCGGCCCTCGGCAGGCTCGCCGCCAGGCTGATTCCTGGCCGGATCGGCGGGCTCCCCACCGGAGCGCCCCTTCGCGGGCTCACCCCCCAGATGCCCCTTCGCGGACCCACCCCCGACCGGTCCCTTGGCAGGCTCGTCGGTCGGCCGGTTCCTGGCCGGTTCGCCACCGGGGCGGCCCTTGGCCAGCTCCTCTTCCGACCGGCGCTGCGCGGCCCCGGATCCGGGCCGGTGCTGGTTCCGCGTCGCCCCGGATCCGGGCTGCCCCTTCGCGGGCTCACCCTCCAGATGCCCCTTCGCGGACCCACCCCCGACCGGTCCCTTGGCAGGCTCGTCGGTCGGCCGGTTCCTGGCCGGTTCGCCGCCGGGGCGGCCCTTGGCCAGCTCCTCTTCCGACCGGCGCTGCGCCGCCCCGGATCCGGGCCAGTCCTGCGTCGCCCTGGATCCGGGCTGCCCCATCGCGGGTTCTTCTCCGGCCCGGCCCTGCGAGGGTCCGGCGCCGGTCCCCCCGTCGTGCGTGTCGGCCGCGATCGCCGCCCCCGGCCCGGACCGGGCGCTGGCCTCCTGCCGCCGTTCCGGCCCGCCCGGCACCCGGGCGAGCTCCGGCGAGGACGTGTCCAGCGGCACGGACCAGGACCGGACGAGCCCCAACTGCACGGCCTGGCGCGGCAGTACCGCGTCCAGCAGCCAGTCGGCGGCGACCCGGACACGGTTCCCGGGCATCGCGGCGAGGTGGTAGCCCCGCGTCACCGCACCCGCCGGCACCCCGGACAGGGGCACGCCGAGCGGATTGGCGGCGGCCTTCGCACCGCCCAGATCGACGACGAAGCCCAGGTCGCGATGGCGGTAGGGCTTGCGCGCGCCGCCGAGGCCGAGCGAGGCGGCGACGTTCTGCGCCGCGACCTTGCCGTGCCGCCAGGCGTGCTGCGCGGTCATCGGCGTGTAGCTGCCCGGCTTGTCCAGATCCGGCACCGCGGCCACGTCACCGCAGGCGAACAGCTCGGGCCGGCCCGGCACCTGCAGGTGCGGGTCGACGAGCAGCCGCCCCTTCTCCATGGGCAGCCCGAGGGACTCGACCAGCGGGTCGGGCCGTACGCCCACGCACCACACCAGCGTCCGGGTCTCGACGAACTCGCCGTCGGTCAGCACGACCCCGTCGGGCGTGGCCTCCTTCACGGAGGTGCCCATCCGCACGTCCACGCCCCGCTGCCGCAGCACCCGGTCGGCGGTGGCGGACAGTTTCTCGTCCATCTCGGGCAGCACCCGAGGCGCCACGTCCAGCAGCATCCAGCGGGGCCGCATGCCCTGCCGCAGCGGGTGCTTGCGGACCTGCGCGTCGGTGAACATCTGCCCGTGCGCCGCGACCTCCGTGCCGGTGTATCCGGCGCCGACCACGACGAAGGTGCACCGGGCGGCGCAGCTCTTGGGGTCGTCGGCGGCGGCTGCCAGCTCCACCTGCCGGGTCACGTGGTCGCGCAGGTACAGCGCCTCCGGCAGCCCCCGGAAGCCGTGCGCGTACTCGGCGACGCCGGGGATCGGCAGCAGCTTGTTGACGCTGCCGGCGGCGAGCACCAGCCGGTCGTAGGCGAGCGTGCCCTCATCGCCCTCGGGCCCGGTGTAGTGCAGGGTCCGTCCGTCGAGGTCGATCCGGTCGGCCTCGCCCAGCACGAGCCGTACGTTCGGCAGCGTGTCCGAGAGGGAGACCGTGACCCGGCGCGGCTCCAGGACACCGGCCGCGACCTGGGGCAGCAAGGGCAGATACAGGAAGTAGTCGGTGGGGTTCAGCAGGGTGATGTGCGCCCGGCCCCGGGTCTCCCGGGACAGGGTGCGGGCCGTGCGGTACCCGGCGAAACCGGCACCGACGATCACGATGCGGGGTCGACTCACGGTTCGCTCGCCTCCGGCGCTGTCGCGTAGCTCGGGAGCCTTCCGCGTCCCCCTGGCCAGGGCACCCAAACGTCCGCCGGGGCCCTCCCGGCCGAACGCCGCCGGTTTCCGGACCCGCGCCCGGGTACCCGGTGCGGGATACGGACCGCCGACGTCGCGGAGGCACTCCCCATGACCGAGTACGGCTACTTCCTGTCGTGCGAGCAGTACGGCCCCGCCGAGCTGATCGAGCAGGCGCGGATGGCCGAGCAGGCCGGCTTCCGGGCGCTGTGGATCTCGGACCACTACCACCCGTGGAACGACGAGCAGGGCCAGAGCCCGTTCGTGTGGTCGGTGATCGGCGCGCTGTCCGAGGCGGTGTCCCTGCCGGTGGAGACGGCGGTGACCTGCCCGACCGTGCGGATGCACCCGGCGGTGGTGGCGCAGGCCGCGGCGACCAGCGCGGTGATGACGGAGAACCGCTTCCGGCTGGGTGTCGGCTCCGGTGAGGCGCTCAACGAGCACATCCTGGGTGACCACTGGCCGCCGGCGCACGTCCGTCTGGACATGCTGGAGGAGGCCATCCAGGTGATGCGCCGGCTGTTCACCGGCGAGGAGGTCAATCACCACGGCCCGCACTACACGGTGGAGAACGCCCGCCTCTACACGGTCCCGGACGAGCCGATCCCGATCGACATCTCCGGCTTCGGCCCGGCGGCCACGCAGCTCGCCTCCCGCGTCGGCGACGGCTACATCACCATCGAGCCGGACGAGGCGATGGTCGAGCAGTACCGCAAGGGCGGGGGCGGCGGAAAGCTCGTCAGCGGCGGCACCAAGGTCTGTTACGACACCGACGAGGACGAGGCCGTACGGACCGTCCACCGGCTCTGGGCGAACGAGCAGCTGCCCGGCGAGCTCGGCCAGGTGCTGCCCTCCCCGAAGCACTTCGAGCAGGCGCAGCAGCTGGTCACCGAGGACATGGTGCGGGAGAACCGGGTGTGCGGCGACGACGTGGACGAGCACGTGGCCGAGCTGAAGCAGTTCGCCGACGCGGGCTTCGACCGGGTCTACGTCAACCAGATCGGCCCGGACCTGCGCGGTTTCTTCGACTTCTACCGCACGAAGGTGCTGCCACAGCTCGACCAGGCCGTCTGAGGGAAGGCCGGGGATCCGATCACGCCGGCCTGGGACTCCACGATCGTGCTGGTCTGCGAGGTGACGGCGGGCGACGCGACCGGCACGGGCCGGACGTACGCCCGGCGGTGGTCGGCGGCAGCATGTGGCGCAGGGCCGCCCGGGTGCCGAAGACATAGCCCAGGTAGGTCACTTCCGTCACGCGGCGGAACTCGTCGGGGTCGACCTCCGTGAACGGAGCGAAGACCCCGGTGAAGGCGTTGTTGACCCAGACGTCGATGGGGCCGAACGTGTCGACGACCTGCTGGGCGGCGTCGTCGACGGCCTTCGCGTCGGAGACGTCCACGCTGATGGCGAGGGCCTCGCCCCCGGCGCGCCGCACGTCGTCGGCCGCGGCGGCGAGCCCTTCCGTGCCCCGGGCCAGCAGGGCGACCCGGTCGCCGCCGGCGGCGAAGGCCCGGGCCGTGGCCCGTCCCACGCCGCCGCTGGCCCCCGTCACGACGACGACGCGGCCGTGGGGTGCTTCTGCCGTGCTCACTGCGGATCACGCCCCGCGGGGAGGAACGTCGGGTTCGTCCGTCGGCCGCGGGGGCACGGCGCCAGGGGCGGGCCCACCGGCAGCGCCGGCGACCGGTCCGGCGGCGGGCGGGGCCGGCGGCACGGGCGGCACACCGCCGGGCACTCCGGTGCCCGGGCCGGTGCTGCTCTCGTGTCCCGGCGTCATGCCGGCCGCGTGCGCCGGGCCCGGCGGGGAGGCGGACGGCCGGGCCATGCCGCGCAGCACGTACGCCAGGGCGCCCAGGATCACGGCGGTGATCAGCGCGGCGGCCCAGTCGGGCAGGCCGAGGGCGAGGGCCAGTCCCACGGCGAGCGCGAGGGCCGCGCCCGCGTACAGGGCGAGGGCGCCGGACGCGGCGTACAGCGCGGCCTTGCGGCGCTGCTTGCGCGTCTGCTCGCGCAGTTCGTCCCGGACGGTCTCGCGCGCCACCTGTGCCAGCTCGTCGACCAGATGCTTGTCCAGATGCTCCAGGTGATCCAGCGGCTTCATACCCGGCCGGGTACCCTCGCCCCCTCGCGCGTAACTAGGCTCGTCCCCATGGAGATTCTGGGTGCCACACTGCGCGTCTGCGTCGACGACCTCGAGACCGCGATTCCCTTCTACGAGCGGCTGGCGGGCGGCAGAGCCCAGCGCTTCGAACGGGGCGGTGTCCAGGTGGCGGCGATCGGCTGCTTCCTGCTGATGAGCGGTCCCCCGGCCGAACTGGAGGTGCTGCGCAAGGTGGCCGCCACGATCGCCGTGACGGACGTCGAGGAGACGCACAAGGTGCTGACCGAGCTGGGCGCCCACATCATCGCGGGGCCCATCGCCTCCCCGGCGGGCCGCAACCTGATCGTCCTGCATCCGGACGGGTCGGTCTACGAGTACGTGGACCGCCAGGCGTGATCCCGGCCGGGGCCTGCTCAGCGCCGCCCCGGCTCCTCGATCATCTCGGCGGTGATCGCCCAGCGCTCGTGGTCGCGCCAGGCTCCATCGACGAAGAGCATGTTCGGCGAGAAGCCCTCCAGGCGGAATCCGCGGCTGCGGGCCAGGGCGATCGACGCGGCGTTCCGGGGCTGGACGTTGATCTCCAGCCGGTGCAGCCGCATCGGGCCGAAGGCGTACCGCACCACGAGGTCCAGCCCTTCGCGCATCAGCCCCCGCCCGGCGGCGTGCGCGAAGGCGCCGTAGCCCAGCGTCCCGCACTGGAAGCCGCCCTCGACGATGTTGTTGATGTTGATGAACCCGGCGATGGACCCGTCGGCCTTCTCGCAGACCAGGAAGCCCGCCTTGGACGGGTCCTCGATCAGCCGGCCCACGTACGCGGTGTACGCGGGTGAGCTGTCCGGCGGGAAGAGCCAGGGCTGGTGCAGGTCCTTGCTCTCCCGGGCGCGGGCGGTGAACTCGGCACCGTCCTCGTAGGTGAAGTGGCGTATGCCCACCCGGGGGCCTTCGGCGAGGTAGCGGGATGCGTTGTGCGGCACCCCGCCACAGTAACCGCGCCGGCGGTGTCCCTTCAGAACCCGACGGCCTCAGGACCCGACGGCCTCAGGACCCGGCGACCGGCAGCCGGAGCACGCCGGGCTCGCCCGGTCCGCCGACCACGGTCACCGGCTTGGTCCCCCGGTTGCCGAAGTAGGCGTCGTCGCTCGCCGCGATCACGAACCGCAGCCGGTGCCCGGTCTCGTACCGGTGCACGACGCCGGGCAAGGTGACGGTGAAGCTCTTGGTCACGTCGGGCACCCGGACCGGCGCGACCAGGCGGCGCACGAGGGTGCGGGTGCCGTCGGGGGCGACGTCGTAGATCTTGGCGAAGAGGACGAGCTTGTCGGCCGCGTCGGCGGAGTTCTGGGTGCGTTCGGCCTTCGGGGAGTGCACCTTGAGGGTGGCCCGGGGCGCGCCCACGACGTCGAGGGGGCGGACCAGCGGCTCGCTGGTCCAGTCGAGGTAGGTGCCCTTCGTGTCGCGCGGTGGTGAGTCCCGCAGCCCGATGAGCCCTGCCAGCGAGCTCTCCGAATGGCTCGTGGGGATCAGCCAGTTGGTGTAACCGCGCGTGCCGCGGGCCACTTTGCCGCGGTTGTCGACGAGCTTGCCGTCGCCGGAGAGGTACAGGGTGCGGTTGAGCGCGGGGAGGCGGTCGGCGGTGGCGTAGGTGCGGTCCGGGTCGGTCACCCAGTCGCGGTAGTAGGCGAAGGCCGGTCCGGTGTCGACGTCCGTCCGCTTGCGCAGGTGGCGGTCGAACCAGGCGAGGACGCGGCGGCCGACGTAGCTGGTCTCCAGGTTGCCCTTCGACAGGTCCAGCTCACCGGCGGCTGCCGGGCCGGTGAGGCCGCCGCTGTGGCCCCAGGACTGCCAGATCATCTTCACGGGGGTGCCCTGGGCCCGGAGTGTCCGGTACGTCGCCGTGGCCTCGTTGAGGTTGAAGAGGGTGTCGGCCTGGCCCTGGACCAGCAGGGTGGGCGTCTTGACGCGGTGCAGGTAGGACGCCGGGGAGACGCGGTGGGCGAAGGCGAGCAGCTCGGCGGTCCGGTCGGCGGGGTAGCTGCCGGAGTTGAGGGTGTGGACGGTCCGGCAGGCCTGGGTGACGAAGTGCAGACAGGCCAGGGAGTTGATGCGGGAGGGGCCGAGGCTGGGCTGGAGCAGGGGCTGGCCTTCACCGATGAGGTAGAAGCCGTTGGTCCACTGCCACTTGAAGACGCCGGGGACGCCGGCGCTGCCGACGGCGTTGTTGGGGTCCAGCGAGTACGCCAGGTCGTTCCAGGTGATCATGGGGACGAGTGCGTCGAGGCGGTGGTCGACGGAGGCCGTGGCGAGCTGGACGGCGCCGCCGTAGGAGCCGCCGATCATGCCGACGCGCGGGTCGCCGGGGGCGTCGAGGGTGACGAAGTCGGCGGTGGTGCCGTCGTCGGCGGCGCGTTTGCCGCCCAGGAAGTCGACGAGCTGCGCGGCGGCGGCGCCGTCGATGGCCGGGTCGTCGAGGGAGACGAGGCAGCCGCTGCGGCCGAAGCCGAGCCCGGAGTAGACGAGGGAGACGTAGCCGCGCCGGACGAAGGCCTTGCCGATGGTGTCCGTCGAACCGTCCGACTTGCTGCCGCCGAAGCCGTTCGTGCCGAGCACGGCGGGTGCCGGGTGGTTCCGGTCCACACCCGCGGGGCGGTACAGGTCGGCGTCGACCGTGCAGGAGCGGCCGCCGGCCTGGACGGTGAACTTCAGCGGGGTCACGGTGTAGGGGTCGGCCGCTGAGGCGGGTGGGCCGAGGGCGAGGGGGGCGGCCAGGGCGGCGCCCAGAGCGAGAGCGAGGGGTGCACGGGTTCTGGGCACGCGTCGGGACACACGGACCTCCACGGTGAGGGGGAAAGACAACCTGGACAACCCGGATACCGACCAGTAGGTACTGGCCGGTAGTCATGGTGTGACACGTGTCAAGGGCCGTCAATCACCGAACCAAGGGTTTCTTGACAGGATTTCAGTAGCGGCGTGCTCAGCTCAGGGCCGGCCCGTCGAGCGTCAACGTGCCCGTGTCGGCGTCCAGTTCGGCCGGGACACCGAGCGGCATCGTCAGCGCGCCCTCGCCGTGCCCGAACCCGAACTCCTCCACGACCGGGACGCCGAGGCCGCCGAGCCGGTCGGCGAGCACCGGGCGCAGCTCCTCGTACGGACCGCACGCCGCCCAGGAGCCGAGCACGATCCCGGCGACTCCGTCCAGCCAGCCGGTGCGCAGGAGTTGGGTCAGATACCGGTCGACGCGGTACGGGCTCTCGCCCACGTCCTCGATCAGCAGCAGCCCGCCCCGGGCACCGGCGAGGGCGTGCGGGGTGCCGAGGTCGCTGGCGAGCAGGCTGAGGCAGCCGCCCAGGGTGACGCCACGGGCCCGCCCTGGCACCAGCGCGGTGCCGCCCGGGCACACGGCGGTGACGGTCCGCACCGACTCGGGCTCGAAGAGCGTCGCCCGGAGGTGTTCCTGCGCCCGGGCGTTCTTGAGGAAGTCGACACCGGCCGCCGCCGGTCCGTACAGGGTGGCCAGTCCCAGGCGGGTGGCGAACGCCTGGTGCAGGACGGTGATGTCGCTGAACCCGGCGAACACCTTCGGGCCCGCCGCCCGCATCGCCTCCCAGTCGAGCAGGTCCACCATGCGCTGCGCCCCGTATCCGCCCCGGGCGCACAGCACCGCGGCGACGGCCGGGTCGCACCAGGCGTTCTGGAGGTCGGCGGCCCGCTGGGCGTCCGTACCGGCCAGGTAGGCGAACTCCCGGTGGCGGCCGAGCACATGGGGTGCCACCACGGGGTCGAGATCCCAGCCGCGCAGCACGTCGAGCCCGGCCTGGAGCCGCGCCTCGGGCACCGGCCCGCTGGGCGCGACGACGGCCACGCGGGCGCCGGGGCGGAGTCGGGGCGGTCGCAACAGAGGTCTCACTTGTCGAGCTCCAGGGTCGGGACGCCGGGCGGGTTCAGTCCGAACACCTGGGCGTACAGGGAGAGTTCGGCCTCCAGGGCGCGCACCATGGTCTCCGCCCGCCGGAATCCGTGTCCCTCCCCCTCGAAGGCGAGGTAGGCGTGCGGCACCGGCCGGTCCCCCAGCCGGGCCAGGAACCGCTCGCACTGGACGGGCGGGCAGATCACGTCGTCCAGGCCCTGGAGCAGCAGGAACGGCACGTGGAGGCGGTCGGCGTGGGTGGCGGGTGAGCGCTCCGTGTAGCGCGCGGGCACGTCGGCGAGCGGCCCGATCAGGCTCTCCAGGTAGTGCGACTCGAAGTCGTGGGTCTCGCCCGTGCCCCAGCCGGTGAGGTCGAGGATGGGGTACTTGATCGTGCCGCAGGCGTAGACGTCGGTCGTGGTGAGCGAGGCGGCGGCGGTCCAGCCGCCCGCGCTGCCGCCCCGGACGGCGAGCCGGTCGCGGTCGGCGGTGCCCTCGTCGGCGAGGGCGAGGGCGACGGCGGCGCAGTCCTCCACGTCGACCACGCCCCACTGCTCGCGCAGCCGTTCGCGGTAGGCGCGGCCGTAGCCGGTGGAGCCGCCGTAGTCGACCTCGGCGACGCCGATGCCGCGCGAGGTGAAGTACGCGATCTCCAGGTCGAGCACGAGCGGCGCGCGTCCGGTGGGCCCGCCGTGCGCCCAGACGACGTACGGCGGCAGTTCATCGGCGGGGGCGACGCAGCCGGGGTGGTGCGGCGGGTAGACGTGGGCGTGGATGTCGCGTCCGTCGGGGCCGGTGAAGGTGCGGATCTGCGGCTCGGGGTAGTACGCGGGGTCCACGGCGTCGTCGTGTTCGGCGCCGATGACGCGGGCGTGGCCGGTGCGGGTGTCCAGCTCGACGACCTCGTAGGCGCTGCGCGGGCTGGCCCCCACGGCGACGACCCGCTCGCCGTGCGCCGCGAGGGTTGCGGCGAACTCGGTCCAGGGCCCGGCCGCGTCGACGACCTCGGCGGTCTCGGGGTCCAGGACGCCGAGGGCGGTGGCGCCCCGGCCGTGCACGACGGCGATCAGACCGCTGTCGAGGGGCGCGAACCAGCGCATCCCCGGTTTCCACAGCGCCCCGGCGAACTCCTCCTCGCGCGGGCACACGGGCTCCCCGTCGAGGTAGAGGTTCCACCAGCCGCTGCGGTCGCTCGCGTGCAGCAGGCGGCCGTCGTGGGTGAAGTCGGCCTGGGCAATGGACTCTTCCGGCCCGCCGGCGACGGTCCGGGCGCCGTGCAGGGTGCCGTCCGGGCCGACGTCGGCGAGGAGCAGTTCGGTGCCGTCCCACGGCATGCGCGGATGGTCCCAGGCGAGCCAGGCGGCCCGCCGCCCGTCGGGCGACAGCTTCGGCCCGGTGACGAACCGGTGCCGGTCGTCGGTGAGTTCCCGTACGGCGTTCCGGTCCCGGACGGCGGAGCCGTCCAGCGGTACGGCGGCCAGGACGCGGCGCACATCGGTGGGTCCGGGGCCGGTGAACTCCTCCAGCACGCACCACACCTCGCCCCGCTCGGGCCGCAGTTGCGGCTCCGCCCAGCGCAGTCCCGCGCCCACGTCGGACACGGGCGTGAGCGGACGCGGCTCGCCGCCCGGCTCGTACCGGTACAGCCGCTGGTCGGTGAAGTTCACGAACACCACCAGCGGGCGGCCGTCGTCCTGCGCGAGGACCGCCCACGGGTGCCCGCCGTACTCGATGACCCGGCTGCGCACGTTCCACGGCGCGGGCAGCAGCGACTCCTCCGTACCGTCGGCGTGCCGCCGCACCAGGGTGCGTCTGCCCGCCTCGGCGGGGCGCGGTTCGGTCCACCACACCTCGTCGCCGACGAACCCCACGTACTCCGGGTGCCCGTCGTGCGCGGCGGCCAGGGCCGCGTCGATGGGCGAGGGCCACGACCCGTACGGCAGTGTCCGCACCGTCTCCCCCACCCCCTAGGCCGTGCGCAGGAACCGGTCGAGCACGCGGACGCCGAAGTGCAGCGCCTCGACGGGGACCCGCTCGTCGACGCCGTGGAACATGGCGTTGTAGTCGTAGCCCTCCGGCAGCTTCAGCGGTGTGAAGCCGTAGCCGGTGATGCCGAGGCGGGAGAACTGCTTGGCGTCCGTGCCGCCGGACATGCAGTACGGCACCACGTGTCCCTCCGGGGCGAACTCCTGGACGGCGGCCCGCATCCGGGCGAACGTCGCCGAGTCCACCGGCGCCTGGAGGGCCACCTCGTGGTGGTGGAACTCCCACTCCACGTCCGGCCCGGTGAGCAGGTCGAGGGTCTCGCGGAACTCGTCCTCGCCGCCGGGCAGGTACCGGCCGTCCACGTGCGCCACGGCCTCCCCGGGAATCACGTTGATCTTGTAACCGGCGTCCAGCATGGTCGGGTTGGCGCTGTTGCGGACGGTCGACTCGACGAGCCGGGCGGCCGGTCCGAGCTTGTCGAGCAGCCGGTCCACGTCGGTCAGGTCGGGCTCGATGCCGTACAGGGCGGCGAGTTCGGTGAGCGCGGCGCGCACGGTCGGGGTCAGGCGCAGCGGCCACTCGTGCTCGCCGATCCGGGTGATCGCGGCCGCGAGCCGGGTGACCGCGTTGTCCTTGTTCACCTTGGAGCCGTGCCCGGCCCGGCCGCGCGCGGTGAGCTTCAGCCAGGCGGTGCCCCGCTCACCGGCCGACAGGGGGTAGATCTGCCGCCCGGCGCCGTCGTGGAAGGTGAAGGCCCCCGACTCGCTGACGCCTTCGGTGCAGCCCTCGAACAGCGCGGAGTGGCGGTCGGCGAGGAACCCGGAGCCGTCCTCGGCGCTGGCCTCCTCGTCCGCGGTGAACGCGATGACGATGTCCCGCCGGGGGCGGACGCCCTGGCGCGCCCAGGCACGCACCACGGCCAGGATCATCGCGTCCATGTTCTTCATGTCGACGGCGCCGCGCCCCCAGACGACGCCGTCGCGGATCTCCCCGGAGAACGGGTGCACGCTCCAGTCGGCGGCCGCGGCGGGAACGACGTCGAGATGGCCGTGGAGCAGCAGCGCGTCGGCCGAGGGGTCGGTGCCCTCGACGCGGGCGACGACGTTGGTGCGGCCCTTGGTGCGTTCCAGGAGCGTCGGCTCGATGCCGGCCTCGGCGAGCCGCGCGGCGGCGTACTCGGCGGCGGGCCGTTCCTGGCAGTCGCCCCCGCCCCGGTTGGTGGTGTCGATCCGGATCAGGGCGGACGTGAACGTCACGACCTCGTCCAGCGCCTGCCGGTCCGGCTGCTCAGCCATACTGCTCCTCCACCGCGGCCGAGACGATCGTGGTGACCGCCTTGAAGGCGCGGATGCCCTCGTACATGGTCTCGCTCGTGTAGGCCACCTTCCGCTCCCCGATCCGGTCCACACCCGGCACGACGGTGGCGGCCATGGCCAGGTGCTCGGCGTCGAACTCCACGGCGACGGTGAACGGGCCGCCGCGCACGGGTTCGTGACGTACCGCCAGCGAGGCCGCCTCCTTGGCCGCAGCCCGGATGTCGGCAGCGGTCCTGGCGGGCGTGCGGCACACGGCGGCGTACCGCGAGACGTGGTCCTTCACGGCGACCTTCAGCGCCTCGGGCGCGTACCCGAGCGCGTCCTCGCAGGCGACGTCGTCCCCGGTGACCAGCACGACCGGCACCCCGAACTCGGCGACGACATGGGCGTTGAGCAGCCCCTCGCTCGCCGGTACGTCGTTCAGCCACACGCCGGTGATCTGGTTCGCGAGGTAGGTGTGCGCGAGGACGCCCTCCATGCCGGCGCCCGCGTGGTAGCCGACGAACGCGATGCCGTCCACGTCGCCGTGCTGCACGCCCTCCACCATGGACAGCGCCTTGTGCCGCCCGGTGAGCAGCTGGGCCCGTTCGTCCAGCTGCTCCAGCAGCAGATTGCGCATGGTCCAGTGCGCCTCGTTGATGACGACCTCGTCGGCGCCGCCGTCGTGGAAGCCGAGCACGGCGGCGTTGACGTCCGAGGTGAGCAGCGAGCGGCAGCGCTCCCACTGCGAGGCGCCCGGCAGCACGTCGTCGGGCCAGGTGACGCCGGTGGCGCCCTCCATGTCGGCGCTGATGAGGATTCTCATGACGAGCCGTCCCCCCGGATGGAGATCTTCATGGTTCGTCACGTTACGCGCTGCGGGCGGAACCGGCTACGACATGTCACCACCGTATCGGCAGGTCGGTGATGAACGCGGTGAGCCGGTCGGCGAGCAGGCGGTCGTCGCGGGCCGAGTAGTGCCAGTGGCAGCCCGTGTAGTCCAGGCCCGTGTCGTCGAGGCGCCAGTAGCGGACCCGGCGGTCGCCCGCGCCCGCGCGTTCCTCGACCACCTGCTGGACGTGTCCGGCGAACGGGCCGGCGCCGACGGCCAGGAGGGTGGTCCCGGGGCCGTAGCGCGCCCGCAGCTTCTGCAGGAAACCGCTGTAGGCGCTCCGGTAGGCGGCGGCGAGGCTCTCCTGCGTCCACGGCTCGCCCGGGTTGACGGGGGTCGAGAAGTCGTTGGTGCCGAGGTGGACCACCACCAGCTGCGGCCGCCAGGTGCCCGGGTTCTGCCAGACGTCGCCGGGCGCGTTCAGCAGCGCGCGGTCGTAGAAGGTGCGGTAGTTCACCTCCGGCGTGCCGCCGTTGTAGTTGCGGACCATGCCCAGGCCGGAATACGCGTTGATCTGGTAGTCGGCGCGCAGACGGCGGGCGGTGAGGGCGCCGTAGCTCACATCGGCGTTCGTGGTGCGGGCGACCTGCTCGCCGGTGCAGTCGCGGGAGGTCGAGAGGTTGCCGTAGCCCGCCGTGAGGGAGTCGCCGACGAACTCGATCTGGCGGTTGCGCGCGGCCGGTCCGCCGAGGACGGCGCCGCCCGGCGCGGCGACGAAGCCGCCGAACGAGCTGGTGCTCCAGGGGGTGTCGTTGCGCTTGACGAGCCGGACGGTGTGCACGCCGTCGCGCACACCCTTGATCCATTGGGTGGTCCTGCCCGGCGTGACGAGGGTGGCGACGGTGGTTCCGTCGATCTGGACGTCGTAGTCGGCGGCCGGGTCGTCGAGCACGACGCCCACGCCGGTGCCGCGGAACCGGCCCTCGAAGTACACGCCGGGCCAGCTGTACTGGAGCACGTCCCCGGCGTCCTTGACCCGCCCGGCGGTGTGCACGCTCGCGCGCACCCCGTCCCGGTCCGGCGGGGCGGCGGTGGCGACGGCGGGCGGACCGGCCAGCGCCAAGGCCGCCGTCGACGCGACCAGCATCCGTAACCAGGGCATCGGCATGACTGTCCTCCGGGGGGACGAGGCAGGTGCACGGATCGGGGCGACATGACCGTACATCGACAAAATCCCCGCCCACCAGACCGCGTCGCGCTCAGCTCCGCAGCCGGTCGAAGCCGAAGGGCACGAGGGCCTCGGGCCGCCGCCCGGTGGCGATGTACTGGGCGAGCCGGTGCCCGGTGACCGGGCCCAGGGTGACCCCCAGCATGCCGTGGCCGGTGGCCGCGAAGGCGTTGTCGTGCCCCGGGACGCGGTCGATCACCGGAAGCCCGTCGGGGAGGAACGGCCGCCCGCCGACCCAGGGGTCCCGGATCAGGCCGACCAGGTCGTCCGGGTCGTCGAACCAGCGGCCCAGGTAGTGCCGGCTCGCCAGGGCGACCGCGACGATACGGCGCCAGTCGAGGCGGTTGTTGTTGCCGCTGAGCTCCATCGTGCCGCCGATCCGCGTGCTGCCGCCGATCGGTGAGGCGACGGCCCGGCGCTCGCCGAAGTACAGCGTGTGCCGGGGCGCCGGATCCAGGTCCACCGAGAAGCTGTAGCCCTTCCCGGCCTGGAGGGGCAGACGGTGCCCCAGGAACCCGAGCAGATCCGGCGAGCGCATGCCCGCCGCGACGACGACCGCCGCACACGGCAGTTCGGTGTCGGCGGTGCGCAGGGCGGTGACCCGGCCGCCCTCCGTCCGGAACCCGGTGACCTCGGAGTTCTCGTGGATCTTCACACCCGCGGCGGCCAGTGCCTCGCCCAGGGCACGCGCGAACGCCTCCGGGTCGACGACCCCCTCCCCCGCCACCAGATAGGCCGCGCGCACGGCCGGTGACAGCGCCCCGTCCAGCAGGTGCGCCTCGGCGCCCGTGACGATGTCGTCGGGCACGGGGTAGTGCCCGTCCGCCATCTCCCGCTGGATCGCGAGGTGGTGCCGGGCCTCGGCAGGCGACAGGAAGGCGTGCACCATCCCGGGCCGGGTCAGCGTCGTGTCCACCCCGGCCTCGCGCATGCCGTCGAACAGGCCGAAGGTCTCGCGGTTCAGCTCGGCGACCGCCGCGTAGCCGCGCTTGAAGACGGCCGGGGTGCTGCTGCGCCAGAACCGCCACAGCCACCGTACGAACGCGGGATCAGGGAGCGGCCGCAGGTAGAGCGGGGAGTCCGGGCGGCCCAGCGAGCGCAGGGCGTAGCGCACCACGCCGGGGGCCGGCACCGGCGTCGAGTGGCTGAGACAGACCCAGCCGGCGTTGCCCCGGGACGCCCCGGACCCGAGCCGGCGCCGCTCGACGACCTCCACCGGCAGCCCCGCGGCGGCCAGGTAGTAGGCCGTGCACAGCCCGACCACGCCGCCGCCCACTACGACGACGGGGTCCACGGAACTCATGACGCGTTCCCGTACGACGCGAGGAACTCCCTGGTGCGGGCCTCGGCGGGAGTGTCCAGGACGTCCTCGGGCCGGCCCTCCTCCACGATCCGGCCGCCGTCGACGAACACGACGTGGTCGGACACCTCCCGGGCGAAGGGCAGTTCATGGGTGACGAGCAGCATCGTCATCCCGTCGGCGGCCAGTTCGCGCATCACGCTGAGGACCTCCCGGGTCGCCTCGGGGTCCAGGGAGGAGGTCGGCTCGTCGAAGAGCAGCACCTCGGGCCTCAGGGCGAGGGCCCGCGCGATGGCGACGCGCTGCTGCTCACCGCCGGAGAGCTGCTCGGGCTGGGCGAGGGCGCGGTGGGCCACCCCGACCCGGCGCAGCAACGCCACGGCCCGCTCCAGGGCCTGCGCTTCGGGCACTCCCGCCTTGCGCTGGGCGAGCACGACGTTCTCCACGGCGGTCAGGTGCGGGAACAGGTGGAACCGCTGGAAGACCATGCCGAC
Source organism: Streptomyces sp. NPDC006235 (assembly GCF_040613735.1). Taxonomy (NCBI): domain Bacteria; kingdom Bacillati; phylum Actinomycetota; class Actinomycetes; order Kitasatosporales; family Streptomycetaceae; genus Streptomyces; species Streptomyces sp. NPDC006235. The sequence continues at coordinate 34,205 of NZ_JBEXSR010000013.1, forward strand.
GGTGCGGCGCAGCCGGGGCAGGTCGCGGCAGACCATGCGGCCGCCCTGGTGGACGACCTCCCCGGCGACTTCGACCGTGCCCTGGTCCGGGCGTTCCAGCAGGTTCACGCAGCGCATCAGGGTCGTCTTCCCGCCCCCGCTCTGCCCGATGACGCTGACGATGCTGCCCCGGCCGACCTCCAGGTTCACCCGGTCGAGCACGAGCCGGCCGTCGAAGGACTTGCACAGCCCCTCGATCCGTATGACGGCCTGGGAGGAGGCCCGGGTGGCGGGCGTCGCCGCGGCCACTGACTCGGTCATGCGGAAACCTCCTTCACGGCGACGGCGGCGGCCGGCTCGGCGGCCAGCAGGGCGCGGGCCGCCCGCAGGCGCCGCCGTCGCCACGGCGACAGGGGCACTCCCGACCGGACCTTGCGCTCCAGGAGGAGGAGCAGCTGGGACAGCGGGTAGCACAGGGCGAAGTAGATCGCCGCGATGACCAGGTACACCTCCAGGGCCCGGAAGGTGGCCGAGGTGATGAGCCGCCCCTCGGACATCAGCTCCGCGGCGGAGACGGTGACCAGCAGCGAGGTGGACTTGAGCAGGTCGACGAGCATGGTGTTGGTGCCGGGCAGGGCCAGGCGCAGGGCCTGCGGCAGCACGATGTGGCCGAAGATGCCGGTCCTGCCGACTCCCAGCGCCTCGCCGGCCTCGGTCTGCCCGGCGTGCACGCCGCTGATCGCGGCGCGGAAGATCTCGGACAGGTAGGCGGCGTAGAAGACGATCAGGCTGAGGCAGCCGGCCGTGAAGACGTCCAGCCGGATCCCGGCCGAGGCGAGGCCGAAGTAGGTCAGGAAGATGATGGCGAGCAGCGGGATGTTCTTGAACACCTCGGTGTAGACGGCGGCAAGGGCGCGTGCCGGCCAGGCCTTGCTGAGCCGGAGCAGCGCCACGGCCAGGCCGAGCAGCACCGCACCCGCGAAGCTGACGACCGTATAGGACACGGTGCGCCCGAGCGCGGAGATCAGATCGGGCCGGTAGTCGGACCAGGGCACCTCGAAGAGACCGGACATGACGGCTGCTTTCACTGGGCGATGGACGGGGGCGTCCAGTCCTTGGGCCGGTCCACGCCGCGGCGGGCCGTGGCGACGTCGGCGGCGGGCACGAGGAACTGCTTCGGGTCGCCGCCGTACTTGCGGACGAGCTTGTCCAGCTCGCCGTTCTCGTACATGGCGTCGATCTGCGCGGAGATCGCCCGCTCCAGCTTCGTGGCCTTCTTCGGCAGGTAGAAGCCGGTCTGGTACGGCTGGAAGTACGCGTAGGCGGGCTTGGCCTTCACCTGCGCGGCGGTCGGCGGCGTCAGGTACTGGGTGTCGATCTTCAGCTCCGGACGCTGCTTCTGCGCCGCGATGATGATCAGCGGGTCGAGGAAGCCGACGTCGACCCGGCCCGCGCCCAGGTCGTCGAAGACGCCGTTGGCGTCGGGGTAGGCGTGCAGCTTGCCGCCCGGCACGGCCTGGATGGACTTGACCCAGACGTAACCCTCGACGGTGCCCAGGTTCAGGCCTTCCAGGTCACCGACCGTCTTGTACGTCTTGCCGCTGCGGACGGCCATCGCCGGGGGCGAGTAGTAGGGCGGATCGGTGAACAGTCCCTGTTTCTGCCGGTCGGCGGACCAGGCGACGCCGCCGACGGTGATGTCGACCCGGCGGGACTGCACCCCGGCGAGCATGCCCGCGAAGTCCGTCACCTCGGGCTCGATCTTCAGGCCCAGCTTCTTGGCGGCGTAGGCGAGGATGTCGCCGTCGAGGCCGACGATTCTGCCGCCCTGGACGCTGGTGTAGGGCGCGTAGGGCTGGACGGCGACCTTGAGGACGCCGGGCGTGAGCGTGCCCAGCGCGGCGGCCTCGGCGGACACGTTCTTCGGGGCGTCGTCCCCGCCCGAGCCGCAGGCGGCGGTGGACATCAGGAGCATCGCGGACAAAGCGAGAGCGAGCGAGCGCACACGGATCATCGGCTCGGGCCTTCCGTCTCGGTGCTGGAGGATCCCGCCGATTCACCGGACACTGTGCTCCCGGCGGGGAGGTGATGAGGCCCATACGCTAGGCACAGGCCCGCCGCGCGTCACCGTTCACTTCGTACGAACTTGTCGCCGGAATGCCCACCTCCCCTGTACGGTGCGTCCAACCCGGACCGCCCTCGGCGGGAGGAATCGCCCATGCTGAGCCCGTCACTCGCGCAGGAGATCGCCGGGGACACCTCCGCGGTCATCGGCTTCAACGTGCTGATCACCGACGCGGAGGGCATGGTCATCGGCAGCGGCGACAGCAGCCGCGTCGGCACCTTCCACGAGGCGTCCGTCGAGGTCGTCCGCAGCAAGGAACCCGCCACGCACAATGCCTCTCAGGCCCAGTCGCTGCGCGGGGTCCGGCCCGGGATCACCCTGCCCCTGGTCACGGACGGGCGGGCGGTGGGGACCGTCGGGATCACCGGCACTCCCGCCCAGGTGGGCCGCTTCGGGCTGCTGGTGAAGCGGCAGACGGAGATCCTGATCCGGGAGTCGGTGATGCTGCGCTCCCGGCTGCTCGCCGAGCGGGCGGCCGAGAAGCTGCTCACCGACATCGCCGCGTACGACCCGCTGGTCGTGGAGGGCGACCTGCTGATGTTCCGGGCCGCCGACCTCGGCTTCGACCTGCGGCTGCGCCGGGTCGCGGTGGCGTTCGAGGTGACGGTGCCGGATGCGGGCGCCCGTCGGGGTGCCCGGGCGCGGGACGTGGCGCTGGTCCGCTCCGAGCTGCTGCGTACGGTCCGGGACGTCTTCGCCGATCCGCAGGACATCGTCGCCGGCACGGCTCCCGGCTGGATCGGCGTCCTGCACCGGCTGCCGGCCCGGGCCCCGGCGGACGTGCCGGCCGCCGACTGCCGCCGGGTCACGGACGTCATCGCCGCCCAGGACGGGCTCACCGCCCGCGCGGGCATCGGCGAACCGGCCACCTCCGTCGGCGCTCTGCACGACTCGTACCAGGACGCGTGCGACGCGCTGCGCCTGGGCGCCCGGGTGGACGGCAGCTCCACCGTCCACTCGATCGGCGACCTGCGGGTCCACCAGCTGCTGGCGGCGGTGAGCCAGTCCGCCCGCACTCGGCTGCTCGACCTGACCGCCGCGCGGCTGCGGGAGCAGCCGGACTGGCCGGTCCTCCGGGACACGATCACCGCCTGGTGCGAGAGCGGCTTCAACCTCGTCCGGGCGTCGACGGCGCTGCACATCCACCGCAACACCGTCGTCTACCGCATGAACAAGATCGAGCAGCTCACCGGCCGCCCGCTGCGCGAGCACCGGACGGCCATGGCGCTGTACCTGGCGTGCCTGGCCGACCGGCTGGGCGGCCCGGACCGCTGACCGTCCGCCTCAAGGGCCTTCAACGTGGGGACATCTAAGCCGTACGCCCCGCCACCAGCCACCTGGCGGGCAGCTCGATCCGCGTGCCGTCGGGGTGGAACTCCGCGGTCACCAGGGGTAGTTCCCCGCTCGCCAGGACGGTGAGACCGGCCGAGCGCAGATAGGCGGGTACGGCGTCGTCGGAGACCTCGCCGGGTGCGAGGCCGTGCCGGAACACGGGCGCGAGCTTGGGCGGCGGCCCGGCCGGGCCGCTCGCCAGCCCCAGCAGCACCGCCTTGGCCGCCCCCGACAGCTCCACGAGGAAGGCGCGACCCCGGTCGCCGACCAGCGTGGCGATCCCGTCGACCAGCGCCTGCCGGTCGTCCGGCTCGCACTGGTGCAGCACGCCCCGCATGTAGACGTTGGTGTCGCCGAAGTCGGCGTGCAGGCCCTGTGCCTCGCTCTTCTCGGCGGCGTCCAGCTGCCGGTAGGAGGCCTGCCCCGCCGGGTCGGCCCGCCGGGCGTGGTCGAGGGCCGCGGCGGACAGATCGGCGCCCACGACCCGCGGGAAGCGGTCGGCGAGGAAGCGCGTCTGGGTGCCGTTGCCGCAGCCGAGGTCCACCAGCGGCAGCGCGGGATCGGCCAGGTGCGGTTCGAACAGGGCGAGATGCGGCCCGGCGGTCACGGCCGGCTCGGCGTCCCACATCACCGCCCCCGGTTCGTCGGACGCCTCCCGCCAGAACCCCTCCCAGGCCTCCCGGTACCGGCTCGTCACGCTCATGCCCACTCCCCAGGGTGTCGACGCGGTGGTGTTCAGCGGCGCGGCAGGGTCAGCTCGAACCAGACCGTCTTGCCGGCCTTGGTCCGGCTGGTACCCCACTCGCGGGACAGTGTGCTGACGACCCGCAGACCGCGCCCGGTGTCATCGAGCGGGCCCGTGCCGAGGAGCGTCGGCAGCTCGTGGTCGTCGTCGTCCACCTCGCACAGCAGGCTGTCACCGCGGACCAGGCGCAGTGCGACGGGGCGGGCGCGGGAATGCCGTACGGCGTTGGTGACGAGCTCGCTGACCATCAGCTCGGCGGGCGCGGCCAGCTTCGCCAGGCCCCAGTCGTGCAGTTGCTCGCGGACCGCCGCGCGGGCCCGGCCGACCTCGGCCGGTTCGAGGGCGAGCCGCCACTCGGCCACGTCGTCCGGTTCGATGCCGTTCAGGCGGGCCATGAGCAGCGCCACGTCGTCCTTGCGGCCGCCGCGTGTGTTGAGGGCGCGGATGATCGTGTCGCAGGCGTCATCCATGGAGGCGGCCGGGTGGGCGGCCGACTCACAGAGGGTCGCAAGGCCCACGCCGATGTCCTCGCCGCGCACCTCGACCAGCCCGTCGGTGCACATCACCAGCCGGTCACCGGGCCCGACGCGCACCCGTACCGCCTCGAAGGGCACCCCGCCGACGCCGATGGGCGCGCCGGTGGGCAGGTCGAGCAGTTCGCTGCGCCCGTCGTCGGCGCGGACCAGGACGGGCGGGATGTGACCGGCGTTGGCGAGGCGCAGTTCGCCCGCGATCGGGTCGTAGACGGCGTACAGGCAGGTCGCGAGGTAAGTGTCGCCGAGGCGCTGGGCGAGGTCGTCGAGGTTGCGCAGCAGCTGGGCGGGCGGCAGGTCGAGCCCGGCCATGGTCTGCACGGCCGTACGCAACTGGCCCATCATGGCGGCCGAGTTCAGTCCGTGGCCCATGACGTCGCCGACGACGAACGCGGTGCGCCCGCCGGGCAGCTTCACCGCGTCGAACCAGTCGCCGCCGACCCGCCCGAGCAGCGTGCCCGGCAGATAGCGGGTGGCGATGTCGCATCCGGCCATGCGGGGCGGGATGTGCGGCAGCATGCTGTCCTGGAGCGTCTCGGCGACGTTCTCCTGGAACGTGTACATGCGCGCGTTGTCGAGCACGAGGCCTGCGCGGGCGGCGAGTTCGGCGCCGGTGACCCGGTCCATGTCGTTGAAGACGGGCCGCTCCGGGTGCCGCAGCAGGATCATGAAGCCGAGCACGACCTGGCGGGCCTTCAGGGGGACCACCAGCATGGAGCGGCCCGTGATGAGCGGCCGGATGTCGCGCTTCTCGAACTGCGCGGCGATGGCGTGGCCCATCTCCTCGCTGATGCGCGGCACCAGCACGGGTTCGCCGGTCGTCATGCACTGGAAGAACGGCGTGTGCGCCGGGAACGGCATGGCCTCGCCGACGGGCACGACGTCGTCCCAGCGGCCGGGTTCGTCGGTGTGCTCGACGGCGACCCGGTGCCACAGGGTCGTCGTGTCGGGCACGCCCTCCGGGAACCCCTCCCCCGCGACGACCTGTTCGCGCAGATAGGTCCCGGCGACGTCGGTGAAGCGGGGCACGACGGCCTTGCTGACCTCGATGATCGTGCGGGACAGGTCGAGGGAGGTGCCGATGCGGCCGCTGACCTCGTTGAGGAACTCCAGGCGCTCGCGGACGGCGGCGTACTCGAGATCCTCGCCCTCCTCGCGCAGTTCCTCCGGGACGGGCTCCCCGGCGGCCAGGGCCCGCGCTGCCCGTTCCCGGCGTGCCTTGCGCTCGGCGCGCCGTGCGACGCCCCAGTCCGGGGTGACGGGCACTCGGTCGTTCTGGCTGAATTCCAGGACGGGGTAGCCGAGTTCGAGGATCTGCGCGACGATGCGGGCGCTCTCGCCGACGCTCATGCTGGGCAGGATCTCGGGGAGCCTGCGGGCGAGGTCCTCCGAGCCGGGGAAGTCGGTGTGCAGCGCGAAGCCGGGCGCGATCCGCTCGAACGCCCCGTCGGTGCCGCCGGCGCGCAGACCGTCCGCGTCGGCGGCCAGCACGAGCAGCCGCTCGGGGCCGGGGCCGACCAGGGGGTAGGCCCACCACAGGACGTCGACCCGGTCGCTGCCGGGTGCGGTGAGCCGGGCGCGGCCCGCCGCCGGGTAGGACAGCCCGCCGTCGAGGGACGGTCCGAGGCCGGGGCCCGGTCCGTCGTAGGCCCCGTACGGGGTGGTGCCCTGGTCCTCGGGGAGTGCGCCGGAGACGGGGAGCAGGTCGAGGGCCGGGCGGCCGATGGCCTCGTCCTTGAGGACGCCGAACAGGCGCCGTGCGCCCCGGCTCCAGTGCGACACGAGGCCTTCGCGGTCGACGACGACCACGGCCAGGGGGACACGGCCGGGCTCGGCGGGGTCGGTCACCGAGCCGTACTCGGCGCTCTCGGTGCCACGGTCCATGGCCCAGGCCCTCTCTCCCCACGGATCCGCAAGATCTGTGCCGGTGTCACCACCGTACGGCGAGCGCCGGTTGCCGTGTGCGGCAACGGGGGAATTCCTCGCGCGGGGTGCGCACCGGCGTGCGACCCCGCGCGCCGGTGCGGCTCAGTCCTCGTGTCCGAGCTGGAGGTCCCGTTCGGTGCGGCCGCCTCCGGCCACCTGGAGGACGGTGGCGACGGGCGGGTAGCCGGCGGCGATGACGGTGTACTCGCCGGAGGACAGGTCCACGAACCGGAAGGTGCCGTCGGGGCCGGTGGTGAGGGTGTCGACGACGTTGCCCGCCACGTCGAGCAGCGTCACCCGCGCGTCCTCCACGGGCCGTCCGCCGCCCGCCCGGACCGTGCCGCGCAGCAGGGCGCCGCCGGCCAGTTCGATGTCCCGGCGGGTCTCGCGGGCGGCCTGGACGGTGACGGGGAGCGCGGCCGGGCGGAAGGCGGGGGCACTTGCGGCGAGGGTGTACTCGCCTGCGACCAGATCGGTGATGACGTAGCCGCCCTCGCGGTCGCTGCGGGTGGTGGCCACGACCTCGCCGTGCGCATTGGTGAGCGTGACGCCGGCGTCCCGTACGGGGGTGCCGTCGGCGGTGACCACGCTGCCGACGAGGTTGCCCGCGCCGCCGAGGACGATGTCCAGTTCGACGGGGCGCTCGCCGACGGTCACGGAGACCGCCTGCGGCTGGTGGCCGCCCGCGGCGGCGATCAGCACATAGGAGCCGGGCCCCGGAGTGGCCAGCGCGTAGCGCCCGTCCTCGCCGCTCGCGCCGCGTCCGGTCTGCCTGCCGGTGACGTCGATGAGGGTGAGCGCCGCGCCGGGCACGACGGTCCCGTCGTGGTGCTGCACCGAGCCGCAGACGGGGACCCCGGCGGTGTGCGGAGCGCGGGCCCGCGGGATCGGGGTGCTCCCCGGCTCCGTGTCCGGGTCGGTGACGGATGCGTGGTGGGACACCAGGGGTTTCTCCTTGAGGAAGAGGGCGATGACCAGCCCGAGGGCCAGCACCGGCACCAGGTAGAGGAAGATCCTCGGCATGGCGTCGGCGTACGCCCCGATGTAGGCGTCGCGCAGCCTGGGGGGCAGGGCGTGCACGAGCTGCGGGGTGAGGGACTCGGGGTCGGGGAGCCGGTCGCCCGCGCGCGTGGGCAGGTGGTGGGCCAGGGCGTCGGCGAGCCGGCCGGCGAGGAACGTGCCGAGTACGGCGGCCGAGACGCTGCCGCCGATCTGCCGGAAGTAGTTGTTGGCGCTGGTCGCGGTGGACAGGTCGGCGGGGCGCACGGAGTTCTGCACGGCGAGGATCAGCACCGGCATCACCATGCCGATGCCGGCGCCGAGGACGGCCGTCCAGATGCTGTAGTGCAGCCGGGGCGTGTCGGCGTCGAGGCGGGACAGCAGCCACATGCCGGCGGCGGAGAGGGCGCAGCCGAGGATCGGGTAGGCCTTGTAGCGGCCGGTGTGGCTGATGAGCTGTCCGGCGATGACCGAGGCGCCGACGATGCCGGCCGTCATGGGCAGCATGAGCAGGCCCGACTCGGTGGCGGAGACCCCGTCGACCATCTGGAGGTAGGTCGGCAGGTAGCTGGCGGCACCGAACAGCCCGGCTCCGGTCACCAGGCCGACCAGGCCGGTGACGTTGAAGACCGAGTCCTTGAACAACCGCAGCGGGATGAGGGGTTCGGCGGCGAAGTGCTCGGCGACGAGGAAGAGGACGGTCGCCACGGCCGCTCCGGCGCCCAGGCCGAGGATCATGCGCGAGTCCCAGGCGTACTCGGTGCCGCCCCAACTGGCCAGCAGGACCAGGCAGGTGGAGGCGGCGGTCAGCAGCAGCGCGCCGAGGAGGTCCAGCCGGGCCTTGCCCGCCGGTTTCGGCAGCTTCAGCGCGACGGCGACGACGGCCAGTGTGACCAGGCCGAAGGGCACGTTGACGTAGAAGCACCAGCGCCAGGAGAGATGGTCGGTGAAGTAGCCGCCGAGCAGGGGCCCGGCCACGGAGGCGAGTCCGAAGGCGGCACCGATCAGGCCCAGGTAGCGGCCGCGCTGCCGGGCGGGCACGATGTCCGCGACGATCGCCTGGACACCGACCATGAGGCCGCCCGCACCGGCGCCCTGGAGGGCGCGGAAGGCGATCAGCTGGTCCATGGTCTGCGCCCGGCCCGCGAGCGCGGAGCCGGCGACGAAGACGACGATCGCGCACTGGAAGACGCCCTTGCGGCCGAGCAGGTCGCCGAGCTTGCCGTAGACCGGCAGTCCGACGGTCGCGGTGAGCAGGTAGGCGGTGATCGCCCAGGACATCCGGTCCAGGCCGTGCAGCTCACCGACGATCTCGGGGAGCGCCGTGGCGACGATCATCTGCTCCAGGGCGGCGAGGAGCAGGGCCGGCAGGAGTGCGAGGAAGACCAACCGCACTCTGCGCGGGCTCAGTTCGACGGCCGGGGCCGGCGGCGGGGCGGGAGGTCCGGGAGGCGCCACCGCCGGTTCGTCCTGCGCCAGAGTGATCCCGCCCACCTACCGCTCCCCTCGTCGCGCTGCCGCACAATTCCCGCGTAAAAGCGACAACTACGAGCAAGCGCGACGAGTTACGGCACAGGAGCGAGCCGGACGGAGATCACTCGAACCGGTGAGGGACACAACAGCCCCTCCGTGTTTGCGCCTTGGGGAGGCTACTTCTCGACCTCGGTGGCGAGCCGGGCGAGCAGCGCGTCGTAGATCCGGCCGAGGCCCTTGGGCGCGAAGGTCTTCTCGAAGAAGCCGCCGATACCGCCGGCGCCGGTCCAGGTGGTGGTCACGACGACCCGGGACTTGCCGTCGCCGGCCAGGGTGACCCGCCAGGTGGTGACCATGGAGGAGTTGCGGTCCTTCTCGACCAGCTCTCCGTCCGTGGGCTCGCTGACCTCCAGGAGGCAGTCCCGCACGCGCTTGCTGGTGGCCTGGAGCCTCCAGTGGACGAGGGTGCCCTCGCCGTCACCGCCCTCGCGGACCTCGTACTCGCTGAACTGCTCGGGCAGCAGCTTCGCGCGCGTGCCGCTGTAGTCGGCGAGGGCGTCGAACACCGTCTCCGCGTCCGCCGCGACGATCCGCTCCGTAGTGGCCTCGACCTGCGCCATCGCTTTCCTCCAGGACATGGGTTCTCGGGGATTGGGGGCAAGCCAACCACCCCGCTGCCCGGCCCCCCAAATCGGGGTCGCCCAACCCGGTCGCACCCGTTCGGAAAACACCCTCGCACGATCAAGGGAACATGTGTTCTATTCTGTCGTCAGTGCTACCGAGGAGGCGTCATGCGCTGGGACAACCTCACAGAGGACTCCGAACACAGCCGGGCCGACGCCGCGCTGTTCGGCGCGGACGCCGTGACCACCCGCACGTTCGACACGCCGGAGTTCGCGGGAATCACCTTCCACGAGATCCGGGCCCGGTCGATCATCAACCGGGTGCCGGCGGTCTCCCGGATGTCGTTCCAGTGGACCGTCAATCCCTATCGCGGCTGCTCACACGCGTGTGTGTACTGCTTCGCGCGCAAGACGCACAGCTATCTCGACCTCGACACGGGCCTGGACTTCGACTCCCAGATCGTGGTCAAGACCAACGCGCCGGAGCTGCTGCGCCGGCAGCTCGGCTCACGCCGCTGGCAGGGCGAGCACATCGCGATGGGCACGAACGTCGACTGCTACCAGCGCGCCGAGGGCCGCTACCGTCTGATGCCGGGCATCATCTCGGCCCTGCGCGATCACGCGAACCCCTTCTCGATCCTGACCAAGGGCACCCTGATCCTGCGCGACCTGGACCTCATCAAACAGGCCGCGGAGGTGACCGACGTCGGCATCTCCGTGTCGGTCGGCTTCACCGACCAGGAGCTGTGGCGGACCGTCGAGCCGGGCACTCCCGCGCCGGACCGGCGCCTGGAGGTCGTCCGGACCTTCGGCGAGCACGGCATCGGCTGCGGCGTGCTGATGGCACCGGTCATCCCGTTCCTGAGCGACCAGCCGGACCGGCTGCGGGCCACCGTACGGGCGATCGCGGCCTCCGGCGCCACGTCCGTCACCCCGCTGGTGCTGCATCTGCGGCCGGGCGCCCGCGAGTGGTTCATGGCCTGGCTGGGGCAGCACCACCCCCACCTGGTGCCGCGCTACGAGCGGCTGTACGCGGCGGGCTCCTACGCCCCGAAGTGGTACCAGCGCCGGATCACCCGTCAGGTGCACGAGCTGGCCGAGGAGTACGGCATCGGGCCGACACGCGCGGGGATGCCACGCCGGATACGGCCCCCGGAGCCGGCCGGGGAACCCCCGGTGTCCGGGCCGACACAACTCTCGCTCCTTTAGCGGCGTTCGAGCGCATGCCTTCAGGCGCGTTCGAGCGCATCCGAAGATCCATCCGGGTCATGACAGTGATGGAATGAGCCCTTCCAGGACTCCTCTCCGGGACGATGCGGCCAGGACGGTGACCCTCGCGGTCCTCCATCCCGCCGTCCTGGGAGGACTCCATGAGAAAACGCGCAGCCGCGCTGTGCGGCGCCGCCGCCGTCATGGCCGGTACCTTCACGGCCGTTCCCGCCGAGGCGAGCGCACCGCGCACCGCGGAGCCCGTGCACACCGCCGGGCCCATCGCGGAATCCACCGCGGAAGCCATCGCGGAACCCAGTTGGAAGAACTGCGCCACCAAGACGTACCCGACGCTCCAGTGCGCGTCCCTGGAAGTGCCGCTCGACCACCGCAGGCCACACGGACAGCGGATCACCCTCGCCCTGTCCCGCGTCCCGCACACCGCCAGGACCTACCAGGGCCCGCTGCTGGTCAATCCCGGCGGCCCCGGCGGCAGCGGCCTGGCGCTCGCCGGGTTCGTCGCGTCCGCGCTGCCCGGGAAAGTGGCGGCCCAGTACGACGTCATCGGGTTCGACCCGCGCGGCGTGGGCAAGAGCCGGCCCGCGCTGGACTGCCGCCCCGGCCACTTCGGCCCGGTGCGCCCGGACTCCCTGCCGGTCACACCCGCGATCGAGCGGGCCAACCTCGCCCGCGCCGAGTCCTTCGCGACGGCCTGCGGCAAGAAGTACGGCCATCTGCTGCCGTATCTGAACACCACCAGCGCCGTGCGCGACATGGACGCCATCCGGCAGGCCCTGGGAGCGCGGCGGATCAACTACCTCGGCTACTCGTACGGCACCTACCTGGGCGCGGTCTACGCCAAGCTCTTCCCGGAGCGCGTCCGGCGCCTGGTCCTGGACTCGGTCGTCGACCCCACGGAGGTCTGGTACGACGCCAACCTCAACCAGGACCTGGCCTTCAACGACCGCCACCGCGCCTTCCTGGCCTGGGTCGCCGAGCACGACGCGACGTACCGGCTCGGCACCGACCCGGAGCGGATCGAGGCCAGGTGGTACGCGATGCGGGCGGCGCTGGCGAAGAAGCCGGCGGGCGGCAGGGTGGGGGCGGCGGAGCTGGAGGACACCTTCATCCCGGGCGGTTACCACAACGGCTCCTGGCCACGTCTGGCCGAGGCGTTCGCGGCGTACGTGAACTACGGGAAGCCCGAGCCGCTGATCGAGGCGTACGAGGCCCTCGGTGCGGTCGATGCCCCCGGCGCCAACGGCTACAGCATCTACACCTCGGTGCAGTGCCGGGACGCCGGCTGGCCGCGCGACTGGCGCCGGTGGCGCGAGGACAACTGGGCGGTGCACGAGAAGGCGCCGTTCATGACCTGGAACAACGCCTGGTACAACGCGCCGTGCGCGTTCTGGCCGGCGGACTCGCTGAAACCGGTGAACATCGCCAACGGCAAACTGCCGCCCGCCCTGCTGTTCCAGGCGACCGACGACGCGGCCACCCCCTACGAGGGCGGTGTCACCGTCCATCATCTGCTGGCGGACTCCAGCCTGGTGGTCGAGGAGGGCGGCGGCAACCACGGCATCACGCTGAGCGGGAACGCCTGTCTGGACAAGCATCTGGCGGCGTACCTCTCCGACGGCACGGTGCCGCGCGGCCACGGCGAGGCGGACGCGGTGTGCGAAGCGCTGCCCGACCCGGAGCCGGCCGCCGGGAAGGGAGCACCGGCCTCCTCGAAGGGCTCGACGCTGCACGGCCTGCTCGGCTTCCGGGGCTGAGCCCGAGTGAGCTCCCCTGCAGGTGTGCGAAGCAGCGGCACAGCCTCGACCGCCTGATGACGGAGGCGATCAAGGACGGCGAGGCCCCCGCCGTGGTCCAGCATGGGCCCATGAGTGAGTCGACCAGGACAGGAAAGCTCCGGATACGGGAGATGACGTTCGCCGACTGCGACCGCGTCGCCGAGATCCGCATCCGCGGCTGGCAGAGCGCGTACCGGGGGCTGATGCCGCCGTCGTACCTGGACGGGCTCAGCGTGGCGGAGGACGCCGAGCGTCGTCGCGGGCATCTGGCGCAGGCCGACGGCAGCGTGGTGAACCTGGTCGCCGAGGACAGCGGCGGCGAGGTCGTCGGCTGGGCCTGCCACGGTCCGTACCGGGACGGTGAACTCCTCACGTCCGACGCCGAGTTGTACGCCCTCTACGTCCATCCCGACCAGGTGGGACAGGGCGCGGGGCAGGCCCTTCTCGCGGAGTCCGTCGCGCGCTGCGCCGCCGCGGGCCACGGCCGTCTGCTCCTGTGGGTCCTCAAGGGCAACGGCCGGGCCCGCCGCTTCTACGAACGGGCCGGCTTCGAGGCGGACGGCGCGGAGGAGTCCTTCGAGGTGGACGGTGTCAGGGTCCCCGAGGTGCGGTACGCACGCGCGCTCCCCCGCTGACCTCACCTCTGTTTCGGAATCCGCCCCAGCGCCCGCACCGCCGCCTCCGCCAGCACCGGATGCGCGAGGGCCTCGTTCAGCACGGGTCTGGCCCGGGCGTCGCCCAGCGTGCCGAGCCCGTCCACGCAGGCGAGGGCCACGCGGCGGTACGGGTCGTGCGGGCGCAGCCGCCGCTGGAGGGTGGTGATCAGGGCGGGCACGGCCTCCGGGGCGCGCAGGTCGACCAGGAGCCGGACGGGGTGGAGGGCGTAGGCGACGCGCAGTTCGTTGGTGGCGAGGGCGGCGGCCGCGCGGGCGGTGCGGGGGTCGCCGAGGCGGGCGAGGGCGTAGGCGGCACAGGCGCAGCGCGGCGGATCACGGTGGTTGAGCAGCAGCACCAGGGACTCGAAGGCCCGCCGGTCCCCGGCGAGTCCCAGTCGGAAGGCGGCCAGCTCCCGCGCCCACAAGGGCTGCCCGGGTTCGGTCAGCACGGCGGCCAGGGTGTCGAGGTCGTCGGTCGCCACGAGCCGCTCGAAGGCGGGCGACGCCCCCGACTCCTGCCGTAAGCGCTCCGTGAGTGATCGCAACTCTTCGTCCATGACTGAGAGATTAGGGGCTGGCGCGAGCCGCGCGGGACGTACATCACAAACACGAGGGCTGGCGCGCTCGTTACCCGCGAGTTAAGCTCAGACGAGCGAGTTACCCACTCGTATCTCCTCGCGGCGGTCTGGTGACGCGGCCACCGTGAGAGCAGTCGGTTCGGTACATCGGTACCGCAGTACGGCTCGGCCCCGGGACAGGGCCGGTCGGAACCGCCGTTCACCGGGCGTGTGCACGCCCGGCCCGACGGCACCGGGCGTGTGCGCTCGCAGCCCGGCCAACACCCGCACTTCTCACGCACCCGGTGCGCCCGGGACCGGCCCCTGCCGGTCCGTACCCGGCGCACCCGGGTCGCGTTCCCCGTCGTCACCCTCATCCTGGAGTCCCGCGATGGCCACTCCCCTGTCCGACCCGTCCCTGTCCCCGCTGCGCACCATCGCCGTCGTCGGCCTCGGCACGATGGGCACCGGCATCGCCGAGGTCCTCGCCAAGGCCGGCCGCGAGGTCGTCGGCATCGACATCAGCGAGGCCCAGGCCGCGAAGTGCGTCGCCGCCCTGGAGTCCTCCACCGCCCGTGGCGTGGAGCGCGGCCGGCTGACCGAGCAGGAGCGCACGCAGATCCTGGACCGCGTGCGCACCTCCACCGACCTGCGGGCCGCGGCCGACGCCGACCTGGTCATCGAGGTGGCTCCGGAGTCGTACGAGGTCAAGCACCAGGTCTTCCGGGAGCTGGACGGGATCGTGCGCCCCGAGACGATCATGGCGACCGGCACCAACGCCCTGTCCGTCACGCGGCTCGCCGCCGACTCGGCCCGTCCCGAGCGGGTGCTGGGCCTGCACTTCTTCAACCCGGCCCCGGCGATGCGGCTGGTCGAGGTCGTCTCCTCGGTGCTGACCGCCCCGGCCGCCGTCACGGCGGTCACCGATCTCGCCCTCGACCTGGGCAAGGAGCCCGTCGCGGTCGGCGACCGGCCCGGCTTCGTCGCCGACGGGCTGCTGTTCGGCTACCTCAACCAGGCCGCCGCGATGTACGAGGCGAAGTACGCCTCCCGCGAGGACATCGACGCCGCGATGCGGCTGGGCTGCGGCCTGCCGATGGGCCCGCTGGCGCTGCTCGACCTGATCGGCGTCGACACCGCGCGCACGGTCCTGGAGGCGATGTACGCCGCCTCCCGCGACCGGCTGCACGCCCCGGCGCCGATCCTCAAGCAGCTGAGCGAGGCGGGCCTGACCGGCCGCAAGGCGGGACGCGGCTTCTACACGTACGAGGCGCCGGGCAGCGGCACCGTCGTGCGGGACGCGCTGACCCCGCTGGAGGGCGGTGACCTGGTCCCGGGCCGGGAGGTCCGCTCGGTGGGTGTCGCGGGCTCGGGCACCATGGCCTCCGGCATCGCCGAGGTCTTCGCCAAGGCCGGGTACGAGGTCGTCCTCGCCGCCCGCAGCGAGGAGAAGGCCCAGGCCGCGAAGGCCCGCATCGGCAAGTCCCTGTCCCGCTCGGTCGACAAGGGCCGGATGACCGCCGAGGCCGCCGCCCAGACCCTGGACCTCATCACGCCGACGGGCACGTACGACGACTTCGCGGGCGTCGACCTGGCCGTGGAGGCGGTCGCCGAGGACCTGGAGGTCAAGCGGCAGCTGTTCGCCGCGCTGGACAAGGTCTGCAAGCCGGGCGCGGTCCTGGCCACCACCACCTCGTCGCTGCCGGTCGTGGCCTGCGCCCGGGCCACCTCGCGCCCGCAGGACGTGATCGGCATGCACTTCTTCAACCCGGCCCCGGCCATGAAGCTGGTCGAGGTCGTCCGTACGGTGCTGACGGCCGACGACGTCCACGCCACGGTCCGCGAGGTCTGCGGCCGGATCAGGAAGCACCCGGTCGACTGCGGGGACCGCGCGGGCTTCATCGTGAACGCGCTGCTCTTCCCGTACCTGAACAACGCGATCAAGATGGTGCAGGAGCACTACGCGTCCCTGGACGACATCGACGCGGCGATGAAGCTGGGCGGCGGTTACCCGATGGGCCCGTTCGAGCTGCTGGACGTCGTCGGGCTCGACGTCTCGCTCGCCATCGAGAAGGTCCTGCACCGCGAGTTCCGCGACCCGGGGCTCGCCCCGGCACCGCTCCTGGAGCACCTGGTGGCCGCGGGCTGCCTCGGCCGCAAGACCGGCCGTGGCTTCCGCGAATATGCCAAGCGCTGACGGTCCCGGCGACTGGTTCCGGTCCGGCGCGGAGTGGGGCGGCCTGCTCGGCCCGGACCGGTTCCCGCCGTCCCAGGGCGGCGGCGGAGAACCAGGTCACGCGCAGCGAGCTGCGCACATGCAGTACGTTCAGGGCATGTCCCAGCCCGCCAAGTCCTCACGTACATCGGCTACGACCGACGCGCCGGAAAGTGCCGCAGGCTCTCGCGCCGCCGCCCAGCGGCTCAAGATGCGCCGGGAACTGGCGGCCGCCGCGATGGAGCTGTTCGCGACCAAGGGCTACGAGGCGACCACCGTCGACGAGATCGCGGCCCAGGCCGGCGTCGCCCGCCGCACCTTCTTCCGCCACTTCCGCTCCAAGGAAGAGGCGATCTTCCCCGACCACGACGACACCCTGGTCCGGGCCGAGGCGGTGCTCAACGCCGCGCCCGCGCACGAGCATCCGCTCGACACGGTGTGCCGCGGCATCAAGGAAGTCATGAAGATGTACGCGGCCCGGCCGGAGATCTCGGTCGCCCGCTACAAGCTGACGCGCGAGGTGCCGACCCTGCGCGAGGCGGAGATCGCGTCGGTGGCCCGCTACGAGCGCCTGTTCACCCGGTATCTCCTCGGTCATTTCGACGAGCGCGCCCACGCCGACGACGCCAACGACGACCCGCTGCTCGCGGAGGTCGCCGCGTCCGCCGTGGTCACCGCCCACAACCACGTCCTGCGGCGCTGGCTGCGGGCGGGCGGGCAGGGGGACGTGGAGGCGCAGCTGGACCACGCCTTCGCGATCGTGCGCAAGACGTTCGGCACGGGCATCGGGGCCGGGCGCTCCACGGAGGCGCAGCCGGCCGCGGCGACGGCCTCGGCGCAGGGCGAGGTGCTGGTGACCGTCGCCCGGACGGACGCCCCGCTGGACGAGGTCATGCGGACGATCGAGCAGGCCCTCAAGGAGCGCTGAGCGGCTCCCGTTCCTGTGATGACGGCCACCCCACGGGGTGGCCGTTTTGGCATGTCAGGGGCCATTTTGCGGGCCCTCGACGAGGCCGTTCGATCGATCATCGCTCATTTGTTACGTAAAGATTTCATCTGAGAGCAAGTTCTGGCACTCAGTGCCTTGCGAGGTGACACGCGGTGTCATACGTTGAAGAGGTCCGGGCGACGTCCCAGCAAGCCCAGCGCCTGCCCGCCCGGACGCCTGCGTCACAGGCAACCTCCCGCGCCACCAGCGCTGCCGAACAGCACCACCGCCGAACCGACGGCACACCCCGACCCTCAGCAGCACCGACGTAACCATCGGCGCCCCTCCCTCAGGGCGCTCACCGCCGGAGGCAACACCGTGACCGTTAAGGACATCCTGGCCGCGATCCAGTCGCCCGACTCCACGTCGGAGGACTTCGCCGCCCTCCCGCTCCCCGAGTCGTACCGCGCGATCACCGTGCACAAGGACGAGACGGAGATGTTCGCCGGGCTCGCCACGCGCGACAAGGATCCCCGCAAGTCGATCCACCTGGACGAGGTGCCGCTGCCCGAGCTCGGCCCGGGCGAGGCCCTGGTGGCCGTCATGGCCTCCTCGGTCAACTACAACTCGGTGTGGACGTCGATCTTCGAGCCGCTGTCGACGTTCGGCTTCCTGGAGCGCTACGGCCGCACCAGCGAGCTGGCCAAGCGCCACGACCTGCCTTACCACATCATCGGCTCCGACCTCGCGGGCGTCGTCCTGCGCACCGGCCCGGGCGTCAACGCCTGGCGGCCCGGCGACGAGGTCGTCGCGCACTGCCTGTCCGTGGAGCTGGAGTCCAGCGACGGCCACAACGACACGATGCTCGACCCCGAGCAGCGCATCTGGGGCTTCGAGACCAACTTCGGCGGCCTCGCCGAGATCGCCCTGGTCAAGTCCAACCAGCTGATGCCGAAGCCGGACCACCTGAGCTGGGAGGAGGCCGCCGCCCCCGGCCTGGTCAACTCCACGGCCTACCGCCAGCTGGTCTCCCGCAACGGCGCCGGCATGAAGCAGGGCGACAACGTGCTCATCTGGGGCGCGAGCGGCGGACTCGGCAGTTACGCCACCCAGTTCGCGCTGGCCGGCGGCGCCAACCCCATCTGTGTCGTCTCCAGCGAGCAGAAGGCGAACATCTGCCGCTCGATGGGCGCCGAGGCGATCATCGACCGCAACGCCGAGGGCTACAAGTTCTGGAAGGACGAGAACACCCAGGACCCGAAGGAGTGGAAGCGCTTCGGCAAGCGCATCCGCGAGCTCACCGGCGGGGAGGACATCGACATCGTCTTCGAGCACCCCGGCCGCGAGACCTTCGGCGCGAGCGTCTTCGTCACCCGCAAGGGCGGCACCATCACCACCTGCGCCTCCACCTCGGGCTACATGCACGAGTACGACAACCGCTACCTGTGGATGTCGCTGAAGCGGATCATCGGCTCGCACTTCGCCAACTACCGCGAGGCATGGGAGGCCAACCGGCTCATCGCGAAGGGCAAGATCCACCCCACCCTGTCGAAGGTGTACTCCCTGGAGGACACCGGCCAGGCCGCCTACGACGTGCACCGCAACCTCCACCAGGGCAAGGTCGGAGTGCTGTGCATGGCCCCCGAGGAGGGCCTGGGCGTGCGCGACCAGGCCAAGCGCGCCCAGCACATCGACGCCATCAACCGCTTCCGGAACATCTGAGGGCTGCTGGATGACAGAGCGTCAGAAGGACCGTCCGTGGCTCATGCGGACCTACGCCGGTCACTCCACGGCCGAGGCGTCCAACGAGCTGTACCGGCGCAACCTCGCCAAGGGCCAGACGGGTCTGTCGGTGGCGTTCGACCTGCCGACACAGACCGGCTACGACTCCGACCACATCCTCGCCCGCGGCGAGGTCGGCCGGGTCGGCGTGCCCATCGGGCACGTCGGTGACATGCGCCGGCTGTTCCAGGGCATCCCCTTGGAGCAGATGAACACCTCGATGACCATCAACGCCACGGCCATGTGGCTGCTGGCGCTCTACCAGGTCGTCGCCGAGGAGCAGGGTGCGGACATCACCAAGCTCCAGGGCACGACCCAGAACGACATCGTCAAGGAGTACTTGTCCCGGGGGACGCACGTCTTCCCCCCGGGCCCCTCCCTCCGCCTGACGACGGACATGATCGCGTACACGGTCTCCCACATCCCGAAGTGGAACCCGATCAACATCTGCAGCTACCACCTGCAGGAGGCGGGCGCCACGCCGGTCCAGGAGATCGCGTACGCGATGTCCACCGCGATCGCCGTCCTCGACGCCGTGCGCGACTCCGGGCAGGTGCCCGAGGAGCGCATGGGCGACGTCGTCGGCCGGATCTCCTTCTTCGTGAACGCGGGCGTGCGCTTCATCGAGGAGATGTGCAAGATGCGGGCGTTCGGCCGCATCTGGGACAGGATCACCCGCGAGCGGTACGGCATCGAGAACCCCAAGCACCGCCGCTTCCGCTACGGCGTCCAGGTCAACTCCCTGGGCCTGACGGAGGCACAGCCGGAGAACAACGTCCAGCGGATCGTCCTGGAGATGCTGGCCGTGACGCTCTCCAAGGACGCACGCGCGCGTGCCGTGCAGCTCCCCGCATGGAACGAGGCGCTCGGCCTGCCCCGCCCCTGGGACCAGCAGTGGTCGCTGCGCATCCAGCAGGTGCTGGCCTACGAGAGCGATCTGCTGGAGTACGACGACATCTTCGAGGGCTCGAAGGTCATCGAGACGAAGGTGGACGAACTGGTCGAGGCCTCGCTGGCGGAGATCGACCGCATCCAGGAGATGGGCGGCGCGATGGCGGCCGTCGAGTCCGGCTACCTCAAGTCGCAGCTGGTCGCCTCGCACGCGGAGCGCCGGGGCCGGATCGAGTCCGGCCAGGAGAAGATCATCGGTGTCAACGCCTTCGAGGGCACCGAGCCGAACCCGCTGACCGCCGACCTGGACACCGCGATCCAGACGGTCGACCCGGAGGTCGAGGCCCGCGTCATCGCCGCGCTCCAGGCCTGGCGCGACAGCCGCTACCAGCCTCCCTTCAACCACCCGCGGCCCTGCAAGGCGCTGGAGCGGCTGAAGGAGGCCGCCCGGGGCACCGAGAATCTCATGGAGGCCACCCTGGAGTGCGCCCGCGCCGGGGTCACGACCGGCGAGTGGGCCGGGGCCCTGCGCGAGGTGTTCGGCGAGTTCCGGGCGCCCACGGGTGTCTCCTCGGCGCCGGTGGCCGTCCCCGCCGAGGAGGGCAGCACGCTGGCCCTCGTGCGCCGCAAGGTGGATCTGACGGCCAAGGACCTGGGCGTAGGCAAGCTGCGCTTCCTGGTCGGCAAGCCAGGCCTGGACGGGCACTCCAACGGCGCCGAGCAGATCGCGGTGCGCGCGCGTGACGCCGGCTTCGAGGTGGTCTACCAGGGCATCAGGCTGACGCCCGAGCAGATCGTGGACGCGGCCCTCGCCGAGGACGTGCACGCGGTCGGCCTGTCCATCCTGTCCGGCTCGCACGCCCAGCTGGTGCCGGACGTGCTCGAACGGCTGCGTGTGGCCGGTGCCACAGACATCCCGGTGATCGCCGGTGGCATCATCCCGAACGGGGATGCCGAGCAGCTCAGGGCAGCCGGAGTGGCCGCGGTCTTCACCCCGAAGGACTTCGACATCACCGGAATCATCGGCCGCATCGTGGACGAGATCCGGAAAGCGAACAAGCTCGACCCCCTGGAGGTCTCCGCATGACCGCCCACCCGTCGCCCACCACCACCCTTTCAACGGGCGGCTCCGCCGCGCATCCCTCGATCAACCGCCTTCGCCCCCGGCGTTCCTGCCTGGCGGTACCGGGCTCGAACCCCCGCTTCCTGGAGAAGGCGCAGGGCCTCCCCGCCGACCAGGTCTTCCTCGACCTGGAGGACGCGTGCGCCCCGCTCGCCAAGCCCGAGGCGCGGCACACCATCGTCAAGTTCCTCAACGAGGGTGACTGGACGGGCAAGACGCGGGTCGTGCGCGTCAACGACTGGACGACCGAGTGGACGTACCGCGACGTCGTGACGGTGGTCGAGGGCGCCGGCCAGAACCTCGACTGCATCATGCTGCCGAAGGTGCAGGACGCCCAGCAGATCGTCGCGCTGGACCTGCTGCTGACCCAGATCGAGAAGACCATGGGCTTCGAGGTCGGCAAGATCGGCATCGAGGCGCAGATCGAGAACGCCCAGGGCCTGAACAACGTCAACGAGATCGCGCAGGCCTCCCAGCGCGTCGAGACGATCATCTTCGGCCCGGCCGACTTCATGGCGTCCATCAACATGAAGTCGCTGGTCGTGGGCGAGCAGCCGCCCGGCTACCCGGCGGACGCCTACCACTACATCCTGATGAAGATCCTGATGGCCGCCCGCGCCAACAACCTCCAGGCGATCGACGGCCCCTACCTCCAGATCCGCAACATCGACGGCTACCGCGAGGTCGCCCAGCGCGCCGCCGCGCTCGGCTTCGACGGCAAGTGGGTGCTGCACCCGGGCCAGGTCGAGGCGTCCAACGAGATCTTCTCGCCGTCCCAGGAGGACTACGACCACGCCGAGCTGATCCTGGACGCGTACGACTACTACACGTCCGAGGCGGGCGGCAAGAAGGGCTCGGCGATGCTCGGCGACGAGATGATCGACGAGGCCAGCCGCAAGATGGCCCTGGTCATCGCGGGCAAGGGACGCGCCGCCGGCATGCAGCGCACCAGCAAGTTCGAGATCCCGGAGGCGTGAGCGCGATGCAGTTCGGACGCACCTACGAGGAGTTCGAGGTCGGGGCGACGTACAAGCACTGGCCGGGCAAGACGGTCACGGAGTACGACGACCACCTGTTCTGTCTCCTCACCATGAACCACCACCCGCTCCACATGGACACGAACTATGCGGAGAAGACGACGGACTTCGGCAGGAACGTCGTCGTCGGGAACTACATCTATTCGCTCCTGCTCGGCATGTCCGTGCCGGACATCTCCGGCAAGGCGATCGCCAACCTGGAGATCGAGTCGCTCAAGCACGTGGCGCCGACCTTCCACGGCGACACCATCTACGGCCAGACGACCGTGCTCGACAAGTGGCCGTCGAAGTCCAAGAACGACCGCGGCATCGTCCACGTCGAGACCAAGGGCTACAAGCAGGACGGCACGCTGGTCTGCGTGTTCCGCCGCAAGGTCATGGTGCCGACCGAGACGTACATCAAGGAGCGCGGCGGCGAGCAGCCGGGCCGCCCCGAGCTCAAGGAGCAGGAGAAGTAGCCATGGCGCGACTCGCCCAGACCGCCGGTCTGACGGACATCCAGCAGGAGATCCTGTCCACCGTCCGGGACTTCGTGGACAAGGAGATCATCCCGGTCGCGACCGAGCTGGAGCACCGCGACGAGTACCCGCAGCAGATCGTCGACGGGCTGAAGGAGTTGGGCCTGTTCGGCCTGATGATCCCCGAGGAGTACGGGGGTCTGGGCGAGTCGCTCCTGACGTACGCGCTGTGCGTGGAGGAGATCGCCCGTGGGTGGATGTCGGTGTCCGGCATCATCAACACGCACTTCATCGTGGCGTACATGCTCAAGCAGCACGGCACGCAGGAGCAGAAGGACCACTTCCTGCCGAGGATGGCGGCCGGCGACATCCGCGGCGCCTTCTCGATGTCGGAGCCGGGCCTCGGCTCGGACGTGTCGGCGATCACGTCGAAGGCGGTGAAGGACGGCGACGAGTACGTCCTGAACGGCCAGAAGATGTGGCTGACCAACGGCGGAACGTCGTCTCTGGTGGCCGTTCTGGTGCGAAGTGACGAAGGTCACCCCGAGGGCACCGCGCCCCACAAGTCGATGACGACCTTCCTCGTCGAGAAGGAGCCCGGCTTCGGCGAGGTCCGGCCCGGCCTCACCATCCCCGGCAAGATCGACAAGATGGGGTACAAGGGCGTCGACACCACCGAACTCATCATGGATGGCCTGCGGATTCCTGCCGATCGCGTGCTCGGCGGGGTCACCGGCCGTGGTTTCTACCAGATGATGGACGGCGTCGAGGTCGGCCGCGTGAACGTGGCGGCGCGTGGCTGTGGCGTCGCTCAGCGTGCGTTCGAACTCGGCGTCCAGTACGCGCAGCAGCGTCACACCTTCGGGAAGCCGATCGCCCAGCACCAGGCGATCCAGTTCAAGCTGGCGGAGATGGCTACCAAGGTCGAGGCCGCGCATGCGATGATGGTGAACGCAGCTCGCAAAAAGGACTCCGGGGAACGAAACGACCTTGAAGCCGGTATGGCGAAGTATCTCGCTTCCGAATACTGCAAAGAGGTCGTGGAGGACGCCTTCCGGATCCACGGCGGCTACGGCTTCTCCAAGGAGTACGAGATCGAGCGCCTCTATCGTGAGGCACCGATGCTGCTGATCGGTGAAGGTACCGCCGAGATCCAGAAAATGATCATCGGCAGGCGGCTGCTCGAGGAGTATCGATTCCAGGGCTAGATGTCCGGATACGGGGTGTTTTCTTGGAGAAGAAGATCACACCCCGTCAGCACTCTTCGGCGGCCGACTCGGCTGCCTGGCTTACCCAGTTAGGGCCCCGAGCCGCTACGATCGCCGGAAAGCCGCCGTCCCCCGTCAGAGTGCGGCATCATCCGCTACGAAGGTCATCCATGCCCCACAGCCAAACCTCTGCACCTCGCGACAGCCGGGCCGGCGTACGCCTCGCGCGCGGAGCATCGCCGTGGCTCCTTCCGACCGTCGCCACCGCAGCCCTCAGCCTGGCCCGCGCCCGTCGTTCCGGCGCCGCCAAGGCCGTCGCCGTTCCCGCCACCGCGCTCGCGGCGGGGATGCTGTGGTTCTTCCGCGACCCCGAGCGCGAGATCACCCAGGGCCGGGTCATCTCGCCCGCCGACGGTGTGGTGCAGAGCATCATGCCGTGGAAGGACGGCCGCACTCGCGTCGCGATCTTCATGAGCCCGCTCAACGTCCACGTCAACCGCGCGCCGCTGGCCGGCACGGTGACGTCGGTCGAGCACGTGCCCGGTGGCTTCGTTCCCGCCTTCAACAAGGAGAGCGAGAACAACGAGCGTGTCGTCTGGCACTTCGACACCGAGCTCGGCGACATCGAGATGATCCAGATCGCCGGCGCGGTCGCCCGCCGCATCGTTCCCTACGTGCCCCAGGGCACCAAGGTCGAGCAGGGCGAGCGGATCGGCCTGATCCGCTTCGGCTCGCGGGTCGACCTCTACCTGCCCGAGGGTGTGGAGGTCGCGGTCGAGGTGGGGCAGAAGACCGTGGCTGGGGTGACTCGCATTGACCGTGATTGATCCCGACACCAAGGCCGGCTGGGTCCCGGAGGCCGACGAGGTCGACGAAGAAGAGGAGATGCCCCTCTCTCTTCGCCTGTCGATAGCGGACACCCTGACGCTCGGCAACGCCACGTGCGGCTTCATGGCGGTGTACTTCACCACCACCGGCATCCTGATCCCGGACCTCACCGGCAGCCAGGAGACCGGCATGGCGCGCAACAGCGCGGCCACGGCGGTCATCCTGATGCTGTGCGCGGCGGTCTTCGACCTGTTCGACGGCCTGGTGGCGCGCAAGCTGCGCTCCTCGCCCATGGGCGCCGAGCTGGACAACCTCTCCGACCTGATCAGCTTCGGTCTGGCGCCGGCGTACTTCGTCCTCGTGTACGGCATGGTGGCGGACGGCGCGTACCAGCGGGTGGCGGCGGTCGGGGCGATCGTCGTGCTCTTGGCGGTGGTGCTGCGGCTCGCGAGATTCTCGTGCGTCACGGTGAAGGACGGCACGTTCCAGGGCATGCCGTCACCGTTCGGCGCGCTGACGGTCGTGTCGATCGTGCTGCTGGAGCTGCCGTTCGTGGCGACGCTGCTGGCGATCCTGGGTACGGCGTGGCTCATGGTGAGCCGGGTCGAGTACCCGAAGCCGCGGGGGCGGCTCGCCGTGGCGATGCTGTCGTGGATCGTGGTGGGCATGGGCATGATGGCGGCCTGGGCCTTCGACGCGCCGAGCGGACAGCTGCTGCTGCAGACGGGATGCGCGCTGCAGCTGGTCATGGGGGCGGTGATCCCGCTGTTCGCGACGGCCCGACGGGTGAACAACTTCCGTGACAATCGCCGCGAGGCGCGGGCGGCGCAGCTTCCGTAGCGACCGTACGACGAAGAAGGCCCCGAGCTGAGAGCTCGGGGCCTTCTTCGTGCCTGCGGCGACGGGAGCCGTCCGGGTCAGGTCAGGAAGTCCCGCCCGATCCGCTCCGCGACCCGTTCCAGGATCGGGCCCGCCTCGGCGATGCACTTCGCCACGTCCGGTTCGGCGTCCGTCAGGGGGTAGACCCGGCGGAAACCGGCCCGGCCCAGGACCTCCGGGGGCAGGGCGAGGCGGCCGCAGACCGCGACGACCTCCTTGCCCGCCGCACGGGCCGCCGCGGCGACGCCCGCCGGGGCCTTGCCGTGGAGGGTCTGTTCGTCGAGGGAGCCCTCGCCGGTGATCACCAGACCGGCGCGGTCCAGGGCGGGGGCGAAGCCCAGGACGTCGAGCATGACCTCGATGCCGGGGCGGAAGCGGGCGCCGAGCAGCAGGGCGCCGTAGCCGATGCCGCCCGCCGCGCCCGCGCCCGGCGAGGCGGCGTACGCGGCGGCCTTCGGTCCGGCCGACTCCTCCAGCACCTTCGCGAAGTGCGCGAGGGCGGCGTCCAGGGCCGCCACGTCGTCCGGTGAGGCGCCCTTCTGCGGGCCGTAGACCGCGGGCGCGCCCTTCGGGCCCGTCAGCGGGTTGTCCACGTCGCTCGCGAGGACCAGTTCGATCTCGGTGAGGCGGGGGTCGAGGCCGGACAGGTCGGCGGTGGCCAGCTCGGCGAGGCCGCCGCCGCCCGGGGGTACCGGCTCGCCCTGCCCGTCCAGGAAGCGCGCGCCCAGCGCGGACAGCATCCCGGCGCCGCCGTCCGTGGTGGCGCTGCCGCCGACGCCGAAGACGATCGTGCGGGCGCCCGCGTCCAGCGCGGCCCGCAGCAGTTCGCCGGAGCCGTACGTGGAGGCCGTGAGCGGTGCGAAGACCCCGGCGGGCAGCCGCTGGAGTCCGCTCGCCTCGGCCATCTCCACGACCGCGGTGTGCTCGCGCAGCGCGAACGCCGCCGTCACCTCGTCGCCGAGCGGACCGGCGACCCGCACCTCCCGGCGCTCGAACCCGGCCGCGACCGCCGCGGCCACGGTTCCGTCGCCGCCGTCGGCCACGGGCAGCGCCTCGACCTCGACGTCCGGTACGGCCCGGCGCAGCCCGGCCGTCACCCGCTCGGCGACCTCCACGGCCGTCAGCGACCCCTTGAACTTGTCCGCGGCGACGAGCACCCGCCGCGCCTTCCGGGTATCGCTCACTGCAGCGTCCGCCACTTGCACTCCCTTGCTCTCCGGGCCCTCACGCACGTCAAGGCCAGTCGCGCCGCAGCGACCTTAACCGCAGGACGCCCCCGTCGTCAGCCTGTGCCCATCCCGTGGACCAAGAGGTGCCCTGCTCAGGGGCGCGGGGCTGTGCCATACATGCGGCTGCCGCCGCGCGGGCGCGAGCAGCCACAACGCACCGGCAGCCGCGAACACACCGCAGTCCCCCGCCCCTCGGCGCGCCGAAAACGGGTAGACCATAACCATGCCCTCAGCGCACCCCCGGACAGACCTGACCAACCGCATCCTCGGCGGCTGGCAGGGCCGCATCGCGGGCAACATGCTCGGCAAACCGGTCGAGCAGGGCGAGGTCTGGACCCGCGACCGCATCGACCGCTACCTGCGTCAGGCCGCCGCCCTGCCGCTGACCGACTACCTCCCCGAGCCGATCAGCGAACACGACGGCTTCGAGCTGCGCCCCGAATGGCGCCAGTGCGTGCGCGGCCGCATCCACGGCAGTTGCCGTGACGACGACGTCGACTACGCGATCCTCGGCCTGGACCTGCTGGAGACCCACGGCTTCGGCTTCAGCACCGAGCAGGTCGGCGACCTGTGGCTGCTGCGGCTGCCGTACCTCCAGACGTTCACCGCCGAGCGGGCCGCGTACCGCAACCTCGCCAACGGGCTGAAGCCGCCGCTGACGGCGACGTACGACAACCCGTACCAGGAGTGGATCGGGGCGCTGATCAGGGCCGACATCTACGGCTGGACCTGCCCGGGCCTGCCGCGCCGGGCCGCCTCGCTGGCCCGGCGGGACGCGGTGCTGTCGCACACCGGCAACGGGGTGTACGGGGCGATGTGGGCGGCGGCGCTGATCGCGGCGGCGTTCACGGCGCCCACCGTGCGGCACGCGATCGACGAGGCCCTGGCCCTGATCCCGGCGAGCAGCCGCCTGGCCCGCACGGTGCGCCGGGTGGTCTCCCTGCACGACACCCGGATGTCCTGGGAGGACACGCTCACCACGCTCACCGAGGAGACGGCCGGGATGGGCTGGATCCACACGGTCCCGAACGCCGCCGTGCTCACCGCGGGCCTGCTCTACGGCGACGGCGACTTCACCCGCACCATCGCCCTGACCGTCCGCGGCGGCCTGGACACCGACTCCAACGGGGCGACGGCGGGATCGGTGGCGGGTGTGTTCGGCGGGGCCGCGGCCATTCCGGAGCAGTGGACGGTCCCGCTGGAGGACACGGTCCGCAGCGCGGTGTTCGGCTTCGACGGGGTGCGGATCAGCGAGCTGGCGGAGCGGACGCTGCGGCTGGCGGTGCAACGGGCGTGACCGGGTCGGACCGGCCATCCGCGGCCGAGCCCTCATCGGATGGTTACCCTGCCCCAATGACCTCCTCTTCTGACTTCGCCGCCTATATCGCGTCCCTGCCCCGCGTCCTGGCCGGCGCCGCCGCGCTGTTCCGGGACGGGGAGGGCCGGGTGCTGCTCGTCGAGCCCAACTACCGGGAGGGCTGGACGCTGCCCGGCGGCACGATCGAGTCCGACGACGGCGAGACCCCGCGGCAGGGCGCGCGACGCGAGACGGCGGAGGAGATCGGGCTGGACCGTGAGCTCGGCCGGCTGCTGGCGGTGGACTGGGTGGACGGCACGGGGCGTCCACCCCTGGTGGCGTACCTGTACGACGGCGGGGTGCTCGGCGAGGACGAGTTCAAGGCGATCCGGCTCCAGGAGGAGGAACTGCTGTCCTGGCGGCTGGTCCCGCGCGAGGAGCTGCCCGAGTATCTGCCCGGCGCCCTCGGCCGCCGCGTCCTGGCCGCCCTGGACGTCCTGGCGGGCGGCTCGGGCACGGCGGAACTGGAGAACGGGCACCGGGTGTCCTGACCGGATCCGGCCGTTCACCCACCGGCGTCCTGTTCGATAACCGCTCGCCGCTGTCGTACGGCCCGGCCTACCCTCGGTGCCATGGCCAAGCCCCTCGTCGCGCTCCTCACCGGCGCCGGTATCAGCACGGACTCCGGGATCCCGGACTACCGCGGGCCGAACGGGCTCTGGCGGCGGGACCCGGAGGCCGAGAAGCTCGTCACGTACGAGTACTACATGGCCGACCCGGAGATCCGCCGCCGGTCCTGGCAGATGCGGCGTGAGAGCCGGGCCCTGCAGGCGGAGCCCAACGCGGCGCACCGGGCGGTGGCCGAACTGGAGCGGTCCGGGGTGCCCGTCCGGGTGATCACGCAGAACGTGGACGGGCTGCACCAGCGCGCCGGGATGCCCGACCGCAAGGTCCTCGAACTGCACGGCACGGCCCGGAGTGTCGTCTGCACCGGCTGCCACGCCCGCGGCTCGATGGAGGACGCGCTCGCACGGGTCGAGGCCGGTGAGGACGACCCGCCGTGCCTGGAGTGCGGCGGTGTCCTGAAGTCGGCGACGGTGATGTTCGGCGAGCGGCTCGACCCCGTCGTCCTCGGCGAGGCGGCCGCCATCAGCAAGGCCTGCCAGGTGTTCGTCGCCGTCGGTACGAGCCTCCAGGTCCAGCCCGCGGCCGGCCTCGCCGGTGTCGCCGCCGACCACGGCGCCCGCCTCGTCATCGTCAACGCCGAGCCGACGCCGTA
Source organism: Streptomyces sp. NPDC006235 (assembly GCF_040613735.1). NCBI lineage: Bacteria > Bacillati > Actinomycetota > Actinomycetes > Kitasatosporales > Streptomycetaceae > Streptomyces > Streptomyces sp. NPDC006235. The sequence continues at coordinate 63,312 of NZ_JBEXSR010000013.1, forward strand.
CGACTACCGCGCCGACGAGATCGTCCGCGAGCCCATCGGCACGGCGCTGCCCGAGCTGTTGCGCGGTCTCACGGCCGAGTCGCGGCCAGCAGGTCCTCCAGGCGCGTGAGCGTGTCGCCGGCCTGGTCGCGTTCGGCTTCGGTGAGGTCGAGCGCGGCGGCCCGGGCGAGGGCGGCCGCCGCCGTCTCCTCGTCGCCGAGCCGCCCCGCCGTGTCCGCGCGCAGGACGAGGAGCTGGAGCAGTTGTACGGGCGTCGGCGCCTCGTCCGGCAGACGCAGGACCCGGTCGACGACCTTGGCGGCGCCCGCCGCGTCCCCCTTGGAGTCCGCCAGGAGGGACGCGTGGTGCAGGGCCCGCGCGAAGGTCTCCTCGGGGGCCGGCCCGTGGTGCCGCTCCCCGCCCGTGCGCTGCCCGACCCGGATGCAGTTGCCGCCCGGGTCGGTCATGAGGAACTGCCGCACGCCGTACGACATGTCCTTGAGCGGTCCGACCCGCGGCAGGCCCCGGGTGGGAATCCTGCCGTACGCCGCCTTGAGCCCGGCCCGGAACGCCTGGTACAGGCCGTCGACGTCGTCGGTCAGGACGTAGCAGGTGCTGATCGAGCCGGTCGGCTCGTAGTGCTTCATCGCGAAGAACTGCAGCTCGATGCCGCCGTGTTCGACGACCGCGTACGGGTTGGGGCTGCGCTGCTGGTACGTCACCTCGAAGCCGAGGGCGGTGTAGAAGTCGAGGAGGGGCGGGAGGGTCTGGCACGGCAGGATCGGGATCGTCTTCTCCGGCATGAACCCACTCTAGTCAAATTTGACCAACTGGGCGCCTGGGTGATGCCTAAAAGAGCGCGGCACCCCTTTCGAAGTCCAGCAGGCGCTGCTTGCGTTCCAGCCCGCCCCCGTATCCCGTGAGGCCGCCGTTCGCGCCGATCACGCGGTGACAGGGGACGATGATGCCGATGGGGTTGCGGCCGTTGGCGAGGCCGACCGCGCGGGAGGCCGTGGGGGTGCCGAGGGCGTCGGCGAGTTGGCCGTAGGTACGGGTCTCGCCATAGGGGATGCGGCGCAGCTGCTCCCAGACGCGGCACTGGAACGGGGTGCCGGTCAGGCGGAGTTCGACCGTGAACTCCTTGAGTTCGCCCGCGAAGTAGGCCTTCAGTTGTTCCTCCGTCTCGGCGAAGAGGGTGTCGTCGCGCGGGCCGAAGGTCTCCTCCGGGGGGCGGTGGCGCTGGTCGGTCATGTAGAGGCCGCACAGGACGCCGTCGTCGGCGACGAGGGTGAGGGGGCCGTAGGGGCTGTCGGTCACGGTGTGGTGCTTCATGAACGTCCTTATACCGGTAGGAAGTTGATGGGGTGACTGTCGGTCGCCCAGAGGTACTGGACGGCGTAGGCCCGCCAGGGGCGCCAGGCCGCCGCGCGGGCGGTGAGCGCGGCGGGCGTGGAGGGCAGGCCGAGTTCCTCGGCGGCACGGCGGATGCCGAGGTCGGTGGGGAGGAAGGCGTCGGGGTCGCCGAGGGCGCGCATGGCGATGACGTCGGCCGTCCAGGGGCCGAACCCGGGCAGGGCCAGGAGCTGGGCACGGGCCTGCGGCCAGTCGCTCTCCACGCCCAGGTGGAGGTCGCCGTCGGCGAGGCGGCGGACGAGGTCGGTGAAGGTCGTGCGGCGGGTGCGGGGCATCGCCAGGGTCTGCGGGTCGAGCGCCGCGAGGGCCTCGGGGGCCGGGAAGAGGTGGGTGAGGCCGCCCTCGGGGTCGTCGACCGGTTCGCCGTGCGCGGTGACCAGGCGGCCCGCGTGGGTGCGGGCGGCGGCGGTGGAGACCTGCTGGCCGAGCACGGCCCGGACCGCGAACTCCGCCTCGTCCACCGTGCGCGGGACGCGCCGGCCGGGCGCCTTGTCGACCAGCGGCGCCAGGACCGGGTCCGTGCGCAGCTGGTCGTCGATCGCGACCGGGTCGGCGTCCAGGTCGAGCAGGCGGCGGCAGCGGCTGATCGCGACGGTCAGATCGCGCAGGTCGCTGAGGGTGAGGCGGCAGGCGATGTGGTCGGGTGTGGGGGTCAACGACACGATGCCGTGGCCGAAGGGCAGGCGGAGCGTGCGCCGGTAGGAGCCGTCGCGCCACTCCTCCACCCCGGGTACGGCCGTGGCGGCGAGGTGGCCGAAGAGGTTGTCGGGGTTGAGCGGGGTACGGAACGGCAGTCGCAGGGACAGCGCGCCGGGAGTGCTCGCGCCCTGCCGCTTCGGGGCGTGGGCGCGCAGCTCGCTCGGGGAGAGGGCGAAGACCTCACGGACGGTGTCGTTGAAGGTGCGGATCGAGGCGAAGCCGGCGGCGAAGGCGATCTGCGCCATCGGCAGGGCCGTCGTCTCGATGAGCAGCCGGGCCGTCTGGGCGCGCTGGGCGCGGGCGAGCGCGAGCGGGCCCGCGCCCAGTTCGGCGAGCAGCTGGCGCTCGACCTGCCGGGTGCTGTAGCCGAGCCGGGCGGCCAGGCCGGGCACGCCCTCGCGGTCCACGACACCGTCGGCGATCAGCCGCATGGCGCGGGCCACGAGGTCGGCGCGCTGGTTCCACTCCGGGGAGCCGGGGCTGGTGTCGGGCCGGCAGCGCTTGCAGGCCCGGAACCCGGCCTGCTGGCAGGCCGCCGCGCTCGGGTGGAAGACCATGTTCTGCGGCTTGGGCGGCACGACCGGGCAACTGGGACGGCAGTAGATGCCGGTCGTCAGGACGGCCGTGAAGAACCATCCGTCGAACCGGGCGTCCTTGGACTGGACGGCGCGCACGCAGCGCTCGGTGTCGGTGTGCATCCCCATCTGCATGCGTCCAGCATCCGGCACCGGACGGGACCAGGCTGGCGAGAATCCGACATCGACGTGCCCGGACGGCGCCCTGCCCGGACCACCGGAGCCAGTAGGGATGAATATCCATTCATGTGTTCGTGGACGACCGGTACGATGACGTCATGGGTCATGGAGCCGTCATCCCCGCGCAGGACGCCGCCGAGCGCGTACGCCTGGACGCGGACAACGTCGCGAAGGTCGCCACCACGCTCCAGGCCCTGTCCACACCCTCCCGGCTGCTGATCCTCGCGCGCCTGCGGGAAGGCCCGCTGCCGGCCACCGAGTTGGCCGCCGAGGTGGGCATGGAGCAGTCGGCCTGCTCGCACCAGCTGCGGCTGCTGCGCAATCTGGGCCTGGTCGTCGGTGAGCGGCAGGGCCGTTCCGTCGTCTACGCGCTGCACGACCACCATGTCGCCGAGCTGCTCGACCAGGCCGTCTACCACGTGGAGCATCTGCGCCTGGGCCTCAGCGACGCCGCCGACTGAGGCGGCGCCGCTGTCGCACCATTCCGGCTATTCGGTGGCCGTCGGCCTCCTCGACACCGCCATCGCCTCGCTCACGCGCGTCAGGGGACGCAGCCGGTAGGTGTAGGCGTAGTCGCGGTTGGCGAGGAGCTTGAACTCGTCGTGGGTGTGGGCGCCCCAGCTGTTGTCGCCGCCCACGCCCATCTGACGGTGGTTGACCCGGAGGACCACCGCGTCCCTGGGGTCGAGCTGGTAGTCGTGGCGGGCGCCGACCGACAGGTCCTCAGGGGTGACGTGCGAGGCGTTGACCTCCACCAGCGGCTCACCGCAGACGAGCAGTCCGCGTCCGCTGCCGTCGGTCAGCGCGGCCCAGCGGACGTCGGTCTTGTTGCCGTTCTCCTGGGGGCGCAGGTAAGAGGTCCACTGGCCGGAGACGGTGCCGGAGTACAGGCCCACGTCGGTGGCGTTGTTGCGGTCCCACATGTTCTCCTCCGGGCCCCGGCCGTAGTAGTGCAGCCGGTCCAGGCGGCGGGGCAGGAACAGCAGGGTGCCGACCTCGGGGATGTACGGCAGGTTCGACGCCCCCGGGTGCAGGGTGTTGTCGACCTTGATCTCGCCGTTGCCGAAGACCGTGTACGTGGTGCTGTACGTGGACTCCGTGCCGGTGGGCAGCGTGCCGGTGAACGTGACCTCGACGGCCCGGTCGTCCAGGGGCCGGACCCGTACGTCCGCCACCTTCCGCCTGGCTCCCGCGTCGCGCCACGTCTGGTTGCGGGTGTGGTGGCCGTTGCCCCGGTCGTTGTCGGTGGGCGCCCGCCAGAAGTTCGGGACGGGGCCGGAGGTGATGAGCCGGGTGCCGCCCGCCTCGTACGAGGTGATGGTGCCGGTGCTCTTGTCGACGGTGACCGAGAAGCCCTTGCCCTTGACGGTGACGGTCTCGTCCCGGTCGGTGTACCGCAGGGCGGGGACGCTGCGCAGCGGCAGGGGCGTCACGGCCGGGCTGTCCGTGTCGAGGGCGAGCTGCTGCTTGGCCACCTCGAAGCCGGACTTCGCCCACTTGGTGGGCTCCTTGGTGGTGAAGGAGAGCTGGAGGAAGTACTCCGTGCCCGGTTCGGGCTTGGCCGGCAGCCGCACCGGCACCTTGATGTCCTTGCTCGTCAGCGGCGCGATGTTCAGCTGGTCGCGGGTCAGCCGGCCGCGCTGGACGACCTTGCCGTCGGCGATGAGGGACCAACGGCCGTCGAACTCACGGACGTTGGTGAAGAGGTACTCGTTGGTGAGGGTGACGGCGCCGGGGCCGCCGGAGGCCGGGGCGGCGTTGATCGCCTGGTAGATCTGCTTGACCTCGGCGGACTTGCCGGTGAGGCCGCGGTCGGCGGTGATGATGCCGTCACCGGCGAAGGCGCCGTCGTTGGGGTTGTCGCCCCAGTCGCCGCCGTAGGCGTAGAAGGTCTTGTCACGCGGGCGCTTCTCGCTGAAGCCGACGGTGGCGGCGTCGAACCAGAAGCGCACGCCCTCGTCGTCCGGGCCGCGGCTGTCCGAGGCCAGCTCGGCGGCGCTCAGCGCGCGGGCGTACACACGGGCCCGCCGGATGGTGCCGCTGAACTCCCGGGTCGGGTTGTCGATGTCGGTGGCGAGGGACAGGGACGCGGTGTTGTCGGAGGGGCGCCGGGTGGTGGTCCGGGTGCCGCGCACCTGGCCGTCGACGTACAGGGTGAGCGTCCCCGCGTCGGCGTCGAAGACACCGGCGACGTGATGCTCCTTGCCCGTCCAGCCGTCGGGCAGCGCCCAGCTCGCGGTGACCCACTGACCGCCGCCGTGGATGAAGAACTCCAGGTTCTTGTCGGTCTGCTTGAGGGCGTACTGGGTGTCGCCCTTGGCGAGGAGGGGCTGGTGCCCGCCGGTCACGTGCGGGGTGACCCAGGCCTCCAGCGTGAGGGAGCCGGTGAGGTCCAGACCGGGGTCGCGGGGGAAGACCGTGCCGCCGGAGACGCCCTTGGCGCGGTCGAAGGTGCCGGCGGGCGCCATGATCTCGCCGCGCAGCGCGCCCGGGCCGGACTCGGTCAGCAGCTTGCGGGTGGGGGTGGGCCAGCTCAGGGCCTGGTCGACGAAGTCCCAGATCCAGCCACCCTGGAGGACGTCGTAGCGGCGGACGATGTCCCAGTACTTCTTGAAGTTGCCGTTGGAGTTCCCCATCCCGTGCGAGTACTCGATCATCACGTACGGGCGGGTGTCGTTCGTGTCCTTGGCGCGCTGTTCGACCCGCTGCGGGCTGTCGTACATCTCGGAGCGGATGTCGCTGATGCCCGGGCGGTCGTCGCCCTCGTACTGGATGACGCGGGTGGGGTCGTAGGAGCGGATCCAGTCGTACATGGCGTTGAACGTCGTGCCGCCGCCCGCCTCGTTGCCGAGGGACCAGATGACCACCGAGGCGTGGTTCTTGTCGCGGTGGACCATGTTCTGGGCGCGGACCACGCACGCCTCGGTCCACTCGGGGTGGCCGCTGCCGGGGAACCTGTCGCGGATGCCGTGGGTTTCGAGGTTGGTCTCGCCCACGAGGTACAGGCCGTACTCGTCGGCGAGTTCCAGCCACAGCGGGTTGTTGGGGTAGTGCGAGGTGCGGACGCTGTTGATGTTGAGCCGCTTGATGATCTCGATGTCCTCGATCATCTGCGCCCGGGTGAGCGCCGAGCCGGTTTCCGGGTGCATCTCGTGCCGGTTGGTGCCGCGGAAGGAGACCGGCTTGCCGTTGATGCGCATCAGACCGTCCTTGAGCGCGAACTCGCGGAAGCCGACCCGGTGCGAGAGGGTCTCGACGACCTTGCCGGACGGGTCGCGCAGTCGCAGCACGGCGGTGTAGAGGTTCGGGTGCTCGGCCGACCAGAGCTTCGGCGAGGGGACGGCTCTCGACGCCTCGGCGGTGGCCTCGTCGCCGTCCGGGACGTCGACGGGCTGGTTCAGGGGCCGCGACCAGACCGCGTGGCCGCGCGCGTCGTACAGCTGCGTCTCGACCGTGTAGCGGCCCGCGCCCTTGCCGCCGTAGTCGCGGACGTGCGCGGTGACCTTGAGTTCGGCGGAGGTGTAGTCGTCGCCGAGCGGGGTGTCCAGTTTGAAGTCGCGCAGGTGGACGTTCGGGGTGGAGTACAGGTGGACCGAGCGGAAGATGCCGCTCAGCCGGATCATGTCCTGGTCCTCCAGCCACTCCGCGTCCGAGTAGCGGTACACCTCGACGGCGATCTGGTTGGTGCCCGGCTTGAGGTGGCGGGTGATGTCGTACTCGGCGGAGGTGTAGGAGTCCTCGTGGTAGCCCACCAGTTCGCCGTTGATCCACACGTAGTGGGCGGACTTGACACCCTCGAAGTGCAGGAAGGTGCGGCGGCCCGACCAGTTCCGGGGGACGGTGAACGTACGGCGGTACTGGCCGACGGGGTTGTAGCGGGTGGGGGCGGCCGGCGGCTGGGCGTCCTCGCCGCCGCCGTTGGGTCCCCACCAGGGGTAGGTGATGTTGACGTAGATGGGGAAGTCGTAACCGTGCAGCTGCCAGGCGGACGGCACGGGGATGGTGTCCCAGCCGGAGTCGTCGACGTCGGTGCGGTAGAAGTCGGTGTCCCGGTCGTCGGGGCGGTCGGTGTAGGCGAACTTCCACTTGCCGTCGAGGCTCAGCCGGTACGGCGAGCGGGTGCGGTCGCCGTCCAGCGCCTGCTCGACGTCCGCGTACGGCATGAGCGTGGTGTGCGGCGGCTCGGTGCCCACGCGGTACACGGCCAGGCCGTCGTTCCACTCCGGCGGGCCGTCCGCCGCCGGGCGCCGGCCGGCCGCGTGCGCGACGGCGGGCGACGCGGACAGGGCGAGCGCGCCGAGCACGGCGGCGCTCCCTTCGAGCAGGCGGCGACGGCTGACGACGGGCCGGTCGGCGGGGGACGGAAGCGGGTGCGGCATGACCGTGGCCTTCCTCGGTTCGACAGGGTGCTGCACGGACTGAGGGCACGTCCGTTGCGGTCCCCAACTCCCTTGCTGGGTGTTTCTGTTGGGACTCGTGCAACTGACGGTGACGGAGCAACTGCTGAGCAGGCACACCCTAGGACTCGAACACAACCGAAGCAATGACCCCGTCGGACTTTGTGCGGTCCTGATGGTTCTCTCTCGTCAGGTGCCCTCAGCCTCCGAGGAAGGTGAGCACTTCGCTCGTCAGCCGGGCGGGGGCGTCCAGCGGGACGAGGTGGCCGGACTCCGGGACGGGCACCAGCCGCGCGCCCGGAATGAGGGCGGCCAGCTCCTGGCCCTTGGCGAAGGGGATCCAGGTGTCCTCGGTCCCCCAGCAGACCGTCACCGGCAGGTCGAGCGTGGGATACAGCGGCTGGATGTCGTCGGTGTAGCGCTGGTCGGCCTGCGCGATCTGGCGGTAGAAGGCGGCCTGGCCCCGCTCCCCCGTCCAGGGCCGCACGAGCGCGTCCAGCGCGGCGGGCCGCAGGCCGAGGTGGCTCGCGGACGTGACGTACTCGCGCACCAGCGCCTCGTGCAGCGCCGGCGGCAAGAGCGTGAAGACGTGGCTGTGCTCCCCGACCAACCGGAAGAAGGGAGAACCCCAGGGTTCCAGGGCCACCGGGTCGACCAGCGCGAGCCGCCGGTAGCGGGCCCCGTGCAGCAGATGGGCGCGCAGGGCCACGCATCCGCCGAAGTCGTGTGCGACGACGGACGGCTCCTGAAGCCCCCAGTGCGCGAGCAGCTCGGTGAAGATCCGGCCCTGGGCCCCCAGGGAGACGACCTGGTCCGGGTGCATGTCGGACGTGCCGTAGCCCGCCATGTCCCACACGTGCACGAGGTGTCCGCCGGCGGCGAGCGCCGGAGCGATCTCGTGCCACACGTAGGAGGAGAAGGGCGTCCCGTGCAGCAGCACGACCGGCTCGCCGCCGGGCTCTCCGAACCGGTCCCAGCGCACGGTCCCCGACGTGGTGGCCAGGCTCTCCCGCAACGTCCAGTCAGCCAAGATCCCGCTCCCTCTTCCTGTGTGCATCGACCGGCGGTTATTTGTCATTTCGGCGCGACAGTGCCGCTCCTGCGACCGTAATGTGACCTCATCGGACAGCCTGCGCAACGGATCTTGGCCGGACCTTTTGCCGCGCCGGAAGGAGCGGCTCGCATGAACGGGTATGCGCCCTCGGACCGGGACGCCGTCACGGCCGCGCCCGGTGGGCTGCTGGACCTGCTGAAGGTCGCGGCCGTGGTCCTGGACGACGGCGGGCACATCGCCCTGTGGAGCCCCGAGATCGAGCAGTTGCTCGGCTACACCGCCGACGAGGCCCTGCGGCAGCGCGCCGACACACTCCTCGTCGCGCCCGAGGACCGCACCCGGGGCAGGGAGCTGTTCGCCCAGGTCAGAGCGGGGGACCGCTGGGCCGGTGTCTTCCCGCTGCGGCACCGCGACGGCACGGAACGCGCCGTGGAGTTCCGCACGATGCGGCTCCTCGACAGCGAGGGCAGGCCCCACCTGCTGGGACTCGCCACGGACGCGACGACCGTACGGAAGGTGGAGCGGGACCTCGCCCTCTCGCACAGCCTGGTCAACCAGACCCCGCTCGGCATCGCCGTCTTCGACAACGACCTGCGCTGGGTCGGGGTCAACCCCGCGCTGGAGCGGATCAACGGGGTGCCCGAGGAGGCCTTGCTGGGCCGGCGGCTCGGCGAGGTGCTGCCGGGCCTGGACGTCGAGGCGATCGAGGGCCGGATGCGGCACGTCCTCAAGACCGGCAGGCCGCTGCTCGACCAGCAGACCATCGGCCGTACGGCGGCGGACGAACACGACCGTGCCTACTCGGAGTCGTACCACCGTATCGAGGACACCCACGGCCGGGTCCTCGGGCTCGCGATGGCCGTGCTGGACGTGACCGAACGGCAGCAGGCCGCGGCCGAGGTCGCGCAGGCACGCCAGCACCTGTCGGTGATCGCCGAGGCCGGGGTGCGGATCGGCACCACGCTCGACCTTCAGCAGACCGCCCGGGAGCTGGCCGACGTGGTGGTGTCGCACCTCGCGGACCTGGCCGCCGTGGACGTCCTGGAGTCCGTCGTGGCCCGCGGCACCATCGTGCCGGTGACGGGCGGCGCGCCCGCGGAGTTCCGGGCGCTGGCCGTCGCGGCGGGCTACCCGACCGACGCCATCCACGCCGCCGACCCGGTCGGCGAGCTGGCGACCTACGCCTCGTCACGGATCATCACGCAGTGCGTCCGCAGGGCCCGCCCGGTCCTGGTCGAGCGCGTGGATCCGAAGATGATGCGGCGCATCGCCCGGGACGCGCGGGCCGCCCGGACGCTGCACGAGGCCGGCGCGCACTCCTACCTGGCGGTGCCGCTGGTGGCCCGGGGCAAGGTGCTCGGCACCCTCACCCTCTACCGCACGATCGACGAACGCCCGTTCGACGACCGGGACCAGGCGCTGGCCTCGGAACTCGCCGCGCGCGCCGCGATCTGCATCGACAACGCCCGCCTCTACGGCCGGGAACGCGGCACGGCCCTGACGCTCCAGCGCAGTCTGCTCCCGGCCACTCCCGCCGAGCAGGAGGGGCTCGACATCGCCGCCCGCTACCGCCCGGCGCTCAGCGAGGTCGGCGGCGACTGGTACGACGTGCTGCCGCTGGGCCCGGGACGCACCGGGCTCGTGGTGGGCGACGTCATGGGCAAGGGCGTCCAGGCCGCGGCGATCATGGGGCAGCTGAGCACGGCGACGCGGGCCCTGGCCCGGCTGGACCTGCCCCCCGCCGAATTGCTGCGGCACCTCGACGACATCGCCGGCTCGCTCGGCGACGCGATCGCCACGTGCGTGTACGCGGTGTGCGACCTGCGGGCGGGCGTCTGCTCGCTGTCCAGCGCCGGTCATCTGCCGCCGGTACTCGCCGGGGCGGACGGCGGCGCGAAGCTCGTCGACGTGCCCGGCGGGGTGCCGCTGGGGGTGGGCGGCGTGGAGTTCGGCACCGTGGAGCTGGAGTTCGCGCCGGGCTCCCTGCTCGCCCTGTACACCGACGGGCTGGTCGAGAACCGCGGGGAGCCGATCGACACCGGCCTCACCCTGCTGACCCGCCTCCTGGAGAACGCGGGGCCCAGCCTCCAACGGGCCAGCGACGGCCTCCTGGGCGCGTTGAGCCCGGAGCCCGACGACGACGTCGCGCTGCTGCTGGTCCGCGCCCGTTCCTGAGCGCGCTCGGCGGCAACTGTTAGCATGTGTGCGGGAGTTACGTTCTCTACCTGTGATCCGGGCCATCGGCTCCGCCCCTCGCATGCCCTGACGACCACGGGCCGAGGCGCCGGGAGCCACGACGTCGCCCACGGCCCGCCCTGTCCCGGGCCGGCCGTCCGTCGGATCCGAAGGCCCGCTCGCATCCCCGCCCCGACCCGGGGGTGAAGTGTGCCTCCTTTACGAGGAAGAGAACGTGACCACCCTTGTTCTGCCTGCCCGCGACCGGGCCCAGCTGACCTGTACCGGCCTCCGTGTCGCCCGCGGTGGCCGCACCGTGCTGCACGACGTCGAGATGAAGGTGTCCCCCGGTGCGCGCTGGGGCGTCGTCGGCGAGAACGGACGCGGCAAGTCGACCCTGTTGCACGTCCTGGCCGGCCTGCTGACCCCGGACGAGGGGACCGTGCACCGCGTGGGCACCCGCGCCCTGGCCGAGCAGGAGAGGCCGGTCCGAGGACGAACGCACGGTCGGCGACTTCATCGACGAGTACCTGGCCGACGCCCGGGCCGCCCTGCGGGATCTGGACGCCGCCGCTCAAGCCCTCGCGGCGGAACGGCCCGGTGCCGAACAGGCCCATGCCGACGCCCTGGAGGCGGCGCGGACGCTGGACGCCTGGGACGCCGACCGCCGGGTGGACGTGGCCCTGGACGGGCTGGGCGCGGTGCGCGACCGTGCCCGTCCCCTGGCCGCGCTGTCGGCCAGCGCTACCGGATCCGGCTGGCCTGCCTGCTGGGCGCCGAGCACGACTTCCTGCTCCTGGACGAACCCACCAACCACCTGGACCTGGACGGGCTGGAGTACCTCACCGCCAGGCTGCGCGCACACGCCGGCGCTGTCGTGGTGGTCAGCCACGACCGGGCGCTGCTCGCGGACGTGGCCACCACGATCCTCGACCTCGACCCGACCCGCGACGGCCGGCCCGGCGTGTACGGCGGCGGATACGCCGGGTACCGGGAGGGCCGCGAGGCCGAACTGGTGCGCTGGGAGGAGGAGTACGAGCAGCAGCGGACCGAGCACGTCTCCAGCAGGCCCTGTCGGAGGCGCAGAACCGGCTGAGCACCGGCTGGCGACCGCCCAAGGGCACCGGCAAGCACCAGCGCGCCACCCGCGCCGGTGCCCTGGTGCGCTCCGTCCACCGGCGCCAGGACGACCTGGACCGGCACCAGGTGACCGCGCCCGTGCCGCCGCAGCGGTTCTCGATGCCTGGCCTGCCCGCCCGGCCGGGCGTCGTCCTGCTGCGTACGGAGGAGGTGACGGTCGACGGGCGGCTGCACCAGGCGACGAGCCTGTCGGTGACGTCCGGCGGCAGGCTGGCCGTCACCGGCCCGAACGGCGCGGGCAAGTCCACGCTCCTGTCCGTCCTGGCCGGCCGGCTCGACCCGGACACTGGCCGGGTGCACCGGGCCCGCGAGGTGCGGCTGCGTCTGCTCGGGCAGGAGTCGCCGCGTGCCACGCACCGGCGGGCGCATGACGTCTACGAGGCGCACACCGCGCGCCTGGTCACGGCCGGCGTCCTGAAGGAAGGCGAGGTCGTGGGGCTCGGCTCGCCGGGTCTGCTCACCGCGCGCGACGCCGGCAAGCCGGTGGCCGAGCTGTCGACGGGACAGCAGCGGCGCCTCGACCTGGCCCTGGCGCTGGCCGCCCGCCCGCACGTCCTGCTGCTGGACGGGCCCACCAACCACCTGTCCATCGCCCTGGTCGACGAGCTCACCGAAGCGCTGCGCGGCACGGAGGCGGCCGTCGTCCTGGCGACGCACGACCGCCGGATGCGGCGCGACACCGCCGACTGGCCGCACCTCGCGCTGGCGCTGCGCCGCCCGGCGGGCCAGGGGGCGGGTGCGACAGCACTCTGACGGGGCGCCGCGCACGACGCGTCCGACCGGTGCGTCCGGGCAGGCTCAGCCGCCCGCTCGGACGCACCGGGCCGCGTGGCGCGGACCGGATCTCAGATCTCGTCCTTCCGCACGGTGCACAGCGCCCAGACGATGAACCCGGACATCGCGATCATCACGACCGACCAGACCGGGTAGGACGGCAGGGAGAGGAAGTTGGCGATGATCACGAGGCTGGCGATGCCCACGCCGGCGACCCGCGCCCACGTCGACGTCTGGAACAGCCCCATGCTCACGATCACGGCGGCCACGCCGAGGATCAGATGGACCCAGCCCCAGCCGGTGAGGTCGAACTCGAACACGTAGTTGGGCGTCGAGAGGAACACGTCGTCCTCGGCGATCGCCGCGATGCCGCGCAGGATGCCCAGGATCCCGGCGACCATGAGCATGACGGCACCGAAGACCATCAGTCCGACGGCGAAGCCGCGTTGCGCGGTGCGCCCGTGCGTGGGGTGTGTCGCGGTCATCCTGCTGCCTCGTTTCTGTCGGGTCCGGCGGGACCAGCCGCTCAAGGAGTCGTTGCCCGGCAGCCGTCCCGTGCCGCCCCCAGCGTGCCCGCGTGCGGCACGGGGCCGCCTCACCCGCGGCGGGTGATCCGTACGGCCACCGGGTGAGCCCGGCTCACTCCGGCAGCTGACGCATCTCCACGACCCTGAGTCCGAGCGCCTGGAAGCGGGTCAGCAGCCCGTACAGATGGGCCTCGTCGACGACGGGGCCGTACAGGACCGTCTGGCCGGACATCAGCACGTGGTCCAGCTCCGGGAAGACCTTGGCCAGCGTCTCCGACATATGTCCGTCGACACGGATCTCGTAGCGCATGAACTGCTCTCCCGCGGACGGCCTGGAGCGGAGGGGGCACGCCCTTCTCCGGCGATGCTCCGCCCCGGCGCGCCGCACGGCGTCACCCGGCGCAGGTGAACCTCACGGCGGCCGTCACAGCAACCGCCGTTCGCGGGCGCGGCGGACCGCGTCGCCGCGGCGGCCGACCGCGAGCTTGCGGTAGATGCTCTTGAGGTGGGTCTTCACCGTGTTCACGGACACGTGCAGGCCGGCGGCGATCTCCTCCGTCGACCTCATCTCGGCGAGGAGCCGCAGCACGTCACGCTCGCGTGCGCTGAGTTCCTCGACGGCGAGTGCCGGCTGCCGGTCCGGCGCGCCGGGCCCGGGGTCGTGGGGGCGGCCGGGGCGGGGAAGGAGCCAGCCGCCGGCCAGTTCCCGGCACCGGCCGGTGCTCAGCAGGGGGCGGAGCCAGGGACCGGCTTCCAGGAAGGGGCGGCGCAGGTGCCCGCGCCGGCCGTCCAGCAGGGCCCGGGCGACGAGGCGGCGGGCGGTGACGGGATCGCCTGTCTCGTGGGAGGCCTGGGCGCGCACCAGTGTGGCCCGGACGGCCACCGCCGGGCCGGGCCGGTCGTCCTCCGGCAGGCTGTCGATCATGTCGAGTGCCCCCTCGACATGCCCCGCCGCGAGCCGGGCGCGCGCCGCCTCTACCGCGCAGGCCGTCCCGTGGTGCGCCACGCGCTCCACGACCGCCCGGGCCGCTTCGGGATGCCCCCGGGCCAGGTGGGCGGCGGACGCGAGCAGGGCCGCGTGATCCTCCACCCAGGGGGAGCTCACCGCTGCCGGGACGGACGCGTCCGCCGCCGCCAGCGCGGCCCGGGCGTCCCCGCGGGCGAGGAGCAGTCGCCCCCGGGTGAGGGTCCGGCCGGCCTGAGTCACCGGGTCGTCGCCGAGCGGCCGGGAGACGGCCGCCGCGTCCAGGAGCGCCTGGGCGTCGTCGAGTTCGTCGCGGTCGATCAGGACGGCGGCCAGGACCAGCGGGGCGAGGCCGGCCCCCGACTGCGGGGGCAGGCTGTAGCGCTCGGCCTGGCCGGCCGCCGCCAGGGCCTTGTGCTCCGCCGGGCCGGGCCGGCCGTTCAGGTGGTCGATCAGCGCGAGGTGGCCCAGCGCCTCCCACCTGGGCAGCGCCATCGTCGCTCCGCCGGGGTGTGCGGCGACCGCCGACAGGGCGTCGCGGGCGTCGTCGAAACGCCCGGCCCACAGGCGGGCGGAGCCGAGGTGGGTGAGCAGGAGGGCGGTGACTTCCGGGTGGTTCTCCAGGAGGTGGGCGGGAACGTCCTGCCGGAGGCCCCTGGCCTCGTCGGCGGCTCGCTCCGCTCGGTCCGGGGCGCCGGTCATCCGTGCCGCCAGGGCTTCCAGCAGGGCGCGGCCCAGCCGGACGGGCGCCCTGTCGCTGCCGTTCCCGGCCAGGTCGCGCCCGGCCCGGTGCAGGTGGGGCAGGCCGTGGTCGAGGTCGTGGTGGGCCAGCTCGCGGGCGGCACGGACGAGGTCGGGCGCCGGGCCCGTGGCCTCAGGGCTCATCCGCGCGAACAGGGCGGACAGGTCCTCGGCGTGCAGGCCGGTGAACAGCTGCCCGATCGCGAGGTCGTCGACCACGGCATCGGCGGTGAACTCCCAGTCGTCCGCCGCGGCGCCCTGGACGAGCGCCTCGTGCAGGGCCCCGGACCGCCGCAGCCACCGCGCGGCACGGCCCCGCAACTGCTGCTCCAGTCCGGGGAAGCGTTCCCGCAGGTGGGCGCGGAGGATCTCGGCGAACAGCGGGTGCAGGCCGTACCACGAGTGGCCGAGGTACTGGACGAAGGCGTTCTCCCGGTGCAGCGCGGCCAGGACCTGCTCGGCGTCGGTGCGCAGCGTCAGCGCGTTCACCAGGTCGGGGCAGCAGCGGTCCAGGACGCTGATGCGCAGCAGCAGGTCCTGGGTGCCGGGCGGCTGCCGGTCGAGCACCTCGGCCAGCAGGAAGTCGGCCACCGCGCTGTGGTCGGCCTCGAACTGCTTCACGTACAGGTGGGGGTCCGCGACCTGCCGGGCGGCCAGGGCGCACAGTCTGAGGCCGGCGGCCCATCCCTGGGTGCGGTCGACCAGGGCTCTCACGGCGCTGGGGTTCAGGTGCAGGCCGTGCCGCGACAGCAGGTCCGCGGCCTCCTCGGCGGTGAACGCCAGCTCCGCGTCGCGGATCTCCGTCATCTCGCCCGCGGCCCGGTAGCGGTGGAGCGGCAGCAGGGGTTCCGTGCGGGTGACGAGGACCAGGCGCAGGCCGTGCCCGGCGTGGTGCAGGACGAACTGCAGCTGCTCCGCGATCTCGGGTGAGGTCACCCGGTCGAACTCGTCGAGCACGACGACGGTGGTGTGGTCGCGGCTCTCGAGGTCGGCGGCGAGGCGGGTGAGCGTCCGCCGGTCCACCCGGCCGGCCTCCGCCGGGCAGCCGACCTGGCCCGCCACGGGTACGCCGGCGGCGCGCAGTGCCTCCAGCACATAGGCCCAGAAGATCCCGGGAGCCTGGTCGCCGGGGTCGGCCGTGAGCCAGACGACCGGTTCGCGCAGACCTGCGGCCCAGTCGGCGACCAGGAGGGTCTTTCCCGCACCGGCCGGCCCGTTGACCATCGTCAGGGGGGTCATGAGGGCCTGGTCGAGGTGTCCGGTCAGGCGGCTCCGGCGCAGGAAGCCGGCGGGCCGCTTCGGCAGGGCGAACCGGGTGCGCAGCAGCGGGTCGCCCGTGGGGTCGACGCCCGTGGACGCCGGCTCCGCACCAGTCTCCGAGGTCGCGGCCATGGGGCTCCCACTGCCTGCCGTGCGCCGGATCATGAGCAGCACTCGTTTCCCCAGGATCTCAGTGTTCACTCCCCCACGCACACCGGCCCGGGCCCTGCCGCTCCCCCGGCAACCACCCGTGGCGGGCGATGCGGCCGTCACCTGTGGCGGGGTTGTCTGGGACCACGCGCCGCGGCCCCCGGCGCGCGGGACGCATCCGCACCGACACCTGCGGAGCCGCACGAGAGGGCCGAGGCGGCTCGGATGGAGGTGGCGACCATGTGCCGCTGGCTGGCCTACTCGGGCACTCCCGTGCTGCTGGACGACGTCCTGTACCGGCCGCAGCACTCGCTGATCGACCAGAGCCTGCACGCGCGGATGGGTGTCGAGACCACCAACGGCGACGGCTTCGGCGTCGGCTGGTACGCGTGGCACCTGCGCACCCCCGCCGTCATCCGCGACACCGGCCCGGCCTGGAGCAACCGCAATCTCCGCGAGATCGCCGACCACGTCCGCTCGCCGCTGTTCTTCGCCCACGTCCGCGCCTCCACCGGGACGGCCGTGCAGCAGACCAACTGTCACCCCTTCCGGCACGGGCACTGGATGTGGATGCACAACGGGGCGATCACCGGGTTCAGCGAATTGCGCCGCGACCTCATGCTCGCCGTGGATCCGGAGCTGTTCCCGTCGCTGGAGGGCACGACGGACTCCGAGGTGATGTTCCACGTGGCCCTCACCCTGGGGCTGGACGGCGATCCGCCGGGCGCGGTGGCCCGCATGGTCGGGCTCGTCGAGCGGCTCGGGCACGAGCACGGGGTGGCCCAGCCGCTCCAGATGACGGTCGCGGTGACCGACGGCGAACGGCTGTGGTTCTTCCGGTACTCCAGCTCGGGAGACTCGCGGTCGCTGTACTACAGCAGCCAGGTCGAGGACGTGCGGGCCCTCCACCCCGACCTCGCGTTCCTGAAGCACATCTCCGAGGGGACCCGGCTGGTCGTCTCGGAGCCGCTCGGTGATCTGCCCGGCGTCTGGAACGCCGTACCGGAGAGCAGCTACGGCGTGGTGCAGCCGGGCCGGGACTTGCTGCAGCACTTCGAGCCCGAGCCGGTCTGAGACGGCCGGGCCCGACCGGGTCGCGTCAGCGGACCCGGCCGGCGAACACTTCGTACGCCTGCTCGTCGAAGAGCACGAACCTGACCTCCTCGACCGCCGTGTCCGCTGCCCGTACGGTCTCCACCGCGATGCGCGCGCCGTCGTCCATCGGCCAGCCGTAGACGCCCGTGGAGATGGCCGGGAACGCGACCGTGCGGGCGCCGAGCTCGTCGGCGACGCGGAGGGACTCGCGGTAGCAGGAGGCGAGGAGGGCGGAGCGGTCCTCGGTGGCGCTGTGGACGGGGCCGACCGTGTGGATCACCCAGCGGGCGTCCAGGTTTCCGGCCGTGGTGGCGACCGCCTGGCCGGTGGGCAGGCCCTTGCCGTAGTGGGAGGCGCGCAGCTTCCGGCATTCCTCCAGGATGGCCGGGCCGCCGCGCCGGTGGATCGCTCCGTCGACCCCTCCCCCGCCCAGCAGCGAGGAGTTGGCCGCGTTGACGATGGCGTCGACGCTCTCGCGGGTGATGTCGCCCTGGACCAGTTCGATGGTGGTCATGTCTGCCTCAGTCGCTTCCAGACGGCCTTCGCCGCGTTGTGCCCCGACATGCCGTGCACGCCGGGGCCCGGCGGGGTCGCCGACGAGCAGATGAAGACGGCCGGGTGCGGCGTGCGGTAAGGGAACAGGGTCGGTTTGGGGCGCAGCAGGATCTGCAGACCGGAGACCGCGCCGGAGGCGATGTCGCCGCCGACGTAGTTGGCGTTGCGGGCGGCGAGTTCGGGCGGGCCCGCCGTCGCGCGGGCCAGGACGCGGTCGCGGAACCCCGGGGCGAACCGCTCCAGTTGGCGTTCGATGGCGTCGGTGAGGTCGCCGGTCCAGCCGTGCGGGACGTGCCCGTAGGCCCAGAAGACGTGCTTGCCCGCCGGGGCCCGGGTGGGGTCGACGACGCTCGGCTGGACCGTGATCAGGAACGGCTTGTCGGGGGCCCGGCCCTCCCGGGACGCCGCGCGCAGGGCCGCGCCGATCTCCGCGCGGTTCGCGCCGATCTGCACCGTGCCGGCGACGCGGGCCTCTTTCGCGGTCCAGGGCACGGGGCCGTCCAGCGCGTAGTCGATCTTGAAGACGCCCGGTCCGTAGCGGAAGTCCGCGTAGTGGTTGCCGAAGCCGGCGATGCGGGCCAGGGCGGTGGGTGAGGTGTCGAAGACGTAGGCGCGGGCCGGCGGCAGGTCGTCGAGGCGCTTGACCTCGTAGTCGGTGTGGACGCTGCCGCCGAGGTCGCGCAGGTAGGCGGCGAGGGCGTCGGAGATGGCCTGGGAGCCGCCGCGGGCGACGGGCCAGCCGCGGGCGTGCGCCGCCAGGGCGAAGACCAGGCCGATGGCGCTGGTGGCGAAGCCGCCGAGCGGCGCCATGACATGCGCGACGAGCCCCGCGAACAGCGTCCTGGCGGGTTCGTCGCGGAAGCGGCGCGTCAGCAGGGTCGACGGGGGCAGGCCGACCAGGCCGAAGCGGGCGAGGGTGACCGGGTCGCGGGGCAGCGCGGTCAGCGGCAGAGACATGAAGTCGCGGGCCAGCACGTCCCACTTGGGCAGGAAGGGCTCGATCAGCCTGCGGTACGTCCCGGCGTCACGCGGCCCGAAAGAGGCGGCCGTCTCGCCCACCGACCGGGCCAGCACGGCCGCCGAACCGTCCGGGAAGGGGTGCGCCATGGGGAACTCGGCGTGCAGCCACTCCAGGCCGTAGCGCTGGAGCGGCAGGGCGCGGAACGCGGGTGAGTTGATGGCGAGCGGGTGCGCCCCGGAGCACGGGTCGTGCCGGAAGCCCGGCAGGGTGAGCTCCTCTGTGCGGGCACCGCCGCCCACGGTGCCCCGGGCCTCGAACACGGCGACGGAGAATCCGCGGCGGGCCAGCTCCACGGCCGCGGTCAGTCCGTTCGGCCCCGCACCCACTACGACGGCATCGAGCATCGACGGCACCTTCGGACCCCTTCGTCAGCCGACGGCCACTGAGGATCAGGATAGGCCCGGGGACTGACAGTCACCGGCCGCGGGGGGAATCGCGCGGAAACGGCACCCGGAGCGCCCCTTGGGCGACGGGGCGCGCACGGTCCGTGACATTCAGTCTCCGCTCGCCAGCAGTGCCGCCACCCGGCGGGCCGTGGCCGCGTCGCGGGCCGCGGTGAAGGGGAGTTCGTTGCCCCCCGTGATGCGGAACGGCTCGCCCGAGCGGGTCAGGTGGGCGCCGCCCGCCTCCTCGACCAGGAGCAGACCGGCCGCGTGATCCCACGCGGCCTCCCAGGAGAAGGCCACCGCGTCGGACTCGCCCCGCGCGATGGCGAGGTACTCCAGTCCGGCCGAGCCGCACGCGCGCGGTGCCACGCCCTCGGTGCGCAGGCCGAGCAGGGCGCGCTTCTGCTCGTCCGTCGTGTAGTCCGGGTGGGAGGTGGCCACGCGGAGGTCCCGGCCGGGCTCGGGCACACCGGCGAACAGCCGGTCTCCCGCGAGGTAGGCGCCCTTGCCCCGCTGGGCGGTGGCGAGCTGGTCGCGGGCGGCGGCGTAGGTCCAGGAGGCGAGCAGGGTGCCGCCGTGGGCCAGCGCGACCAGGGTGCAGAAGGCCGGTTCGCCGCGCACGAACTGCCGGGTCCCGTCGACCGGGTCGACGATCCAGACGGGGGCGTCTCCGCGAATGGCCTCGTAGGACGCCGGGTTGGCGTGGACCGCCTCCTCGCCGACCACGACCGAGCCGGGCAGCAGGGCGCTCAGTGCCTCGGTCAGATACAGCTCGGCCTTGCGGTCGGCGTCCGTGACCAGGTCGTGCGGGCCGGCCTTCTGGTCGACCTCGTGTGCGGCGAGGCGGCGCCAGCGCGGCATGATCTCGGCGGCGGCCGCGCTGCGGATCGCCTCCTCGACGTCGGAAGCGTGCCGGGCGAGAAACTCTTCGATGGTTTCGGTGCTGTCGATCACCCCTCCATCACAACACGCGGCACTGACAATCCCCACCCGCCCGGTGCACTCCGGGTGGCGTCACGATGAACAGCGACGGGGCCGCGCGGGCTCCACGGCCAGGGGACTCAGCGGGTCCCGACGGCGCTCAGCGGGCGGCGACGATCACCGCCCGACCGCGTACCCCTGCATGCCGCGCGGGTTCGCCGCCGCCGACAGGACGCCCGTCTCCGGGTCCCGCGCGACCGCGCAGAGCCGGCCCTCCGACCAGGGGCCGCCCACGGTCACCTGGTGGCCGCGCCGCCGCAGCTCCTCGACGACGGCCGGGTCCGTGCGCGACTCCACGGTGACGCTCCCCGGGCGCATGCCGCGCGGGTAGAAGGAGCCCGGGAAGCTGTCGTTGTGCCAGTTCGGGGCGTCGATCGCGCCCTGGAGGTCCAGGCCGCCGCGCACCTCGGCGCGCAGCGCGACCGCCAGGAAGAAGTGCAGCTGCCACTGGTCCTGCTGGTCCCCGCCCGGTGTGCCGAACGCCATGACGGGCACGCCCTCGCGCAGGGCGATCGAGGGCGTCAGCGTGGTGCGGGGGCGGCGGCCCGGGGTGAGGGAGTTGGGCAGGCCCTCCTCCAGCCACGTCATCTGAAGCCGGGTGCCGAGCGGGAAGCCGAGTTCGGGCACTACGGGGTTGGACTGGAGCCAGCCGCCGCTGGGCGTGGCCGAGACCATGTTGCCCCAGCGGTCGACGACGTCGAGGTGGCAGGTATCGCCGCGGGTGGTGCCGTCGTCGCCGACCTCCGGCTCGCCGGGCACGGGGGACGTGGGGCTCTTGGCGACCGTCGGTTCACCGACGCCCAGGGCGTCGAAGCCCTCCAGGGCGGTGGCCGCCACGCGCGCGTGCGCGCACAGCCGCGGGGTGCGTCCGCCGGGGCTGCCGGGCCGCAGGTCGAGACCGGCCCGCTCGCCGACGAGAGCGCGGCGGTCGGTGTTGTACGCGTCGGACAGCAGGTCGTCGAGCGGCACGTCGGCGGCGTCCCCGTACCAGGCCTCCCGGTCGGCCATGGCGAGTTTGCAGTTCTCCACCAGCAGGTGGACGTAGTCGGCGGAGCCGTGACGGGGCAGCTCCGGCGGGAGCAGGGCGAGCTGCTGGAGGAGGACCGGGCCCTGGCTCCAGGGGCCCGGCTTGTACACCGTCCAGCCGTTCCAGTCGTACGACACCGGTGTCTCGTAGGTCGCGGACCAGCCGGCGAGGTCGGCGGCCGTGAGGGTGCCGGTGTGGCGTTCGCCGCTGGTGTCCATGGTGGGCCGCCCGGCCTGCCGTACCAGGGCCTCGGCTATGAAGCCGCAGCGCCACACCTCCCGCGCGGCCTCGATGCGTGACTCCCGGTCCCCCGCCCCCGCGGTCTCGGCGAGCAGCCGCTTCCAGGTGGCGGCGAGCGCGGGGTTGGTGAAGGGCTCGCCGGGGCGCGGGGCCCTGCCGCCGGGCAGGTAGACGTCCGCCGACGAGGTCCATTCCGTCTCGAACAGCTCGCGTACGGTCTCGACGGTCTCGCCGACGCGTTCCACGGGCGGGTGCCCGTGCTCGGCGTATCCGATGGCGTACTTCAGGACCTCGGCGAGGGACTTGGTGCCGTGGTCGCGCAGCAGCAGCATCCAGGCGTCGAACGCGCCCGGCACGGCGGCGGCGAGCGGCCCGGTGCCGGGGACGAGGTCCAGGCCGAGGCCCCGGTAGTACGCGACCGTCGCCCCGGCCGGTGCGACACCCTGCCCGCACAGCACCCGCACCTCGCCGCCGGCCGGCGCGAGCAGGATCGGCACCTCGCCCGCCGGGCCGTTGAGGTGCGGCTCGACGACATGCAGCACGAACGCGCCCGCCACGGCCGCGTCGTAGGCGTTGCCGCCGTCCTCCAGGACGGCCATGGCCGACTGCGAGGCGAGCCAGTGCGTGGAGGACACCATGCCGAAAGTGCCCTGGAGGGTGGGGCGGGTCGTGAACATAGGGCCTCTCATCTCGTTTCACCTCATTGGCGGTGATCTCCCTTCCCTACCCCGGACTGACGGACCGGATGGCGGGATGCTGGTGACACCATGCGGATGTTCTGTGTCCTCGCCCTCCTGGTGGCCGCGAACCTGCTCAACAATTGGCTCGCTCCCGGCGCCTACGTACCCACCTGCGTGGCCGCGGCCGCCGCGCTGCTGCTGATCGCCCGGTGGGACGGTCTCACCCGCGCCGATCTCGGGCTCGACCCGGCTGCCCTGCACCGGGGACTGCGGTGGTCAGCGGTGCTGGTGGGAGCGGTTCTCGCCGTTTTCCTGGTCGGACTCGCTCTGCCGGCCACCAGGGAGGCGTTCGAGGACCAACGCGCCGCCGGCCTGACCGTGGGGGAACTGCTGTGGCGCGTGCTGATCCGGGTACCGGTCGGCACCGTGCTGCTGGAGGAGATCGCCTTTCGCGGCGTCCTGTGGGCCATGGTGCGGCGTCGGCACGGTACTGCCTGGGCCACTGCGGTGTCGTCAGTACTGTTCGGACTCTGGCATGTGCTTCCCTCGCGCGGGCTGAGCCGGGCCAACGCGGCCGCGGCGGTCCTCGGCACGGGACCGGCGGGCACCGTGCTGTCCGTCGCGGCCGCCGTGGTCGCCACGACCGCGGCCGGGGTCGTCCTGTGCGAGCTGCGGCGCCGGTCCGGAAGTCTGCTGGCCCCCGCGTCGCTGCACTGGGCCCTCAACGGCTTCGGCTACGTGATGGCCTGGGCCGTACCTCGGTGAGGGACACGCGACAAACCGCCCGGTGACCGCCGAACCGCCCGAAACCCCGACCGTCGACAGTGAGTCACCGTCACCGTGCAGGCACGGAGCGAGTTCGCACTTCCGCGTCACAGGCAGTCATGTGAAACTGTCGTCCCGTCCGCCGTCCCCCACGAGAAGGGCGCCGTGCGTTCCCTACCTCTGCCCCTGGCCCTGACCGCACGCCTGTCGCCGGTGGCCGTGCTCGCCGCGGCGGGCTGGGCGCTGTCGTCCGGTCCGCTCGCCGCGCCGCAGGCCGCCGAGCACAAGCCGGCCGACGAGAAGACCGAGACCCAGTCCGCGTCCGCCCCGTCGACGTCGACGGTGTCGAAGACCTACTCGGCCGCGCCGGCGCCGTGCGAGAGCGTCGCCAAGAAGACGGTCGAGTCGCTGGTGCCGGGCGCCAAGACGGCCGGGAAGGAGATCCCGTCCACGGACTCGGAGTTGCGCCGCACCTGCTCCTGGAACGCCCTCAAGGGGTACGACTACCGCTGGCTCGACGTGTCCTTCGAGGTGATGGAGTCGGACGAGGCGGCGGAGAAGGCCTACAAGGGCCGCACCGAGGAGAGCAGCGGTGGAGGCGCCGTCCCCGGTCTCGGTGACAGCGCGTACTCCATCGTCAACCTCACCACCGAGGACAAGCAACAGACCCGTGAGGGCCAGGTGTTCGTCCGCGCGTCGAACGCGCTGGTGGTCATCACGTACAACGGCAGCGACTTCGAGTCGAAGAAGGCGCCGAGCACGGACACGATCAACAAGGGCGCGATCAAGGCCGCGAAGGAAGCGGTTGCCGCGCTGGAGGGCGGCAAGGGCTGACCGCCCTCCAGCGTCCGCGTCCCCCTCAGCGCTCAGACCATGGTCCGGTCCCGGCCCCGTGCCGCCATCAGCAGCAGGTACAGCAGCATCGACGTGCCCAGGCCCACCGCCCAGCCGTAGTCGGCCAGATCGGCCAGTGCCGGGATGGGGCGGCCGTCGATCAGCGGCTTGAAGCTGGCGCCGCCGACGGCGAGGACGCCGCCGACCGCGAAGGCGACGACGGCCCGCCAGTTCCAGCCGCCCTCGTACCAGTAGCGGCCACCCGTGCGGTACAGGTCGGCGAGGTCGAGCCGGGCGCGGCGCAGGATCCAGTAGTCGGCGATGAGGATGCCCGCGACGGTGCCGAGCAGGCCGCCGACCAGGCCGAGCCAGGTGAAGATGTAGCCCTGCGGGTCGGAGTACAGCTTCCACGGGAAGATCAGTACGCCGAGGACACAGGTGGCGAGGGCTCCGGCGCGGAAACTGATCTTCCGGGGCGCGATGTTGGAGAAGTCGAACGCGGGTGAGACCAGGTTGGCCGCGACGTTGACGGACAGCGTGGCCACCAGGACGGTGACGAGGGCGAACAGCAGGCCCACCGTGTTGTCGGTCTTGGCCGCGAGCTGTACCGGGTCCCAGATCGCCTCGCCGTAGACCGCCTGCGAGCCCGAGGTGACCATCACGGAGAGGAACGCGAACAGCGTCATCGTCGTCGGCAGACCGAGGGCCTGACCCCAGGTCTGCGCCTTCTGGCTCTTGCCGTAGCGGGTGAAGTCGGGGATGTTCAGCGACAGCGTGGACCAGAAACCGATCATGCCCATGAGCGCGGGAGCGAACAGCTTCCAGAAGTCCGGGCCCCAGCCGAGCTTCGACGGCTGGTCGAACAGCGGGCCGAAGCCGCCCGCCTTGTCGCTCATCCACCACAGCATCACGAACGCGCCGACGAGCACGAAGGGCGCCGCCCAGTTCTCGAAGCGGCGGATGGTCTCCATGCCCCGGTAGATGATGACGACCTGGAGCGCCCAGAAGATCGCGAAGGACAGCCACATGGTCCAGGCGTAGCCGCCGACCTTCGCCGCGTCCGTCCAGCCGCTGCCGACGAGTTTGCCGGCCAGGAAGTAGATGGCCTCGCCGCCGATCCAGGTCTGGATGCCGAACCAGCCGCAGGCCACCAGCGCCCGTACGACGGCGGGCAGGTTGGCCCCGCGGATGCCGAAGGAGGCCCGGGCGAAGACCGGGAAGGGTATGCCGTACTTGGGTCCGGCGTGCCCGGTGAGCAGCATCGGTATCAGCACGATCACATTGGCCAGGGCGATGGTGAGCACCGCCTGCTTCCAGTCCATGCCGACGGCTATGAGGCCGGAGGCCAGGGTCCAGGAGGCCGTGTTGTGGGCCATGCCGACCCACAGCGCGGAGAAGTTGTACGTGGTCCAGGTGCGCTTGGCGACGGGGACCGGCAGCAGGTCCTCGTTGGCGTAGGGACCGGTCGGTGCGGGGGCGCCCGGGGCGATCTCCACCCGGCCGTCGGCGAGGGTGACTTGGGTGGTCGGCGGTGGGGCCGTGGGAACGGTGTCGGTCATGGGCCAGGCCAATCGTGGAGGTGGGACGGGAAAGGCCATGCGGGTGACGCCGATGGGGGGTGCGCTCGGGAGCGCCCTGGGCCCCCTTCCCGGGCCGGCGGGAAGGGGGAGATCAAGGGAGTGGTGCGGCGGTGATCAGCCGTTGACGGCCGGGATGACCCGCGATCCGTAGGTGTCGATCACGGCTTCCTGCGCGTCGTGCATGTCGTAGACGGCGAACTGGTCGACGCCGAGGGCGCGCAGCGCGGTCAGCTTCTCGACGTGCTTGTCGACCGGGCCGATCAGGCAGAACCGGTCGACGATCTCGTCCGGGACGAATTGGGTGTCGGGGTTGTCGGCGCGGCCGTGGTGGGAGTAGTCGTAGCCCTCCCGCGCCTTGATGTAGTCGGTGAGTTCGTCGGGGACGGCGGCGGAGTGCTCGCCGTACTTGGACACCAGGTCCGCCACGTGGTTGCCGACCATGCCGCCGAACCACCGGCACTGGTCGCGCGCGTGCGCGAGCGCCTCGGGCGAGTCGTCCTCGGTGACGTAGGCCGGGGCGGCCACGCAGACGGTCACCTCGGACGGGTCCCGGCCGGCGGCGACGGCCGCGTCCTTCACGGCCTTGACCATGTACTCGGTCAGATACAGGTCGGCCAGCTGGAGGATGAACCCGTCGGCCTCCTCGCCGGCCATCTTCAGGGCCTTGGGGCCGTACGCGGCCATCCACACGGGGAGTTCGGCGCCCGGCCCGATCCACGGGAACCGGACGACCGTACCGCCGCCGAGGTCGGCCTCCTGGCCGCTGCCGAGGGCCCGGATGACCTTCATGGCCTCGCTGATCCGGGCCAGCGTGTTGGGCTTGCGGCCGGCCACGCGCATCGCGGAGTCGCCGCGGCCGATGCCGCAGACCGTGCGGTTGCCGTACATGTCGTTGAGGGTGGCGAAGGTGGAGGCGGTGACCTCCCAGGTGCGGGTGCCCGGGTTGGTCACCATCGGCCCGACCTTCAGTTTCGTGGTGTTGGCCAGGATCTGGCTGTAGATCACGAACGGTTCCTGCCACAGCACGGCGGAGTCGAAGGTCCAGCCGTGCGAGAATCCGTTGCGTTCCGCGCGTTTCATCAGGCTGATCACCCGCGAGGCCGGCGGGTCCGTCTGCAGGACGAGTCCGAAGTCCATCGGCACCACTCCTAGTTGAGGTACTGACAGGTGGATCGCGGGGTGAAGACGCCGTGCCCGGCGTGGCCGGTGTACTCCCGCTCGGTGATGACGGGCACGCCGCGCGAGAGGACCGTTTCGACCCGTCCGGTGACGCGTTTGCCCTCGTACGCCGAGTAGTCGACGTTCATGTGATGCGTGTCGGCCGACATGACCTGCTCGGCGTGCGGGTCGTAGATGACGACGTCGGCGTCGGCGCCCGGCGCGATGGTGCCCTTCTTCGGGTAGAGGCCGAACATCCGGGCGGGGGTGGCGCAGGCGATCTCGATCCAGCGGCGGCGGGAGATGTGCCCGTCGAGGACGGCCTGGTGGAGCAGGTCCATACGGTTCTCGACACCCGGGAGACCGTTGGGGATCTTGGAGAAGTCGCCGCGGCCGAGTTCCTTCTGGCCGACGAAGCAGAAGGGGCAGTGGTCGGTGGAGACGACCTGGAGGTCGTTGGTGCGCAGACCCCGCCACAGCGCGGCCTGGTGCTCCTTCGGCCTGAGCGGAGTGGAGCACACGTACTTCGCGCCTTCGAAATCCGGCTCGGCGAGGTTGTCGGTGGACAGGAACAGGTACTGCGGGCAGGTCTCGCCGAAGACGGGCAGTCCCTCGTCGCGGGCCCGGGCCAGTTCGGCGACCGCCTCCGTCGCCGAGACGTGCACGACGTAGAGGGGTGCGCCCGCGACCTGCGCCAGCCTGATGGCGCGGTGGGTGGCTTCCGCCTCCAGCAGGGCCTTGCGGACCTCGCCGTGGTAGCGGGGGTCGGTCTCGCCGCGGGCCAGCGCCTGTTCCACCAGGACGTCGATCGCGATGCCGTTCTCGGCGTGCATCATGATCAGTCCGCCGTTCTCGGCGGAGCGCTGCATGGCGCGCAGGATCTGGCCGTCGTCGGAGTAGAACACCCCCGGGTAGGCCATGAACTGCTTGAAGGAGGTGACGCCCTCCTCGATGAGCAGGTCCATCTCCTTGAGTGTCTCCTGGTTCACATCGGAGACGATCATGTGGAAGCCGTAGTCGACGGCGCAGTTGCCCTCCGCCTTGGCGTGCCAGGCGTCGAGGCCCTCGCGCAGGCTGTGCCCGACGCTCTGCACGGCGAAGTCGATGATCGTGGTCGTGCCGCCCCAGGCGGCGGCGCGGGTGCCGGTCTCGAAGGTGTCGGAGGCGAAGGTGCCGCCGAAGGGCAGCTCCATGTGGGTGTGGGCGTCGACGCCGCCGGGGATGACGTACTTTCCGGTGGCGTCGATCGTCCGGTCTGCGGTGAAGGCCTCGGCGGCGGGGGTGCCGGAGGCTGCGAGGGCGGCGATGCGGCCGTCCTCGATCAGGACGTCGGCGTGGATCTCGTCGGATGCGGTGATGACGAGGCCGCCGCGGATGACGGTTCGGGTGCTCATGCTCTGTCGCTCCTCGCCGATTGGACGTGCAGGTTGACTGTGGCTGGTCGCGCGCACGCGGCGGTAGCCGCATATCGAATACAGCCCCGCGCCCCTAGAGGTCCGTCAGCGGACCGTACGTTGCAGGTGCGCGGTCCCTGTAGAACTGCCAGCGGTCGCGGACCTCTCGGAGTTTGGCCATGTCCAGGTCGCGGACGACCAGTTCGGGCTCCTTGTCGCTGGCCACCTCGCCGACGAACTGGGCCTCCGGGTCGACGAAGTAGGACGTCCCGTAGAAGTCGTTGTCGCCGTACTCCTCGACGCCGACCCGGTTGATCGCGCCCACGAAGTACTCGTTGGCGACGGCCGCCGCCGGCTGTTCCAGCTGCCAGAGGTAGCCGGACAGGCCGCGCGAGGTGGCCGAGGGATTGAAGACGATCTCGGCGCCCGCGAGGCCGAGCGCGCGCCAGCCCTCGGGGAAGTGCCGGTCGTAGCAGATGTAGACGCCGACCTTGCCGACGGCGGTCTCGAAGACGGGCCAGCCGCCGTTGCCCGGGCGGAAGTAGAACTTCTCCCAGAAACCCTGGACCTGCGGGATGTGGGTCTTGCGGTACTTGCCGAGGTAGGAACCGTCCGCGTCGATCACGGCGGCGGTGTTGTAGAGGACGCCGGGCTGTTCCTCCTCGTACATCGGCAGGACCAGGACGATGCCCAGTTCCCTGGCGAGGGCCTGGAAGCGGCGGACGATCGGGCCCTCGGGGATCTGCTCGGCGTACTCGTAGAAGGCCGGGTCCTGGACCTGGCAGAAGTACGGTCCGTAGAACAGCTCCTGGAAGCACAGGACTTGAGCGCCCTGCGCGGCGGCGTCGCGGGCCGCCTGCTCGTGGACCTGGATCATCGACTCCTTGTCGCCCGTCCAGGCGGTCTGGAAGACGGCGGCACGGATCACTCGGCTCATCGGGACCTCCGGTCGCTCGGTGTGCCGTGAGCCTAGGAAGCCGGGACGCGCTCTTTGAGTTGCACCGTGTCACGTCTGGGGGCGTGCGGCGTGTCACCGTGTCACTCTGCCGTGAGCCCATGTTTCACCGCCGTTTTCCCAGGTGGTCGGGTGTTTCACTGCTGTTGCGCGTCGTGCGCGAGGAGTGCGATGTGCACCGAGGCGGCCTGCTCGAAGTCGTCGAGGTCCACCCCGAGGCGGACCTGTATCGATTCCAGGCGGCGGTACAGGGCGGGCCGCGAGACGTGGTGGAGCTGGGCGGTCCGGGACTTGTTGCGGCCGGTGGCGAGGTAGGTGCGCAGGACCGACAGCAGGTCCTCCTCGGTCTCGCACAGCAGCCCGTCCAGCTCCCGCTCCGCGAAGGACTGCACGTGCGGGTCGTCGCGCAGCAGGCGGATCAGGCCCCGCAGGTGGACGTCCCGCAGGCGGACGACCGGCGGGAGGTCCAGGGCGGCGACGGAGTCGGTGACGGCGTCCGCCACGTGCCGGGCCTCGCGCAGCCCGGCGGGGACGTCGTCCCAGGCGGTCCGGGGATCGGCCGCGGCGACGACCGTGCGGGCCGGTCCGGACTCGGTGCGCAGCCGGGTCGCGAAGTGCGCGGCGAGGGCGTCCGCGTCCTGGTCGCGGGGGAGGCTGAGGAGCACGGCGGTGGCTCCGTCGGCCAGTTCGGCGACCAGCCCGGGCAGGCCCAGCAGCCGCAGCAGCCGGTCGAGCCGGGGGGTGTCGCCGTCGCGGACGACCAGCGGCACGAACGTCCGCCGGTTGACCGGCAGCCCGGCCGCGCGCGCCCGGGGCAGGAGTTGCCGTGCCGGTACGACGCCGCTGACCAGGTCGGTGAGCAGGCTCTGCGCGGACTGCTCCTCCCAGGAGCAGGCGGCAGCGCCGCCGAGCATGCGGTGCAGGACGAGGGCCTCGGCGGCGCGGTCGGCCAGGAGCCGTCCGGTGGCGGTGTCGCCCCGGTAGCCGCACAGCACGATCCGGCCCCAGCGCTCCCCGCGTCCGCCCAGCTCGGCGCGGATCCAGCCGTCGCCCTCGGTGCCTCCGGCCTGCCGGGCGATGCGCTCCCAGTCGCGCAGCACGTCGTCCACCGCGGGCCGCTCCCCCGCCGTGCCGAGGACGCGGTGGGCGAGGTTGGTGACGACGACCGGGCAGGCGCTGTGCCGGGCGACCTCGTCGAGCAGGCGTTGCAGCGGGGCGCCCGCGGTGATCAGGGCGGTGAGTTCGGTGCGGACGGCCTCGGAGAGGCTGACGGCGGCGAACTTGCGCCGTACGAGCCGTGACTGGACCTCCTCGGTCAGCTCGGCGAAGGGGAAGGGCCGGTGCAGGACGACCATCGGCAGCCCGCACCGCTCGGCCGCCCGGCGCATCACGGCCGGTGCGGCGGGGAAGGCGCGGCCGAGTCCGAGGACGACGGCGGAGGCGTCCGCGCGGTGCAGCGACCGGACGTACTCGGCCTGTTTCTCCTCGTCGCCGGCGAGCAGCACCCCGGTGGTGAGGACCATCTCGCCGCCGCTGAGCATCACGCCGACGTCGGCGGCCTCGGCGACGTGCACCCAGCGCACCGCCCGGTCGAGATGGGTCGCGCCGGCCACCACCTCGGGCTCCCCGGCGAGCACCCGCTCCAGGGTGAGGACCTGCCGGACCGACAGCGCGGGTTCCAGGGAATCCAAGGTGATGGTCATGGTGCCGTTCCCTTGTTCAGTTCACTGCTACTGGATGCTCCTCAGAGCGTTCTCGAGGATCGCGGCGCCTTCCTCGGCCTCCGCGACGTTGAGGGACAGCGGCGGGGCGACGCGCAGGGCGCTGGTGTTGTGGCCGCCGCCCTTGCCGATCAGCAGGCCGCCCTCGCGGGCCGCCTCCAGGACGGCCGCCGCGGCCTGCGGGTCGGCCTCGTCGGTCCCCGGCTTGGTGATCTCGATGCCGATCATCAGTCCGCGTCCGCGCACCTCGCGTACGGCCGGCACGTGCGCCGCGGCGGACCGCAGCCGCTCGATGAGCAGGCCGCCGACGCGCCGGGCGTTGCCCTGGAGGTCGTGTTCCAGCAGGTAGTTGAGGTTGGCGAGGCCGGCCGCCATGGTGATCTGGGTGCCGCCGAACGTGGAGATGCTGTTGGAGTCGAGGCAGTTCATGATCTCGGAGCGGGCGACGACACCGCCGATGGACATGCCGTTGCCGATGCCCTTGGCGAAGGTCATGATGTCCGGCGGCCCGTTGCGCCCGTGGGCCTGCCAGCCCCAGAAGTGCTCGCCGGTGCGGCCCCAGCCGGTCTGCACCTCGTCGGCGATCCACAGGATGCCGCGCTCGTGCAGCACCTCGCGGAAGGCGGCGTACAGCCCGTCCGGGGGTGCGGTGAAACCGCCGACGCCCTGGACGGGTTCGGCGATCAGCGCGGCCGGGGGGCGGGTGTGGCCGAGCAGGTCCTTCAGGTCGTCGACGCAGGCCGCGATGAAGTCGTCGTCGCCGAGGGAGGCGAACGGGCCGCGGGTGCGTACGCCGCCGTGGACGTAGAGCGTCTGGAGCGGGGACAGGGAGGTCGGGGACCAGCCGCTGTTGCCGGTGATGCCGACGGAGCTGAAGGAGCGGCCGTGGTAGCTGTTGCGCATCGCCAGGATCGTGTTGCTGCGCCGGTACGTGGTGGCGAGCAGCAGGGCGGTGTCGTTGGCCTCGGTGCCGGAGGTGGTGAAGAAGACGCGGGCGTCGGGGATGCCGCTGAGCTGGGCCACGCGCTCGGCGAGTTCGACCATCGGCCGGTTGAGGTACAGGGTCGAGGAGTGGACGATCCGCCCGGCCTGCTCGCTCACCGCCTTGGTCACCTCGGGCAGGGCGTGCGCGGTCATCGTGGTGAGGATGCCCCCGAAGAAGTCGAGGTACCGGTTGCCGTGGGCGTCCCAGACGTGGCGGCCCTCGCCGTGGGTGATCTCCAGGGGCTCCTCGTAGTAGAGGGCGAGCCAGTCGGGGAGCACGGCCCGGTGGCGGCCCAGCAGGTCGTTGGTCACGGCTGCACCAGTCCTTCGTAGGCGTCGGGGCGGCGGTCGCGGTAGAAGGCCCACGTCTGCCGCACTTCTTCGATGAGGTCGAGGTCCAGGTCGCGGATCACGAGCTCCTCCTGGCTGTCGCTGGCGACGTCGCCCACGAACTGCCCGCGAGGGTCGACGAAGTAGCTCGTCCCGTAGAAGTCGTTGTCGCCGTACTCCTCCTGTCCGACGCGGTTGATCGCGGCGATGTAGTACCCGTTGGCGACGGCGGCCGCGGGCTGCTCCAGCCGCCACAGGTGGGACGACAGACTGCGGTGGGTGGCGGAGGGGTTGTAGACGAGCTGGGCCCCGTACAGGCCGAGTTGCCGCCAGCCCTCCGGGAAGTGGCGGTCGTAGCAGATGTAGACACCGACCTTGCCGGCCGCCGTGTCGAAGACGGGCCAGCCGAGGTTGCCGGGCTTGAAGTAGAACTTCTCACGGAAGCCCTTGAGCTGCGGGATGTGGTGCTTGCGGTACTTGCCGAGATAGGTGCCGTCGGCGTCGATCACGGCCGCGGTGTTGTAGTAGAAGCCGGGCTGCTCCGCCTCGAACACCGGCGCGACGATCACCATGCCGGTCTCGCGCGCGAGGGCCCGCATGCGCCGCACGGTCGGCCCGTCGGGCACGGGCTCGGCCCAGCGGTAGTGCTCCGGCTCCTCGACCTGACAGAAGTAGGGGCTGTTGAAGACTTCCTGGAAACCGATGATCTTCGCGCCCCGGCGGGCCGCCTCGCGGGCGTGCTCCTCGTGTTTCGCCACCATGGACTCGGTGTCGCCGGTCCAGGTGGCCTGGACCAGGGCGGCACGTACGACGTTGGCCATGAGCTGCTCCTTCGACGCGACGTCAGCGCCTCTACGCCCGTAGAAGCGGGCCGTAGAGCCACGAACGTAAGCCTCCGGCCCGGGCTTGCCAAGACCATCGTCGCCAACCCGCGGTGCCGGGCGCCATTCGCACTCCTGTGGGTGAGTCGCCGGGAGCACGGCATGCCCGGTCAGGCAGGGAATCCGGCGACGCGCAGGGCGTGCACGAGGTCCCGGCGGCGCTCGTCCGACACGCCCCGGGCGGCCTCCAGCAGGAGCGGTACGAGGGTCTGCGGACCGGGCTCGGCGCTGCGGGCCGCCTCCTCGGGGGTGCGGGCCCCGACGTACGCGTCGAGCAGGACGCGAACCTCGCGGTGACGCCCCTCGGCGACGAGTCCGAGGACGGCCTCTCCGATCTCGCCCGGGGGCCGGCCGACTCCCTGCCGCAGGATCTGCTGCCCGTCGCCCGCGCGGCCTGCCGCGGCCAGCGCGTCCGCCGCGGCGACCAGCCGCCCGGCGGGGAGCGAGCCGGCCTCCCAGAGCAGCGTCTGCCAGTCCGCACCGAGCCCGGCCCGCTCCAGCTCCTGCGCGAGCAGTGGGAACCGGGCCGGGGCCCAGGACGCGGCCTCGACCAGCAGAGCGTGCGCCTCGCCGCTGCGGCCCTCCTTGCGCAGCCGCGCGAGGGCCTCGACGGCTTGCACGACGTCCGTCCGCTCCGCCGCCCCGACGGCCGCCGCGACCCGCGGTTCCGACCGCTCCTCCCCCGCCTCTTCGGCGGCCCCGGCGAACCGTGCACCACGCGGCTTACGACGGCCGGTCACGGGGGCGGGTCCAGGAAGCAGCGGCACGGCAGCGGGCGGCACGGCGACGGGTGCGGCGTCCTCCTCGGCCATCCCGGCGAAACGGGCACTGCCGCGGCGGCGTTTGCGTTGCTTGGGTGTGAGGGGTTCGGCTGTGCCAGGAGGTTCGGCCGTGGCCGGTTGTCCGACGCCGGCTGGTGGTTCGGGCGTGGAGGGGGGTTGGTGGGCGGCTGCGGGTTCGGAGGCGAACGGGGCCGGGGCGACGAAGACGCCGGGCGTGCCGTCGACTGGGGCTTCCCGGGAGGCGGCCCAGCCCGCCTGACGCTCGCGGTCACGGCCACCGCCCGCGCCCTCCCGCGAGGTGACCCTGTCCCCCGGATACTCGGCGCCATGCCCACCACCCCCACGAACCGGGGCCGCGAACGCGCCAAAGGCGCCGTCAGACACCGCCTCCCGGGAGGCCGCCCAACCTGCCTGATACTCCCCGTCACGGGCATCAGCCGCAGCCTCCCGCGGGGCAGCCGCGCCGCCCGGATGCCCGGCGTCGCGCCCATCACCCCCGCGGCCCGGAGCGGCGAATACGCCGGGGGTGCCGCCAGATGCGGCTTCCCGCGAGGCGGCACGCCCAGCCGCGAACTCGCCGCCCTCCCGGGCATCGGCCCGGCCCTGCGGATCCGAGAAGGCGCCGGAGGCACCGCCGGATCCTGCCTCCCGGGAGCCGGCACGCCCAGCCGCGAACTCGCCGTCCTGGGTGTAAGGCCGCCCGGCCGGGGCCGCCCCGGCGTCCGCATGGCGAGGGTCGTCATGGCCGGCCGCACCCCTCGCCCCTGGCGCCGGGGCCTCGGGGTGCCAGGGCGTGTCAGGCGTGGCCGGGCCATACGGGCGGCCAGGGGCCGATCGCATACGGCGGCTGTCCGGTGCCGGGCCGGCAGGCGTGTACCCGTCGGCCCTCACGGGCCGACCACCGTCCGCCGCGGCACCGGCGCCTGCCCACCGGGCTGATCCTGCTCGCGAAGCCCCGTCTCCGGCCGCACCTGGGTCCACACCCCTGCCCGACCCTTCTCCCGAAGCCCCGTCCGGCGCCACTCCGGGGCCCGCGCCCCTGCCCGACCCTGCTCGCAGAGCCCCGTCCGCCGCCCCACCAGAGCCCGCCCACCCGGCCGATCCTGCTCGCGAGCCCCCGTCCGCCGCCCCGGCGCCTCCGTCGTTCGGCCTGTGGTGCCACGTGCCCGACCAGGCACCGTCGTCGTCGGGTCCGACCGACGTCGGGCCCGTGCCACGGGACGCGCCCGCGTGAGCCCCCGGCGTGCCACCCACCCGACCGTCACCCCACAACTCGCGGGACACGCCCTC
Organism: Streptomyces sp. NPDC006235; assembly: GCF_040613735.1. NCBI lineage: Bacteria > Bacillati > Actinomycetota > Actinomycetes > Kitasatosporales > Streptomycetaceae > Streptomyces > Streptomyces sp. NPDC006235. The sequence continues at coordinate 97,999 of NZ_JBEXSR010000013.1, forward strand.
GCGGCGATCCAAGTCGGCCATCCGGGCCCTAAGTTCCGCGCAGCGCGCCGTCGCGCGTCGGTGGTCGTCGTGGGCCCAGGCGAAGTCGAGGCGGAAGGCATCGGCCTCTTCACGGGTCACGGCGGTGGCGAGGAGGCGGGTCAGTTCCGCCCGGCGTTCGGCGGCGTACTTCTGCTCGCGGAGCATGACGTCGAGCCGGTCCCGGAGGGCGTCACGGCCACCGGGCCGGGCATCGTACGCGGCGAGTGCGGCGGCGTGCAGGGACCGGGCGCGTTCCGTCTCCGGGCCCGCGCCCCCCGGGCCGTACTGCCCGGCGAGGTCCTGCAACAGCGCCTCGAGCACGTCCCACGGCGGCATCTCACGCCCGTCGAGACAGGCCCGCATACCCTCGGGGTCACGCTGCCAGAACACCGCGCACCAGCCCCCGGACGGGTCCAGGCGTGCCAGCAGACCCTCCAGGTAATGCGCGAACTCCCGTACTTCACTTGGGAGTCGGTCCGCCGCCATCGCTCAACTCCCGCCCGACCGGAGCACTCCGCCCAGTAGGCAACACCAGTCGTGTTACAGCCGTGCTACGGGGAGTTTTCACACGCGGCGCAGGAGTCTCAGCACCGCGTCGTCAGACCGGCACCAGCACGCACCGCCCGGCCAGTTCGTCCATCGACAGCCCGAGCGCGCCGGCCAGCGCGGCCACGGTGAAGAAGGCCGGGGTCGGAGCCCGACCGGTCTCGATCTTGCGGAGCGTCTCCGGGGAGATGCCCGCGTTCGCCGCGACCTCCGCCATGCTCCGGTCGCCACGCGCCTCACGCAGCAGCCGGCCGAGCCGTTCGCCGCGTTCGCGCTCTTCGGGGGTGAGAGGGGTGCGCACCATGGCACCCATTCTAATACCGGTATAGTAATTGGCATGGTTGAGCTGAAGACCGATGTGTCGATCGATGCGATGTACGAGGCGGGCCAGGTCGTGGCCCGCGCCCTGACGGCCGCCCAGAAGGCCGCTGACGTGGGCGTCTCCCTGCTGGAGCTGGACGAGGTGGCGCATGACGTCCTGCGGGAGGCGGGAGCGACCTCACCCTTCCTCGGCTACCGGCCGACCTTCGCGCCGACCCCCTTCCCCGCCGTCCTCTGCGTCTCGGTCAACGACGCGATCGTGCACGGCATCCCGACCCGGTACCGGCTGCGCGACGGCGACCTGGTCTCCATCGACTTCGGCGCGGAACTGGGCGGCTGGGTCGGCGACTCGGCCCTCAGCTTCGTCGTGGGCACCCCGCGCGAGGCCGACCTGCGCCTGATCGAGACCGCCGAGCGGGCCCTCGAAGCCGGCATCGAGGCCGCCGTCGTCGGCAACCGCATCGGCGACATCGCCCACGCGATCGGCACCGTCTGCCGCGCCGCGGGCTACGGCATCCCCGAGGGTTTCGGCGGCCACGGCATCGGCCGCCGGATGCACGAGGACCCCGGAGTGCCGAACGAGGGCAGGCCGGGGCGTGGGATGCGCCTGAGGCACGGCATGGCCCTGGCGATCGAACCCATGGTCATCGCGGGCGGCATCGACACCTTCCACCCGGCCCCCGACGGCTGGACCCTGATGACGGACGACGGCTCCCGCGCGGCCCACGCGGAGCACACGGTGGCGATCACGGACGCGGGGCCGAGGATCCTGACCGCACGCTGAGATCATCCTGACCTCACGCTGAGACCGTCCTGACCTCACGCTGAGATCTGCCGGTATTACCCGGTTACGCCCCGAAGGTGCTCCTTGTCCGCGATCGTGCGAAGGTGTTCTACGAGCGCGCCCCAGGTGTAACGGGCTGCCACCCGGGTTACCCGACCCCGGCACGTCGACCAGCGAGGGCGTCCCCCGCCCGCGCGCCGGGGACGCCGGGAACGGAAGGCCCATGAGCAGCGGCTTCAGCAGCCCGGAGGGCTACGGCTCGGATCCCTTCGGAGAATTCCTCGCACGCTTCTTCGGCGGACCGCGTCCCGGTCCCCGGCAGATCGACATCGGCCGACTGCTCAGTCAGCCGGCCCGGGAACTCGTCCGCGGCGCCGCCCAGTACGCCGCCGAGCACGGCAGCCGGGATCTCGACACGGAACACCTGCTGCGGGCGGCGCTCGCCACCGAACCCACCCGGACCCTGCTCACCAAGGCGGGCGCGAACCCCGACTCCCTGGCGTCGCAGATCGACGAGCGGTCGGGCCCGGCCCAGCACACCCCGGACGACGCACCGCCGCCGACCGCGCTCTCCCTCACCCCGGCCGCCAAGCGCGCCCTGCTGGACGCGCACGACATGGCCCGGGCCCGCGGCTACGGCTACATCGGGCCGGAGCACGTGCTCAGCGCCCTGGCCTCGAACCCCGACTCGGCCGCCGGGCACATCCTGAACGCCGCCCGCTTCGCCCCCTCGGAACCCCCCGAGGCACCGGAGGCCCCCCAGGCCGAGCGGCCGCGCCCGACGAACACGCCGACCCTCGACAAGTACGGCCGCGACCTCACCGAGCTGGCCCGGCAGGGCCGTATCGACCCGGTGATCGGCCGGGACCAGGAGATCGAGCAGACCGTCGAGGTCCTCTCCCGCCGCGGCAAGAACAACCCGGTGCTGATCGGTGACGCGGGCGTCGGCAAGACCGCCATCGTGGAGGGACTGGCGCAGCGCATCTCCGAGGGGGACGTGCCCGACGTGCTGACCGGCCGCCGGGTGGTCGCGCTGGACCTGACGGGCGTGGTCGCGGGCACCCGCTACCGGGGTGACTTCGAGGAGCGGATGAACAACATCGTCGGCGAGATCCGCGCCCACTCCGACCAGTTGATCATCTTCATCGACGAGCTGCACACGGTCGTGGGCGCCGGTGCCGGCGGCGGCGACGGCAGCTCCATGGACGCCGGCAACATCCTCAAGCCGGCCCTCGCCCGCGGCGAGCTGCACATCGTGGGCGCCACCACGCTGGAGGAGTACCGCCGGATCGAGAAGGACGCGGCGCTGGCCCGCCGCTTCCAGCCGATCATGGTGCCGGAACCGACCGCGGCGGACGCGATCGAGATCCTGCGCGGTCTCCAGGACCGCTACGAGGCCCACCACCAGGTCCGCTACACCGACGAGGCCCTGGTCGCCGCCGTCGAGCTGTCCGACCGCTACCTCACCGACCGCCGGCTGCCGGACAAGGCGATCGACCTGATCGACCAGGCCGGTGCCCGGGTCCGGCTGCGCGCCCGCACCAAGGGCACCGACGTCCGGGCCATGGAGCGGGAGCTGGAGCAGCTGACCCGGGACAAGGACCAGGCGGTCGCGGACGAGAGTTACGAGCAGGCCACCCAGTTGCGCGACCGGATCATGGACCTGAAGCTGCGGATCACCCAGGCCGGCGGCGAGGGGGAGATCGACGAGGGCCAGGACCTGGTCGTCGGTGCCGAGGCCATCGCCGAGGTGGTGTCCCGGCAGACCGGCATCCCGGTCAGCAGCCTCACCCAGGAGGAGAAGGACCGCCTGCTGCACCTGGAGGAACATCTGCACGAGCGGGTGGTCGGCCAGGACGAGGCCGTGCGGGTCGTCTCGGACGCGGTGCTGCGCTCCCGCGCCGGGCTCGCCAGCCCCGACCGGCCGATCGGCAGCTTCCTGTTCCTCGGCCCGACCGGCGTCGGCAAGACCGAGCTGGCCCGGGCTCTCGCCGAGGCCCTGTTCGGCAGCGAGGACCGCATGGTCCGCCTCGACATGAGCGAGTACCAGGAGCGGCACACCGTCAGCCGCCTGGTCGGCGCCCCGCCCGGCTACGTCGGCCACGAGGAGGCCGGCCAGCTCACCGAGGTCGTCCGCCGCCACCCCTACTCACTGCTGCTGCTCGACGAGGTGGAGAAGGCCCACCCGGACGTCTTCAACATCCTGCTCCAGGTCCTCGACGACGGCCGCCTCACCGACTCCCAGGGCCGCACCGTCGACTTCACCAACACCGTCATCGTGATGACCAGCAACCTCGGCTCCGAGGTGATCACCCGCCGCGGCGCCTCCGTGGGCTTCGCGTCGGGCGGCGCGGACGCGGACGAGGAGGCCCGGCGCGAACAGATCCTGCGCCCCCTGCGGGAGCACTTCCGCCCCGAGTTCCTCAACCGCATCGACGAGATCGTCGTCTTCCGCCAGCTCAGCACGGAACAGCTCCGCCGGATCACCAACCTCCTGCTGGACCGCACCAGGTCCCTCGTGCAGAGCAAGGGCATCTCCGTGACCTTCACCGACCGTGCGGTGGAATGGCTGGCCGAGCACGGCTACCAGCCGGAGTACGGCGCCCGCCCGCTGCGCCGCACGATCCAGCGCGAGGTGGACAACGAGCTGTCACGACTGCTGCTGGACGGCAGGGTCGCAGAGGGCGGCCAGGTGACGGTGGACGTGGAGGACGGCCACTTGAGTTTCCAGACGCAGGCGAGTGCAACGCCCTCATAGGGGCGCGGGGAACTGCGCGACCAGCCCCCACGCACCGTCAGACGGCACTCAACCCACAGGCCGCACCACCATCGCCGACCCCCCACCCCGCCGCACGGTCTCAGCGGCTGCCAGCCACTTCCCACCGGGCAACCGCTGAACCCCCGTGGCCGCCCCGATCTCCGGGTTGGCCTTGAAGGAGTGCCCGATCGCTTCGAGCTGCTTGCGCACACCACTGTCGAGACCGGGTTCCAGCTCGGTCTGCGCAGCATTCCGCTGACTGGCCCGGGGCGCGGCGATCGCGTCGACGAGCGGCAACCCCCGGTCGAGGAACCCGGTGAGCGTCTGCAGCACGGTCGTGATGATGGTCGCCCCACCGGGCGACCCCAGCGCCACCACGGGCCTGTCATGCCGGTCGAGCACGATCGTCGGCGACATCGACGACCGCGGCCGCTTCCCCGGCCCCGGCAGGTTCGGGTCGTGCACGGCGGGATTCGCCGGGGTGAAGGAGAAGTCCGTCAGCTCGTTGTTGAGGATGAACCCCCGCCCCGGCACGGTGATCCCGCTGCCGCCCGTCTGCTCGATGGTGAGGGTGTAGGCGACGACGTTCCCCCACTTGTCGGCCACCGTCAGATGCGTCGTGCTGTCGCCCTCGTACGTCGTCGGAGCGGCCTTACCACCGGAGCCGCACGCCTTCGGGTCGCGCGGATCACCCGGCGCCACAGGACTGGTGAGCACCGCGTCGTCCTTGATCAGGCACGCACGCGAGTCGGCGAACCGCTGCGACAGCAGCTCCTTCGTCGGTACGTCTTCGAAGGCCGGGTCACCGACCCACCTCCCCCGGTCCGCGAAGGCGATCCGGCTGGCCTCGATGTAGCGGTGCAGGTACTGGGCCTGGCTCGCCTTCGACAGGTCGGTCCGCTCCAGGATGTTGAGCGCCTCGCCGACCGTCGTGCCGCCGGAGGAGGACGGCGCCATCGAGTAGATGCCGAGGCCGCGGTACGAGGACTTGGTGGGTGCCTGGAGCTTGGGGCGGTACGCGGTCAGGTCCCGCTCGGAGAGGTCGCCGGGGCGGGCGTTCCAGCCCGAGGCGGGGTCCACGGGCGGCTTGTTGACCGTGTCGACGACGTCCCGGCCGATGTCCCCGCGGTAGAGCGCGCCGACGCCCTTGCGGGCCAGCTCCGCGTAGGTGCGGGCGAGGTCGGGGTTCTTGAAGGTGGAGCCGACGACGGGGAGCCGTCCGCCGGGCAGGAACAGCTCGGCGGTGTCGGGGAAGTAGCGGAAGCGGGTCTCGTTGGACGCCGTCTGCGCACGGAAGGTCTCGTCGACCGTGAAACCGTCACGGGCGAGCCGCTCGGCCGGCTTCAGGACGCTCGCGAGCCGCTTGCTGCCCCACCGGTCGAGCGCCGTCTGCCAGGTGGCGGGCGTGCCCGGGGTGCCGACGCTCAGGCCGCTGCTGACGGCCTGGGAGAAGGGGACGGGCTTGCCGTTCTCGACGAACAGGTTCTTGTCGGCGGTCAGCGGGGCGGTCTCGCGGCCGTCGATGGTGCGGACCGTACGGGACTTGGCGTCGTAGTAGACGAAGTAGCCGCCTCCGCCGACGCCGGCCGAGTAGGGCTCGGTGACACCGAGCGCGGCGGCGGTGGCGACGGCCGCGTCGACGGCGTTGCCGCCCTGGCGCAGCACCTCGAGCCCGGCCGCGGAGGCGTCCCGGTCGACGCTGGAGACGGCACCGCCGTAGCCGACGGCCAGGGGTGTTTTCTCACCGCCGGTGGGCTGCGCGGTGGGCGGCGCCGCCCCTCCCACCGACACCACCACGGCGGCAGAAACCGCCAGGACCGTCAGATTCCGTGTGACAGGGCGACGCATCCGCACCTCCAGTCAAAGGCCGTCCGCGCAGCTTAATTCATCGCCATGGCCGCGTCAGGAATGCCTCGAACACGGGTGCGTCGGGCCCGCTACCATGCGCGCCCATGAATGACGACGTGCGCAACATCGTCCTGGGCGTGGTCGCGGCGGGTATCAGCGCCGCGCTCGGCTGGGTGGCCCGCACCTTCCTGTGGAAGCGCAAGCTCCGCCGGAAGCAGGCCTTCTTCGGACTGCCCGACAACTCGGAATCGCTGCTGGTGGTGAACCGGGGCGCCGCGGGGCCCGAGTTCGCCGTGATGCGCTACGACGTGTTCGCGCTGCTCGAACTCGCCGCGCTGATCAAGGACTGCAACGCCCACGCCCAGATCCTGCCGCACGACACGGCACGTCAGGGCTTCGGTGAGCGCACCGAGTTCTGCGTGGGCGGCCCGGCGTCCAACCGCCGTATGGCGGCGCACCTGTCCTCCCTGCTGCCCGGGGTGCGCGTGAACGTCGACGCCGAACCGAGCCCGGAACGGGGCTCGTTCCTGGTCGGCTCCGAGCGCTACCGGGTGGAGAACGGCAAGGAGGAATACGCGCTGCTCGCCCGGCTCACCGCGGAGCGGAGCCAGCACCCCCGTCCCGTCTTCCTCTTCTGCGGCCAGACGTCGATCACCAACCAGGCCACCACCCGCTACCTCGCCCGCCACCACGAGCGGTTGTCGCGCAAGTACGGCAACAACTCGTTCGTACTGCTGCTGAAGGTGATCAATTCGCAGGCGTACGGGCCGGATGTCGTCGAGATGGTGGAGGACGTGACGCGCGCGGCCCAGACGCCGCTGCCCGCCCAGACTCCACGCAACAGCCACCGCGCCTCCTGAAGTCCTCCACTTCTCAACAATCGTTACTGGCACGTAACTTACCGACGGGTTACCACTGGTAAGGGGGCGAGGTTACCGTCTGGTCACTTTGCACTGACACGAGTGAGGAGTGACCCGTGGGACTCCACCGCAAGGCCCTGCGCACCACCGCCGTAGGCGCCGTCTCGGCGACCCTGGTCGCCGGCACCGCCCTCGGACTCGCCCCCACCGCACAGGCGGCGCCGAACCCGGTCCGGTTCGTCGACATCGCGGGCGACGGCGGCACCGTCCTCAAGGCCAACGTCGTCACCCCGGCGGGCGCCGACGGCACGCGCCGCTACCCGCTGCTCGTCATGCCCACGAGCTGGGGTCTGCCCCAGGTCGAGTATCTGGCCCAGGCCCAGAAGCTCGCCGACTCCGGGTACGTCGTCGTCACCTACAACGTGCGCGGCTTCTGGCAGTCGGGCGGCGAGATAGAAGTCGCGGGCCCGCCCGACGTGGCCGACGCCTCGAAGGTCATCGACTGGGCGCTCGCCCACACCCCTTCGGACGCCGGGCACATCGGCATGGCGGGCGTCTCCTACGGCGCCGGCATCAGCCTGCTCACCGCCGCACACGACAAGCGCGTCAAGGCGGTCGCCTCGCTGAGCGGCTGGGCCGACCTGATCGACTCGATCTACTCCGGGCGCACCCAGCACGTCCAGGCAGCCGCCCTGCTGGACGGCGCGAGCGTGGTGACGGGCCGGCAGAGCGCCGAACTCCGGCAGACCTTCGACGACTTCTACGCCTCCAACCTGGCGAAGGAGCCGGAACTCGTCGCCTGGGGGAAGAAACGTTCCGCTGCGACCTACGTCGACCAGATCAACAAGAACGGCGCGGCGATCATGCTCGCCAACGCCTGGGGCGACACGGTCTTCCCGCCCAACCAGTACGCCGACTTCTACGAGAAGCTGACCGGCCCCAAGCGGCTGGAGATGCGGCCCGGGGACCACGCCACCGCCGAGCTGACCGGCCTGTTCGGGCTGCCCAACGACGTGTGGCAGGACACCGAGCGCTGGTTCGACCACTATCTGCGGGGCGAGGACAACGGCATCGACCGGGAGCAGCCCGTCCAGCTCAAGTCCCGCTCCGCGGGCGGCTACGAGGGCTACCCCGACTGGAAGTCGGTCGCCGCCACGAACCGGAAGATCGACCTCGCGGGCACGACCACGATCCGCACGAACGTCAACTCGGGCGCCGACGGCGGAGTCGTCTTTCTGTCCAGCATCCTCGACCAGGTGGCCCAGCTGCCCCCGATGGCCTCGATTCCCCTGCTCCCCCGCCGCTGGGCCGCCGTGTGGCAGTCGGAGAAGTACGCCACGGCCCAACAGGTGCGCGGGACGGCGATGTTGCACACGACCGTCACCCCGACCAAGGAGAGCGGCACCCTCGTCGCCTACCTGTACGACGTGGGGCCGCTCGGCCTCGGCAAGCTGGTCACCCACGCGCCGTACACCTTCCACGGGCGCACCCCCGGAAAGCCGTTCGGCGTCGACCTGGAGCTGTACTCCACGGCCTACGACGTCCCGGCCGGGCATCGCCTCGCCCTGGTCGTCGACACGGTCGACCCGCTCTACATCGAGCACAACCCGTCCGGCGCGCAGCTGACCTTCTCCTCGCCGGCGAACGACCCGTCGTACGTGTCGGTTCCGCTGCGCGAGCAGTGATCTCCGGCTGCCGCCGGACGGGCCTGGCCGATGTGAACCGCCGCCCCCGTGGCCCACAGGGCCGTGGGGGCCGCACCCGGTGGGAATGGCCCGCAGGCCGGGCGGGCGGTCTGCTCATCCCGGGCGGGATCGGCGGAATTCGGCGAAGTCCCCCTCTCCGACAGGGATGAAGGGCACATCGTAGTCGAGGTCCGATGCGATGAGCCGTCCGGTGCCCGCCCGTTCAGTGCTTGAGGATCTTGGAGAGGAAGTCCTTGGCGCGGTCGCTGGTGGGGTTGGTGAAGAACTCGTCGGGGGTGCGGTCCTCGACGATCCGGCCGTCGGCCATGAAGACGACACGGTTGGCGGCCGAGCGGGCGAAGCCCATCTCGTGCGTGACGACGATCATGGTCATGCCCTCGCGGGCCAGTTGCTTCATGACCTCGAGCACCTCGTTGATCATCTCCGGGTCGAGGGCCGAGGTCGGCTCGTCGAAGAGCATCGCCTTGGGCTCCATGGCCAGGGCGCGGGCGATGGCCACGCGCTGCTGCTGGCCGCCGGAGAGCTGCGCCGGGTACTTGTCCGCCTGGTCGGCGACACCGACCCGGTCGAGCAGTTCACGGGAGCGCTTGTCGGCGTCCTCCTTCTTGCGCCCGCGGACCTTGACCTGCCCCAGGGAGAGGTTCTGCAGGACGGTCTTGTGGGCGAAGAGATTGAACGCCTGGAAGACCATGCCGACGTCGGCGCGCAGCCGTGCGAGAGGCTTGCCCTCCTCCGGCAGCGGCTGCCCGTCGAGGATGATCTGTCCGGATTCGATGGTCTCCAGGCGGTTGATCGCCCGGCACAGTGTCGACTTTCCCGACCCGGAGGGGCCGATGACGACGACCACCTCCCCCCTGCCGACGGTGAGGTTGATGTCCTGGAGGACATGCAGCTCCCCGAAGTGCTTGTTGACGTCACGCAGCTCGATCAGCGGATCGACGGCCATGCTCAGCCCTACTCACTCTCAGCTGTGTGGTGGTTGCCGCAACGTATCCAGGCAAGATCGGACTTGTCGGGCGACACGCACTTTTCGATCATTAGCCGTATTTACGGCGAACTTTGGGCCAAAGGTGCGGCCATGGTGCTCACGACTCCGCGACTTCCGCGTACAGCTGGGACAGCTCGGGCACCCCGTTCGCGGCCCACTCGTGACCGGAGTCCACGACGTCGAACTCCCGGCCGGAGACTAGCCGCACGACCGGCTGCCCGTCGGGCCGGATCTCCCAGGCGGCTCCCGGTACGGTGCGCACGATGACGGTGCCCAGGTAGAGCCCGGCGTCGTTGCCGAGCCAGGTCAGGGTCTCCTCGTCGTCCCGCCAGAGTGGCACGAGCTGGTCCAGCGCCTCCAGCGAGGCCGCCGAGTCGTCCAGCCGGACACCCACCCGGGACGCCTGGGAGCGGAGCAGTTCACACTCGGCGAGGAGTTCCGCGATGCCCGCCGGATCGGGAACCCCGAGCTTCCGGCGCCGGTTGCCCAGGAAAGGGATGTTCATACGTCCAGCGTGTCATTCGTACGGCCATACGCACCACAGGCGCGCGGGCCCGCCCTTTCTGACGAGTTCACGCCGAGTTCGTCCACGGCTCGTTGACGGGTCCCTGAAGTCTCCCTAGTTTCACCAGGCGTCGTGCGTCTCGGTCTTCGTCGTGTCTTCTGTTCCGTCCGTGCGTTTCGTCTTGGTGCGTTCGTGTGTCGATGAGCGGGAGGAGTCGGCCGTGCGCCGAAGTGTCCGGGGGATCCTGGTCGTCCTGGCCCTGTGCGTGTCCCTGATGCCGGCGGTCTCGGCGCGGGCCGAGGAGCGGCGGACCGCGCCGGTGCCGCTTGAGCGGCTGTTCGACAACATCGCCGTCAGCGACGACGGCCGGCCCGCGCAGGCCGACTTCGACGGCGCCGGTGCCTCCCTGTCGGCGCGGGACCTCGCGGCCGCGGGCTGGACGCCCGGCCGCGGCCTCACCGTCCAGGGGGCCCGGCTGACCTGGCCGCGGCGGCAACCCGGCGAGCCGGACAACGTCCGCGCCGCCGGCCAGGACGTACGGATCACCGGGCGCGGGGACGCCCTCGCCTTCCTGGTGGCGGGCACCGCCGGCACCGAGACGGGCGGCCCGGGCGTGATCACGTACGCGAACGGCACGCGCTCCGGGTACCGGCTGACCGCGCCCGACTGGCGCACCGGGCCGCTCGCCACCAAGGCAGTGGCCCTGCCGCACATCAACACGCCCGGCGGGCAACTCGCCGAGCGGGCCCGCCTGTACGTCGTGACGGTGCCGCTGGTCCCGGGCCGCCCGGTCGCCTCGGTCCGGCTGCCGCACGCGGCCGGGCTGCATGTCTTCGCGGTGTCGGTACGGACCGCGACGCGGGGCTGGACGGGCAGCTGGGCGACGTCCACCGGCGGCTACACCGCCGTGGGGCCCTGGACGGACCGGACGCTGCGGCTGGTTGTGCACACGTCGGCGGGCGGGCCCCGGGTGCGAGTGCGGTTCGACAACACCTTCGCGGCGGCGCCGGTCCGGATCGGCAGCGCGACCCTCGCCGTGCAGGCGTCGGGCGCGGCGCCGCGCGAGGCGCCGGTGCCGCTGTCCTTCGGGGGCGCGGGAAGTGTGGAGATCCCGGCCGGGGCCCAGGCCTACAGCGATCCCCTGGGTTTCGCCGTCCCCGCGGACACCAACCTGCTGGTGAGCTTCCACCTGCCCGGCACGGTGGCGGCGGCGCCCGTGCACCGGCTCGCACAGCAGCGGTCCTACGTCAGCGAACCCGGCGACCACGCGGCGGACGGCTCGGCGGGGGCGTACACCTCCCAGATCACCAGCCGGCCGCTGCTCGCCGGGGTCGACGTGAGCGGCGGGCCCGGGTCCGTGGTGCTGCTCGGGGACTCGATCACCGACGGCGACAAGTCCACGGTGGACGCGAACCGGCGCTGGCCGGACGTGCTGGCCGGCCGGCTGCTGAAGCAGACGACGGTCCCGCGCTACGGAGTGCTGAACCAGGGCATCTCGGGCAACCGCGTGGTCACCGACCGGTACCCCGGCGACGGGGTGTCCACGGACGCGGCCGGGGTGAGTGCCCTGCACCGGTTCGACCGGGACGTCATCGCCCAGCCGTCGGTGCGGACGGCGGTCGTTTTCGAGGGCGTCAACGACCTGCGGTGGGACACCTCGGCGGAGCAGGTGATCGCGGGTCTGCGGGAGCTGGCGGCCCGCGGGCACGCCCGGGGCGTCAGGATGCTCGCGGCGACGATCCTGCCGTGCGAGGGCGAGGCGCGCTGCACGGCCGCCGTGGACGCCGAGCGGGTCGCGGTGAACGCGTGGATCCGGGACGGCGGTGCCTTCGACGGCGTGCTCGACTTCGACGCGGTGGTCCGGGACCCGGGGCGGCCGTCCCGGATCCTGCCCGTGTACGACAGCGGGGACCATCTGCACCCGGGCGACGCGGGACTGGCGGCCCTGGCGGACTCGGTCGACCTGCGGTTGCTCTAGGACATCGTCGCGGGCCCTGCTGCGAAGTCCTCAGACCTCGAGGTCCACCACGACCGGCGCGTGGTCCGACGCGCCCTTGCCCTTGCGCTCCTCGCGGTCCACGTACGCGTCCTTGACCGCCTTCGTGAACGGCTGGTTGGCGTACACCAGGTCGATGCGCATGCCGCGGTTCTTCGGGAAGCAGAGCTGGCGGTAGTCCCAGTACGTGAACGGGTGCTCGTACTTCAGGGGCCGCGGGACCACGTCGGACAGGCCCGCCTCGCGCAGGGAGGCGAGGGCGGCGCGCTCGGCCGGGGTGACGTGGGTGGAGCCCTCGAAGGCCGCGCGGTCGTAGACGTCGTCGTCCGTCGGCGCCACGTTGTAGTCGCCCATCACCGCGAAGGGGCGGCTGCCGGACGCGTCTCCGGCGACGGCGGCCTTGAGGGCCTCGAACCACTGGAGCTTGTAGGCGTAGTGGGGGTGGTCCACCTCACGGCCGTTCGGCACGTAAACCGACCAGACGCGGAGCGAGCCGCACGTCGCCGAGATGGCGCGGGGCTCGACCGAGCCGTCGAACCCGGGGTCGCCGGGCAGGCCCTTGACGACGTCCTCGATGCCGACGCGGGAGAGCACCGCCACGCCGTTCCACCGGCCGGTCGCGTGGACCGCCGACTCGTAGCCCAGCTCGCGCAGCTGCTCCGCCGGGAACTGGTCCTCGGCGACCTTGGCCTCCTGGAGGCACAGCACGTCCGTGCCGCTGCTCTCCAGCCAGGCCAGGAGCCTCGGCAGGCGGGCGGTGATCGAGTTCACGTTCCAGGTCGCGATGCGCATGTCCCACAACCTACCCGGCGGGTCTGACAACGCGGCCCGGTCCCCTTCGGCCTCAGACCTCGGCGGAGTCCCCCGGTGCCAGCCGCAGGTGCTCCGAGCCGCCGAGCTGCCCGATCTGGCGATCGTAGATCGGGCGGGCCAGGTCGGTGAGCAGGGCGTCGTGGATGTCGTAGGCGCGCTGCGGCTTGACCTCGCGGACGTAGTCGATGACCTCCGAGATCTTGCTCCAGGGGGCCATCACCGGGAGCATCAGCGTCTCGACCCGGTGTCCGGGGACGGTGAGGGCGTCGCCGGGGTGGAAGAGCTTGCCGCCGTCGACGAGGTAGCCGACATTGGTGATCCGCGGGATGTCCGGGTGGATCACCGCGTGGAACTCGCCGTGGACCTGGACGTCGAAGCCGGCGGCGGTGAAGGTGTCGCCGTGGCCGACGGTGTGCACGCGGCCGGGGAACGCCGAGGAGATCTTCTCCGCGACGGACTTCAGGGTCCAGATCCGCGCGGCCGGGTTGTTCTCCATCGCGGCGCGCAGCCGGAACTCGTCGAAGTGGTCGGGGTGCTCGTGGGTGACGAGGATCGCGTCCGCGCCGAGTGCGGCGTCCTCCTCGCTGAACCCGCCGGGGTCGAGAACGAGGGTCTGACCGTCCTTTTCGAGGCGGACGCAGGAGTGCGACTTCTTCGTGAGCTTCATGATTCCATCCTGCCTCCGTGCTCCCCCGCGGGCTCACTCCCGGGGCGTGGTCTCCTCGCGGATCACCTGCTGGGCGACCTTGAAGGCGCTGTTCGCCGCCGGTACGCCGCAGTAGACGGCCGCCTGGAGGAGGACCTCCTTGATCTCGCCCGGGGTGAGGCCGTTGCGCAGGGCGGCGCGGGTGTGGAAGGCCAGCTCGTCCAGGTGGCCGCCGGCGACCAGGGCGGTGAGGGTGACACAGCTGCGGGTGCGCCGGTCGAGGCCGGGGCGGTCCCAGACCTCGCCCCAGGCGTAGCGGGTGATGAACTCCTGGAAGTCGCCGGAGAACTCGTCGGCCTGTGCCAGCGCCCGGTCGACGTGGGCGTCGCCCAGCACCTCGCGGCGGACCTTGAGCCCGGCGTCGTAGGGGTCGGGCCGGCCTTGGGGCTGCGGCGGCACGACCGGGGCGATCTCGGCGACGGGCCCGGTCTGGAGGGGCTGCGCGGGGGCGGCGGACAGGACCGGCTTGACGGCGGCCGCGGGCAGGGCGGTCTGACCGGTGGAGGTCTCGAAGGCGGGCTGCCAGGCGGTGGAGAAGTGCCGCACCAGCAGGTCGGTGACGGCCGCGGGCTGCTCCACCGGCACGAGGTGGGAGGCGCCGGGGACGACGGCGAGGCGGGCGTCCGGGATGCCGGCGACCAGGGTGCGGGCCTCAGCGGGGCCGGTGACCTGGTCGTCCGATCCGACCAGGACGAGCGTCGGCACGCCGACCCGCCCGAGCTCCGGGCGGACGTCGAACGAGGCGAGGGCCTCACAGGCGGCGATGTAGCAGCCGGGGTCGGTGGTGCGCACCATCTGCACGGCCCACTCGGTGATCGCGGGCTGCGCGGCGGCGAACCCGCCGGTGAACCAGCGCTCGGGCGCGGTACGGGCGATCGGGTCCAGGCCGTTCGTACGGACGATCACGCCTCTCTGCCGGAACTCGTCGGCCGTGCCGAAGCGCGGTGAGGCGGCGATCAGCGCGAGGGAGGCGAGCCGCTCGGGGTGGCGCAGGGCCAGCTCGATGCCGACCGCGCCGCCGAGCGCGCAGCCCGCGTAGCCGAAGCGCTGCACGCCGAGCCCTTCGAGGGTGGCCAGCAGCCGGGTGGTGAGATCGGTGACCGAGCCCGCCGGGTACGCGGGAGCGCCGCCGTGCCCGGGCAGATCGAACCGGAAGACGCGCCACTGCTTGATCAGCTCGGGGATCTGGCGGTCCCACATGTGCCAGGTGGTACCCAGAGAGGGACCCAGGATCAGGACCGGAGCCTCTTCTGGCCCGTCAAAGCGGTATTGCAGGGTGTTCGACGGTGTCTCACTCACGCCCCAGACCCTCTCACGTCTCACGGACGCCCCTATAACGCGGGGGTGCTGGACACTGGTCTGACCAGGTTGAAGACCTCGCGGGCGGCATATCGCTTGAGGCATCGGATGATCTCACGGCGGGTCTTGCCCTCCTGGGTGCGGCGTTCGTAGTACGCCTGGGTGCGCGGGTCGTGGCGCAGCCGGGTGAACACGATCCGGTGCAGGGCGGCGTTCGCCTGGCGGTCGCCGCCGTAGCTGAGCCGACGCGTGCGCCGCCGCCCCGACGAGTACTCGACGGGGCTGACTCCGCAAAGGGCAGCAAAGGACGCCTCGGTGTTCAGCCGCTCGGGGTTGTCTCCCACGGCGATCAGGAGAGTGACGGCGCTGTCCGGACCGATGCCCACCGGTTCGAGCAGCTGCGGGACGTGGTGTTCGACGAGCCGGGTCAGGCGTTGGGTGAGCTCATTGATCTGAGCCGTGAGCTGCTCGATGCGCTCGGCGAGCATACGTAACGTCATGTGGGTGGCCTGGGCCACCGCGTCCTCGTCTCCCCCACCGTCGAGTGGGCCGAGGCGCGCGCAGGTGCGGAACAGCTCGGCGTTGCCGAGGCTCGACATTCGTTCCCGCAGGGCGGGGTCGGCGATGACCAGGACGGCCTTGAGCTGGTTGATCGCCTGGGTGCGGGCCTTGACCGCGGAGTCCTTGGCGACCTTGTAGATCCGGGCGCTGTGCACCGGACCGTCGCCGGACTTGGCCCGGGCCCGGGCGCGGCCGCTGAGCACAGCTCGTGCTGCGGCCTGCGCGTCGAGCGGGTCCGACTTGCCGAGCAGACGGCGGGCCGATCGGTCGGGACGGTTCACTTCAAACACCTGGACGTGCTGAGCCAGCAGGTAGCGGGACAGGCCCGCGCCGAAGGTGCCGGTGCCCTCCACGCCGGCCCGGCGCACCGCCCCCCGCTTGTGGGCCCAGACAAGCAGCTGTCGGTAGCCTGCCGCCGTGGCCGGAAAGGACTCGGTGCCCAGGATTTTCCCGAGCGGGGAGATCACGGCGGCGACATGAACCTCGCCGTGCGTGTCCACACCCAGAACGTCCTCGCGCCGAACGGGAGGATCCGTGCTGGAGGAGGTGCTGCTCTGTCGGGTCGTCATAATGGTTCGCCTCCCACGTGGTGACGTGCTGGCTGGGTGGATGGCACCGGCCTGCTGGGGCGGTCTGAACTGTGAGGGCGCCTGATCGTCGGCAAGGCCCCTATGGGGACACGCCCTGTGGCTCGGTGGCAGGCAGCATCCCGCGACGACAGTCGACAAGCCCGTGACTGGACACTTCGGTCATAGATCTCATGAGTCAGACCCCGTCCGGGATGGCGCTGCACAACCGTCCCATCGAACCCGGTGCAGCGGCATGACTCGATCATTGCCGGATGGCTTCGCCCGAACCGATGCTCAATCTGATTAGGCGGATTGACAAGGCGTTGCCTTTCATCCACTCCTGACCGGTGTTGACGGGGAGGCGTCACGCAAGGAGGTGGTGACCTCACCGGCTACGGCAGCGGCCCCACCCCGTGATCAGCACCCCGATGGGGCCCATTCACCGCAAGAGGGCTCCTGGTTCTGGATCGACGGCGGACCGACCCGCAAAGGCGTCTGTACCTTCTGCGATCGGGCCGCCGCCCTCGTCTCGAATATGGGCATGTGCAGCGACTGCTACCAGATCCGCCTCGCAAAGTTTTGACCTTGACGTACAGCCCCGACTCATCTCGCGCTGGCGTCGGACGTCAGGGTCACAGCGGGTACGAGAAACGCAGTGCCCCGCCCTCCTCACGGTAGCGGCCCTGGCCGCGCTTTCCGTAGGGGTTGGGGAGCATCTGGATGGCAACCCTGTGCGAGGTGAGGGCGTGGGTGACCACCAGGAGGCGCCAGCGGTCGTTGCCCGCGTGCTGGCGGGCCGCGCGGACCTCGCTCTCTCCCAGCTCGAAGCGGCCGCCTTCGCCCGCGGTCGCCTTCACCTCGTACAGGTAGGGCTGGCTGCCGGAGCCGACCCGGAAGTCGAAGCCGAGACCGTCATCGCCGGATGGTCCGGGGAAGGCTTTCCGACGGTTGCCCGACACCCAGCAAGTCTCGTCCATGCGGTCCGGGTAGCGAGCACACAGCCACTGGTACGCGTACCACTCGCCCACGTACCCGATGGCCTCCCGCTGGGCTGTGGTCAGCCCGCTGTCCGTGCCGCCCCCGTACCGCCATCCACGCGTGCGACCGGTGGTCTGGGTGCGCCCGGTCCATTCGCCCTCCGCCTCGTCCAGCAGGACGTGGACCCGTCCGTCGCGGCGATCCCTCGGATGCGCGTCATAACCGCTCTGCAGCAACTCGAAGAGCGAGCGGCCGGCGTACTCCCGCGCGCTCGTGTACGACATGGCGTTCACCTGCCGTGCCATGCGCAGGACTTGGTCTGACCGGGCCCCCTCCAGCACGGACCGGCCGTACTTCCGCAGCTGCTCCGCCCGGGCGCTCCTCGCCATGGTTCTCCCCCCACCTCAGCGTGCAGAGGACGGTATCCGCCGCACCGACATCGCGGGGCGCGAGGGGCCACTGCGTGTAGCGCGCCTCGAAGCTCACGAGCTGGTGCAAGGTTGGCGGTGAGACGTTGAGCCCTTGATGGTCGATCATGATCGTGTGGTGGGGAACTCGACTCGCACAGTGGTCATCAGCAACCGGCGGATCACGGGTCTGACGGCGGGAGCGATTGCCGAACTCATCGGCGAAGCCGATTCGTTGTGGAGTGCGCGTCACCGGGCCAAGCGCGGAAGCGGGCCGTAGGCGCCAGCACGCAGCACAGGCTGGTGTTCGTCGACCGGTTCCTGGCCACGCTGGTCCCCCTTCGGCATGGGGTCACGGCCACTACGGTCCCCGTCGCAGGGCCTGCTCGGACTCGGCCAGTTCGGCCAGGCGCGTCTGCCAGAAGCTGTCCAGGGTGCGGGCGACCAGGCGTTTTTCTGGCTCATAGACATCATGAGCCTGCTCGGCGCGCTCGGCCTGAGAGCGGGGGCGCCCGACGGCCAGTTCGGCGGCGCGCAGGGAACCTGGGTGAGGCGGGCGACTTCGTCGGCCGCGGCCAGGGGGCGCGTGGTCTCGACGACGGGGCACACCACGCTGCTTGCGCGCAATCCGCGCATCATTCACAGCCTGTAGGTGAGCCTCGACTGATGCCCGGCGTTCCGCAGTCGGGACGCCGGGCATCATCAGGACGGCGCGATCAGGCGGGGCGAATGTTCTCCGCCTGCGGGCCCTTCTGGCCCTGGGTGACGTCGAACTCGACCTTCTGGCCCTCCTGCAGCTCGCGGAAACCCTGGGCAGCGATGTTGGAGTAGTGGGCGAAGACGTCGGGGCCGCCGCCCTCCTGCTCGATGAAGCCGAAGCCCTTCTCGCTGTTGAACCACTTGACAGTGCCCTTGGCCATGACCGTCTCCTTCGAGGGAAAACCGGACCCGCACCCTGCGCGCCCGGAGGTGATCGCCCTGGTCCGGAGAAACGCTGAAACGCAAGAACGCCCGTGATGGCGATCACGGGCGAACGGGACTTCGGAACCACGACTGCTGATCACAACGCTATATCGCCCTGACGGCAGCCGCTAGCGAAAACGCGCCAGGGCCAGCGTCCCGCATGTCGCCTCGCGAAGGATGCGGCCGGATACGCGACGCCGTGGGAGCCCGCGCTGTGCGGGGTACCAGCAGGCCCCCCAGCGGCATCCGCACAGGTGACAGCGTGCCCGGCACACCCGATGCCGGCACCGGACCTGCCGTACGGGAAGCCGGGGCAGCTTGCAGAATCGACCTCGGCAGGCACCGCCCGCGCGCCATGGCAGCCCAGGCCGCCGGAAACCCGCCCCTGGCCCCGCCCATCGCGACCGGCTGCCGTATTGCCCCGGTGTGCTAAACAGCAAGCAACCAAAGGGGCATTTTGCAGCAGCTCACGCTCGGAATCATGTCGCAGACCCGCAAGGAAAACGAGCATCGTCTGCCCGTTCACCCCGCTCATTTCGACCGCATCGACGTCGGTCTCCGCGAGCGCATCTATCTCCAGGAAAATTACGGAGAGCATTTCGGCGTCCCGGACAGCCGGCTCGCCCCGCTCGTCGCGGGCTTCCGCACGCGCGAGGAACTCATCGCCGACTGCGATGTCATCCTGCTGGCCAAACCGCTCCACGAAGACCTGGCGGAACTGCGCGAGGGTCAGGTCTTGTGGGGCTGGCCGCACTGCGTCCAGGACGAGAGGCTCACCCAGACCGCCATCGACCGGCGGCTTACCCTGATCGCCTTCGAAGCGATGAACCACTGGACCCGCAGCGGCGCCTTCAACCTGCACGTCTTCCACAAGAACAACGAGCTGGCCGGGTATTCCTCGGTCCTGCACGCCATGCAACTGACCGGCGTGACAGGCGACTACGGGCGGCGGCAGCGCGCCGTCGTCATCGGCTTCGGCGCGACCGCCCGCGGCGCAGTAACCGCGCTCAGCGCCCTGGGCGTGCACGATGTCGACGTGCTCACCGCGCGTGGCGTCACCGCCGTCAGCTCCCCCATCCACTCCGCGCGGATCGTCCACTTCGACCACGACAAAGCCGATACCCTCGACCCCCGACGCAGTGTCGCCCTCACCGAAAACGGCCCGCTGCCGCTGGCCGAGTTCCTCGCCGGGCACGACATCATCGTCAACTGCGTGCTGCAGGACACCGACGCGCCTCTGATGTTCCTCATAGAAGAGGACCTGCCGAAGCTGGCCCCCGGCACCCTGGTCATCGACGTCTCCTGCGACGAGGGCATGGGCTTCGACTGGGCCCGACCCACCACCTTCACCGACCCGATGTTCACCGTCGGCGACCACGTCAGGTACTACGCGGTGGACCACAGCCCCTCCTACCTGTGGAACTCCGCGACCTGGGAGAACAGCGAGGCCCTCCTGCCGTATCTGGACGTCGTGCTTCAAGGCCCCGACGGCTGGGACACCGACGACACGATCCGGCGCGCCATCGAGATCCGCCGTGGCGTCGTCCAAAACCCCAAGGTGCTCGCCTTCCAGCACCGCACCGCAAAATACCCGCACGCCCACGAGAAGACCCGGACGGCGTCGCGGCCGTAGCGGCGGGCATCCGGCATTCAGTCGTCCTCCGACCGCCGTCCCAAGCCGCCGCGCGGCGCCGCCGGGCACGGCGGCGACTTTTTCACCAGCCGCCACAACGCCGGCAGGTGGGCCGAGCAGCATGCCGACTACACCGGCACCGACATCGGTCCAGTCCGCGCCGAAGCGCTGGGCAGATCCGTCTTCGGCTCACTGCTGGCTGAACCGGGACCCGACTGAGCACCAAGAACTGCTCTGCAGGGCCTCACCTCCACGGCGGCCGATTTCCTGGGACGAGCGTCTGGCACCGGTACAGGGGCATGAGCCCGTCTGATGGGGTTAGCCGAGCGCCTGGAGGAGGTCGTTGCACGCCTGCTCGCACGAGCGGCAGGCTTCGGCGCACAGGCGGCAGTGCTCGTGCTGGTCGGCGTGTGCGGAGCATTCGTCGGCGCAGGCTGTGCATGCGGTGGCGCACGCCGTGAGTATCGCGCGGGTGATGTTGGCGTCGTAGCCGGTGTGGCGGGACAGGACGGACGCCGTGGCGTTGCAGATGTCGGCGCAGTCCATGTCGGTGCGGATGCATTTGGTGAGATCGCCGACCATGCCCTCGGACAGGCAGGCGTCCGCGCATGCCGTACACGCCTGGGCGCAGGCGATGCATTCCTCGATGCACCTGGTGAGCTTCTCGCGGTCGACGTCGCCGAGATCGGCCGGGTACGTGGCGAGCATGTCCTTGACCGTGGCCATCACAGATCGCCTCCTCTGGCTGCCGCAGGCCGACGAGCCGGGCGGCCTGACTTCTTCGACGTGCGGCGCTGCACTTCCCGGATAGCCACCAGGAGGCGTGACAAACGAGCCTGGGGCGCCCCCTGATCAAGCGGGGCGCCCCGCGTACGTGCCGGTTCGGGCAGGTCAGTGGTACGCGTGGACGACGGCGTGGCCCTTGCCGCGGCCGATCATCCACTTGTTGACCGGGGTGGTGATCAGGAAGGCGACACCGAAACCGCCCAGCAGGGCGGACCAGAACAGCCCGTCCGACAGATGGGCGTCCATCGCACCCGAGAGAGCGATGATCGCGTTGTCGACGAACTCCATCACCGCGATGGAGACGGTGTCGGCGGCCAGCGCGACCTTGATCGCGGACTTGAGGTCCAGGCCGACCCGGAGGACCGCGAACAGGGTGAAGGAGTAGCCGAAGAGGAACGCGAGTGTGATCGCCAGGACCATGGTGGGCACATTGCCCCACAGCAGGGCGGTGCCGATCACCATGCCGAGGATCTCGCCGATGGCGCAGCCGGTCAGGCAGTGCAGCGTCGCCTTTGCCGCTGTCCCCCAGGACGCCCCTGCGGGCCCGCCGTGGTGCGCCGCCTGATCGACGGGAGCGTGGTGGGCCCCGTGGGCGGCGTGGTCGTGCTCCGTGCCGGCGTGATGAGCACTGTGGTCCATGACCTTTCATCCCCAATCCCGTCCAGTGTGGCTCGTTTCCCGGGCTCCACACCACACACAATATACCCCCTGGGGGTATGCCTCAAGTGTTGCGCGGAACATCGGTCTGCGGGATCCGGGACTCTCACACCCCAGGACCGGGAGGCCGCGTAGCCGGTCCGCGGGCGCCGCCGGCTTGGCCGGTCGGAGCGGAGCGTGCTGCCCCGCGGGGGCGGGCGCTGTTCGGCGCCCGCCCCTGCTTCCCAGGACCGGTGATGGGTCAGGCCGCGACGGGCCGCGGCTCGGGTGTCGGGGTCGCCAGACGGCCGGTGCGGTGCAGGCCGTACAGGGCGGCCGCGCAGGCGAGGCCGAGCGCGACAAGGGAGATCCACGGCAGCGCGGGCATGCCCGCCTCGCGGGCGGCGTCGAGCGCGGCGCCGGTGAGCAGGTTGCCGAGCGTGATACCAACCCCGCAGATGGTGTTGTACAGCCCGTAGTGGGTGGCCACCAGGCGGTCACCGGCGAGGCGGACGATGGTGTCCATCTCGAAGGGGTAGGCGATCATTGTGCCGATCGCCAGCAGCAGCGCGGCGAGGGTCGGCGGGACCGCCGCGAGCAGCCACAGACCGACTCCGGCTCGCGGTACGGGTACGGCGGTGGCCAGCAGCAGGGGTACGAACGCCAGGCCCATGGCCGCGAGCCCTCGGGTCAGTGCCTGGCCGGGCTCGTAGCGGGCCTTGCACCAGGCGGTCACCTTGGTCTGGCCGAGGATCGTGCTGAGTCCGGAGACCGCGAAGAGCGTCGCGACCGCCGCCGTGCCGAACTCGCCGTCGCCGCCGAGCCGGCGCACCTCCAGCGGCAGGGATAGGTAGACCTGGAAAGTGAGGACGTACGAGCCGATCATGGCTCCGGAGTAGAGCAGGAACGGCCGGTTGGCGAGGATACCGCGCCACTGGGCGAGCACGCTCTCCCGGCCCTGATCGTCCTTCTTCCGGGTCTCCTCAGCCCGCCGTGCGGGCAGGGCGCGGATCTGCACGATGCTGAGCAGTGCGAAGATCGCGGCGGCGACCAGGCAGGTGATGCGGAAGTCCACCCCGGTCAGCACCATGCCCACCAGCGGGCCCAGCAGGATCCCTGCCTGGTAGAAGACGTTGAACAGCGCGAACGCCTCGACCCTGCGCTCCCCCGCGTCCGCGGCGAGATACGCCCTCACCGCCGGATTGAACAGCGCCCCGGCCAGCCCGGTCGCCGCGGAAGCGGCGATCAGCGCAGCGAGCGAGTCGACCAGCCCGAGCGTCGCGAAACCGACCGTGCGCAGCACACACCCGGCCACGATCATCGGCTTATAGCCGAACCGGTCGGCGAGCGTGCCGCCGACGAGGAACATGCCCTGCTGGCTGAAGTTCCGTACCCCCAGGACGAGCCCGACCAGCCAGCCGGCCAGTCCGAGCGTTCCGGACAGGTGGGCGGCCAGGTACGGCATCAGCATGTAGAAGCCGAGGTTGATGGTGAACTGGTTCACCATCAACAACTGGACACTGCGTTCGTACGTGCGTACCTGCCCAAGGGTGCCCTTCACCGGCCCTCCCCCTCCGCCGCGTCGGCCTCGGCGTCGTCCGACGGGTCGGTCAGGGCGAGCGGATCGACCACGGTGGTGCACCTTGTCCAGCGGGTGACCTCCTTCTCGTCCACGCGGCCGATCACCTCCGGTTCGGGCGCGGGCGGGGAGTCGAGCAGGCCGTGGGCAGCACAGTAGTCGTCGTCGAAGACCGTCCCGAGGTAGCGCTGCGGGCCATCGGGGAAGATCGCCGCGATCCGGGTGTTTGCGGGCATGGCGCGGGCCAGCCACCCGGCGACCAGGGCGACCGCGCCCACGCTCCACCCGCCGGTGGCGTAGTGCGAGGCGGCCAGCTGCCGGCAGATCCACACCGCCTCCGCCGGGGCCACCCAGTGCACCTCGGAGAAGTTCTCGTAGGCGACGTTGCGGGGGTAGATGCTCGAGCCGAGGCCCCGCATCAGCCGCGGCCGGGCCGGCTGGCCGAAGATCGTGGATCCGATGGTGTCGACCCCGACTACCTTCAGCTCGGGATACAGCTGCTTCAGCACCCGGGAGACACCGGCGGAGTGACCGCCGGTGCCCACGCTGCACACCAGGACGTCGATGTGGCCCAGCTCGGTCGCCAGTTCCAGGGCGAGCGGAGTGTAAGCGCTGGTGTTGTCCGGGTTGTTGTACTGGTCCGGGCACCACGAGCCGGGGTGCCGCTCCATCAGTAGCTGGACGCGTTCGCGGCGGGCCTGCTGCCAGCCCCCGGTGGGGTGCGGCTCGGAGACCACGTTGACCTGGGCGCCGTACGCGGTCAGCAGCCGGGTCATCGACATCTCCAGCCCCGGGTCGGTGACCAGGGTGACCGGGTGGCCGTAGACCATCCCGGCCAGGGCCAGGCCCAGGCCCAGGGTGCCGCTGGTGGACTCGATGATTCGGGCGCCGGGCAGCAGGTCGCCGCGGGCGCGGGCCCGCTCCACCATGTGCAGGCCGGGCCGGTCCTTGATCCCGCCGGGGTTGAAGCCCTCCAGCTTCGCCCAGAAGCCGCGGTCCGCGGGTGTCAGCGGCTCGGACACCCGCAGCAGCGGCGTGTTGCCCACCAGGCCCGACAGGGCGGATCGGTCCGGGGTGACGGTCGTGTTCGTCGGTGACTGCATCTTTTTCGCTCTCGCTCGATGAATGCGCGGTGCGTGCTCATCTCGCGCCACGGCTCCAAGGCGGACAGTCGGTCCGGGGCCTGTGGAGGACGTCGCGCGGCAGCCGGTTGGTGCAGACGGCTGCGGGCGGGAGGTCTAGATGCGCCACCGGGAGGTGCGGGCGAGGGCTATCCGTCCCGTGCGTGTCCTTCGCCGCTGGTACGGCTGAGGAGGCACGGACCGCAACCCGAGAACCGCCAAGGAGCCGGCGAGTGCCAGAGCCCCTGCATCGGCAGGCGGTTGCTCCGCCGCTGGCTGGGTCGTCGTTCGGACGACTCCGTCCGGCGCGCACTCCTCGCTCTCGTGGTGTCGATGAGGTCCGTGCGGCGCCGCATCGCCCACCGCTGACGCCGCCGATGCGGTGGCGGCGGAAACCGGCCGGTGATTCTCTTCGCTCGGCCCGTGCGCGAAGGCGCACAGGCCGACCACCAGGAGCAGGCCGCAACGGATCAGAAAGATGAGCTGTCGGAGCCGATATGAGGATCGGGCCCGCTGGGCATACGTGGGCGTACAGGAGTGTGTCAGCACAGGTCCTCCGTGCGTCCACCGCCTCTTTGCTCCACGGAGGCAGCCATGGCAAAGAAGGAGAACGGCAGGCATGGGTGGGGGTAGGACGGCGTCGACGAGCAGACCGGGGATCCACGTCGGCGGGGCACGGGATCCGGTCCATATCGCGCCGGGACTCCGGCGAACGCTCCCCTGACCCGTGGCGAACGGGCGGGGTGGAGCGACCGGACGGGAGGGAGGAGCCGAGTCCTAGACCTGCTGAACCACGGATGATCTGACGGCTGCTGACGGCGAGACAGTAACCACCGAGTCGCTGAGACCCCGCTGTACCGCGGCCCGCCCGGAAGCAGCCGATTCGCTAACCGATGCAGCAAAGCATGGCGGTGTGAGGATTTGACCCAGATACGGTTGAGCGGACTGGCAGTGCTCGCCCGGATGCGACGAGCCGTGGTCATCATGTCCGCCGCCCGCTGCGACAAGACGGGACGGCGCCTGTGCGTCTGTGTCGTCGTGGGCATCTTCGGGCGACATGGTGGCAGGCGCCACTGCGCTGGTCACCAGATGTCCTTGGACACTCTCGACGTTCACTGCGTGCGTGAACACGACGCCGAACAGCAGCACGGCCAAGCCCAGTACGCGCAGCGGACCCGCAGACGCACGGGCCCGCACGATGCGCGGGAGCGACCAAGCCGTAATCATGCCGTGATACTAGCGGCCTGGCGGGCTTGATCCACCAACTCCCCTGAAACGGCGTGTTAACGCGCCAGGCAAATGACCTGTTTGCTTCGGGGAGGGGGTGATGGCGGCCGACCGCGGCAGGCCGCTGATCCGCCCAAACCGGCAAGAACATCGAGATCACCCCCCTCAGTTACATGCCGTACTTCGCGGCCACGCGCCCTGAGCCCTCACGCCGGGGAGGGCAGCCAGCCTCACGGGGCCCCTGCGCACGGCCCTCTTGGAGCCAACGTGCGCAGCGGACCGGGCTGTTGGTCAGGATTGCACCTGCCCTTGCCGCCCCAACGGCGGGCGACTACGCACACCCTCCGCCGGCCTCCCCCAGGACAACGACGGCTTACTCCCCGGCGCGCCCGCCATCAGGCTCGGCGGGCGGCCTTGGCGCTCACAAACCAGGGGTCGTGAGAAGCGGCCGTAAGGGTCGCGCGAGCGAGAACGTCCCGCGCGAAACTCCGCGGAACCCGTGAGCACTCTCCCGCCCCGATACGTACTAAGGGTCCTAGCAGTTGAAGACCTTGAAGTGACGCGGCGGGGCGAACGGGAAGGGTGGAGATGGGAACTCTGGCTCTGAGCTGGTCCATTGCGACGGTCGCCGCCCTCGTCGCCGCCGTCAGCGCGGTCCGTGTGATGACCACCAGCGGCGAGGCCCAGTTCGCGGCGGGCGGTGACCTGCTGATGGGCCTGTCCATGGCCGCGATGGCCCTGCCCGCGACGATGGCCTGGTACGCGGAGTACGGCATGTGGTGGTCGGCGGCGTTCGCCCTCCTGGGGCTCGGCGCCGTCGTGCTGGCCACCATGCACACGCGCGAGCGCGGCTGGACATACGGCCGCCACTGGGTGCACCTCATTGTCGGCAGCGTGGGCATGGTGATCATGACGCTGGCGATGACGAGCACCTCCTCCGGTCCGGTACTCGCCCTCGGCCACGGTCACGGTCACGCCATGGCCGGAATGCCGGGGATGGACCACACAGAAGGCATGGAACACGCGGCAGACACGCAGCACACCGCCGGAACGGGGCACACCGCCGACATGGGGCACACGGGCGGCATGGAGTCCATGCCCGGGAAGAACATGCCGGGCAGTGCCCATGCCGCCACCGCCGGGGCCGACACCTCGTCCGCGATCTGGCGCTGGGTGATCGCCGCGCTCGCCGTCTACTTCCTGCTGTCGATCGCCGCGTCCGTGT
The DNA here is from genome assembly GCF_040613735.1 of Streptomyces sp. NPDC006235. Taxonomy (NCBI): domain Bacteria; kingdom Bacillati; phylum Actinomycetota; class Actinomycetes; order Kitasatosporales; family Streptomycetaceae; genus Streptomyces; species Streptomyces sp. NPDC006235. The sequence goes on from NZ_JBEXSR010000013.1 coordinate 124,835, forward strand.
GGCAGCGCGTCCGCGGCGCGAAGAGGAACAGCCTCGCCGATGGCCGCGAGAGCGGCCGGCGCCGCAGCTGGGCCCGCTGGCTGCTCACCATGCCGGACACGGTCGTCGTGCACCTGGCGTCACTGACGCTCTCCGCGTGGGACAGGACCCGCGCCGCGGAGGGGGGTCGCCACGGTGGCCGACGCCGCCGGATCGGCGCCGCGCCGGAGGCGGCCCTCGCCGCCCACATCGGCATGGGCGGAACCATGTCCGCCATGCTGCTGATGATGACCGTCTGACGGCAGGACACCCAGGACATCTGTGGCCCGTCCGCAGCACCCCCTGACCGCGCTCACCAGTTCACCAGGGCAGGGCCGCCCGCTTCACGGACCGCCACCAGCCCCTCCCCCATCCGCGCCCCCTCTCCCCAGCGGCAGACGGCAGCACGGCGACCTCATCGTCGTGCGCGAAACCCAGGGATTCCCGCCGGTCCGCATGACCGCCTCCCTCAGTTTGCACTCCTGAACCGCGCGGATCACAGCGAGATCCACGCCTGCATGCCCACCCGTGCGGGCAGCACCACACGACAGGAATACCCCCGGGGGGTATATTATTGACTCGCATGGGAGGGGCGGGCATCGAGCCTCTCCCTGAACGCCCACGCATCGACACCTGAGGAAGAAGTCATGACCGACCAGAAGACCTCCGGCTCCTGCTGCTCTACCGACGGTTCCTGCCACTCCGGTGCGGCATCCGACGTCCAGGGCGTCGGCGTCACCACCGTTTACAAGGTGTCCGGCATGACCTGCGGCCACTGCGAGGGCGCGGTCTCGCAGGAGATATCCGCGCTGGACGGCGTCACCGCGGTCACGGCCGTCGCCAAGACCGGTGAGGTGACCGTCGCCTCCTCGGCCCCGCTCGACGAGGAGGCCGTGCGCGCCGCCGTCGACGAGGCGGGCTACGAGCTCGTCGGCACCGCCTGAGCCCACCCCGGGGCCCAGCCCCAGGCACGCGATGTCCTCTCCGCCGGGACGTATCGCTCCGCTGATACGGACGCCGTACGTCCCGGCCCTGCCCAGGAGAATCCCCAATGACCAGCACGGCTCCCGAGACAACCGGCAGGGATCGGCAGAAGACCGTTCCCGGCCAGGCTTCCGCGCCCGCCGCCGAGGTCGAGCTCTCCATCGGCGGCATGACCTGCGCCTCGTGCGCGGCCCGCATCGAGAAGAAGCTCAACCGCATGGACGGCGTCACGGCGACCGTCAACTTCGCCACGGAGAAGGCGAAGATCTCCTATCCGGGCGGGATCGGGGTCGCCGACCTCATCGCCACCGTGGAGAAGATTGGCTACACGGCCGAACAGCCGCCTCCTCCCGTTCCCGCGGCCGGTGACGAAGGTGGAGCTCAGGCGGCTTCACCCGCCGCGGACGGGGAGTTGGTGTCCCTGCGGCAGCGTCTGTTCGTGTCGCTGGCGCTCTCGGTTCCGGTCGTGTTGATGGCGATGGTCCCGGCCCTGCAGTTCGACAACTGGCAGTGGCTGTCGCTGACGCTGGCCGCTCCGGTCGTGGTCTGGGGCGCCTTCCCGTTCCACAGGGCCGCCTGGACCAACGCCCGGCACGGTGCCGCGACCATGGACACGCTGGTGTCCCTCGGCACGCTTGCCGCGCTCGGCTGGTCGCTGTGGGCGCTGTTCTTCGGGCACGCCGGGATGCCGGGCATGCGACACGGCTTCGAATTCACCATCTCCCGCTCGGACGGCTCCTCCGCCATCTACCTGGAGGCCGCAGCCGGCGTGACCACGTTCATCCTCGCCGGGCGCTACCTGGAGGCACGCGCCAAGCGGAAGTCGGGCGCAGCTCTGCGGGCACTGCTGGAGCTCGGCGCCAAGGACGTCTCGGTACTGCGGGGCGGCAAAGAAGTCCGCATCCGGGTGGGCCAGTTGGCGGTCGGTGACCGCTTCGTCGTACGGCCCGGGGAGAAGGTCGCCACCGACGGGACCGTCGTCGAGGGCTCCTCCGCGGTCGACGCGTCCATGCTGACCGGTGAGTCCGTGCCGGTCGACGTCGCGGTCGGCGACGCCGTCACCGGCGCCACCGTGAACGCCGGCGGCCGGCTCGTCGTCGAGGCGACCCGGGTCGGCTCGGACACCCAGCTCGCCCGCATGGCGAAGCTGGTGGAGGACGCACAGAACGGCAAGGCCGAGGTGCAGCGCCTCGCCGACCGGATCTCCGGCGTCTTCGTCCCCGTGGTCCTGCTGATCGCCGCGGCCACCCTCGGCGGCTGGCTCGGCGTCACCGGGGATGCGACCGCCGCCTTCACCGCCGCCGTGGCCGTCCTGATCATCGCCTGCCCGTGCGCGCTGGGCCTGGCCACCCCGACCGCGCTGATGGTCGGCACCGGCCGCGGCGCCCAGCTCGGCATCCTCATCAAGGGCCCGGAGGTCCTGGAGTCCACCCGCCGGGTCGACACCGTCGTCCTCGACAAGACCGGCACCGTGACCACGGGGCGTATGCAGCTGCAGGACGTCTTCACCGCGCCGGGGGTCGACGAGGCGGAACTGCTGCGTCTGGCGGGCGCGTTGGAGAACGCCTCCGAGCATCCGATCGCCCAGGCCATCGCAGCTGGTGCGATTGAGCGGGTGGAGACCCTCCCCGTCCCGGAGAACTTCGAGAACGTCGCCGGACTCGGCGTGCAGGGCGTGGTCGATGGCCACGCGGTGCTCGTCGGCCGCGAGAAGCTCCTCGGTGAGTGGGTGATCGAGTTGCCCCGCGAGCTGGCCGAGGCCAAGGCCGCTGCGGAGGCCGAGGGACGTACGGCGGTCGCCGTCGCCTGGGACGGCGAGGCACGCGGTGTCCTCACCGTCGCCGACGCGGTCAAGGACACCAGCGCCGAAGCGGTCGCCGAACTGCGCCGGCTGGGCCTGAAGCCGGTCCTGCTGACCGGCGACAACCAGCTCGTCGCCGAGTCCGTGGCGCGGACGGTCGGCATCGACGAGGTGATCGCCGAAGTCCTGCCCCAGGACAAGGTGGACGTGGTCAAGCGGCTCCAGGCGGAAGGCCGTACGGTCGCGATGGTCGGTGACGGCGTCAACGACGCGGCCGCCCTCGCCACCGCCGACCTGGGCCTTGCCATGGGCACCGGCACGGACGCGGCGATCGAGGCGGGCGACCTGACCCTCGTACGCGGTGACCTGCGGGTGGCCGCCGACGCGATCCGCCTCTCCCGCAAGACGCTGGCCACCATCAAGGGCAACCTCTTCTGGGCCTTCGGCTACAACGTCGCCGCACTGCCGCTCGCCGCCGCCGGCATGCTCAACCCGATGATCGCCGGAGCCGCGATGGCGTTCTCCTCGGTCTTCGTCGTGACCAACAGCCTGCGCCTGCGGTCCTTCAAGTAGCCGGGACCCCGGGTGAGGATCCTCAAGCAGATGACCGCGCAAAACCGTTGACGAGAGGTGCCCGGCCGGCAGACCGGGCACCTCGCGTACCCGAGGGAGGTACGAAAGGTGAGCGAGATGTCCGAGTTACCCAGCGGGACGGAGCACGTCACCCACGAGGTGGACGGGGAGAACATCGAAGGTTTCGCCGCGGACGGGTACGACGCCGTACGTGAGGTCTTCCAGCAGCTGGTGGACGACGGACGGGAGACGGGGGCGGGCCTGTCGGTATGGCGCGACGGCCGCGAGGTCGTCCGGCTGAACGCGGGGTGGGCCGATGCCGCACGGAGCCGTCCGTGGCGCGGCGACACCCTGGTCATGCCGTACTCCCTGTCGAAGGCGTTCGTCACGATCGCCGCCCTTGTGGCGGTGCGTGAGGGCGCGCTGACGCTGGACGAGCCGATCGCCACGCATTGGAAGGAGTACGGGAGTCGGGGCAAAGAGCGGACCACCCTGCGTCAGGTGCTCACCAACCGGGCGGGCCAGCCGCGCTTCCCGGCAGAGGCCGCGGGTCTCGACCTGCTGGACGACGCCGGACTGCGGGACAGCCTGGCGCAGGTGGCACCGGAGTACGTTCCCGGAACGTCCCTCGGAGAGCACGCGCTGACCTACGGACACCTGGTCGACGGCATCCTGCGCGCAGCGGCCGGAACCACCTTGGGGGCGATGTTCAACGACGTCGTACGGCCCGCACTCGATCTCGAAGCCTTCTTCGGCGTGCCGGAGGACGCACTCGACCGCGTCGCCGACCTCGAGTACGCGAACCCCGACTGGCCGCAGCAGTTGCACGCCGCGCCCTGGCTGCGGATACCCGACGGCGCCCTCGACACGGCGCGGACGAACTCCCGGGCCTTTCGGCAGTCGGTGTTCGGCGCAGTCAACCTGCACACGACGGCCGCCGCGATGGCCCAGTTCTTCTCCTGCCTCCCCAGCGAGGACGGTCCGGTACGCCGCCTGCTGGGACCGCAGCTGCACACCGAACTCCTCGCCTCCCAGGTCACCGACTACGACGAGGTCTTCGGCACGCGGATCACCTGGACGCTGGGCTTCGTCCGCGACAGGGGAAAGATCGCCAAGGGCGGCATCGGTGGCTCCGCGGCTTGGTGGTCGCTGCGCCACCGCCACGCCTGCGCCTACCTGACGCGCCGCCTGGACGATCACTCCCGGGCCGCGCAGATGGCCGCCGCCCTGGGTGACGACCTGACCGTGGTCGGCGAGGACTGAGCAGAAGCCCGCGGCGCTGCCCGTCGGGGCAGCGCCGCCGTCCAGGGGCATGACCCAGCCGAGCCTCTTCCGGTCGCGCGGTGGGTGTCATCCACAGGTCATCACCTCGTGGCGAGAACGATGCGTGCGTCGCCGGCGACCAGCACCGCACGATCGACGGGCTCTCCTCACGCGGTCCGCGCGGCCACCAACGACTGAAACTGCCGATCAGCACGGCCCATCGGCTCGTCAACACGTTGCGGTGCTCGCTGCCCCATGGGCAAGTGGTTGTACGCTCGAACCTCTTGGTTGTATGGTCGAACCATGTCGAGGGATCGCAGGGCTGATGACCCGATCGTTCTCCAGAAGGCCCTGGGCAGTTTCATCCGCGCCTTCGGGCTGCACCAGCCGGAAACCACGCCCTGCGGCCAGCCGATCTCCGTCTCCGAGGCGCACGCCCTGGGCGAGCTGGCGGAGGAAGGCGAACTGCGGCAGGTCGAACTGACCCGTCGACTGCGGCTGGAGAAGAGCACCGTGAGCCGACTGGTCAGGCAGCTGTCCACTCGCGGCTGGGTCGAACGCGTCCCCGCCCCGGACGACGGACGGGGTGTCGTGCTGCGGCTCACCCCCTCGGGTCGGCGAGCCGCCGAGAACCTGGCCGAAGCACGACGGGAGCGCTTCTCCCGGCTCCTTGAATCGATACCGGCCCACGAACGGGAGGGCGTTCTGCACGCCCTCGACGTCATGAAGGAGGCACTGGATGAGGAACGTTAAACGCCGGGTCCTGGGGGCGGGTGCGGCCGTGGCCGTCACCGGCGCGGCGGTGGCTGCGGCCCTGGCGTTCGGCGGATCGCAGCAGGATCCGGGCGACCGGCAGACAGATCGGCAGAAGGTGGTGGCCCAGCGAGGACAGAGCGTGATGCCCTTCGATCTCGAACAGACCACACACCGCTTCACCCCCACAGCGACGGGCGGAACCCAGGACGTCGTGGCCGACCAGCGCGGCGACGCCGAGCAGGTGGACCTGATACGCGCGCACCTGCGAAAGGAAGCCCAGGCGTTCAGCCGGGGGGACTTCTCAGACCCGGCCCGGATCCACGGCGCGGACATGCCCGGCCTTGCCGAACTCCAGGACGACTACGACCGTTTCGACGTGCGGTACGGGGAGCGGGCGAACGGGGCCACCTTGACGTACACCACGGAAGACTCCGCGCTGGTCGACGCCCTGCACAGCTGGTTCGAGGCCCAGCTCGGCGACCACGGCGCACACGCCGAGCCCGGCCACTGAACTGGACACCACCCGAAGACGCTTGCACCACCCCGGAGGGCAGCCCCGCGACGCCTTCCCCTCTCGCAGTGCCTACACCGCCGCACGCCCGCCGTCACGGCCACAGCCACCACCCCTGCAGTCCTGGCCGCCTGCGACTTGAACGACCGCATCTCCGCCAATCGGGGCGGCCGCAGTAGCGGCGCGCCGCCGGCACACTCGCCAGCGCCCCCGCCAGGGAACCCCCACCCCGATCACCAGGGGCACCGCCGGTCACACCGACAGAACCGATACCCCGCCGCCTGGTCGCTGCCCTCTGGAGACAGCGACCAGGCGGCGTCCATTTTCCGGGCCGGAATGCGGCCCAGACCCGGCACTCTTCCATACCCCCCAGGGGTATGTTATCTTCCATCACAATGTACCCCCGTGGGGTATATAGAAGCTCTATTGGGACCCGGAAAGGGGAAGGTCATGTCAACCGTCAACCCGCGGCGTTGGTGGGCGCTCACCGTGCTCGCCACCGCCCAGTTCATGGTGATCATGGACACGTCGATCATCGGGGTAGCGCTCCCCGAGATGCAGAAAGACCTCGGCTTCTCGCAGGGCGAGCTGCAGTGGGTCTTCAACGCCTACGTCATCGCCTTCGGCGGCCTCCTGCTCCTCGGCGGGCGCCTGTCCGACCTGCTCGGCGCCCGCCGCGTCTTCACCGCGGGATGGACCGTGCTGATCGCCGGCTCGGTCGTCGCGGCGGCCGCGCAAACCGCGTGGGTGGAAGTCGCCGGCCGCGCGGTCCAGGGCGTCGGCGGCGCTCTGATCGCCCCGGCCGCGATGACCCTGCTGATGACGCTCTTCGCGCACGACCCGAGGGAGCTCGGCAAGGCCATGGCCCTCTACGGCGCCGCCGCCCCGGCGGGCGGAACCGCCGGCGTCTTCCTCGGCGGTGTCTTCACCGAGTGGCTGAGCTGGCCGTGGGTGTTCATCATCTCATCCCGATCGGCGTCGCCACCCTCGCCGCCACCAAGCTGCTCCCGGCCGTCGCGCCCCGACGCGGCGCGGTCGACGTGCTCGGCGCGGTGGCCGTCACCGCCGGTCTCGCGCTCGCCGTCTTCGCGGTCGTGCGGGCCCCGGAGGTCGGCTGGGGTGCGACGCAGACCGTGCTCGAACTCGTCGGCGCCGCTGTCCTGCTGGCGGTCTTCTTCGTGATCCAGCGGACCGTGCGCGAGCCGCTGATGCCGCTCGGCATCTGGCGCGTGCCGCGGCTGGGCTCGGCGAACCTGGCGATGACGCTGCTGGGTGCCGCGTGGATCCCGATGTGGTACTTCCTCAACCTCTACCTGCAGCAGGTCCTCGGCTACGGGGCGTTCGCCTCGGGTGCCGCGCTGCTGCCGATGACCGTGCTGCTGATGGTCTTCATGACCGCGATCAGCGCCCGGCTGCTGGCCCGGTTCGGCGCCAAGCCGCTGATCGGCGGCGGACTGCTGGTCCTGGCGCTCGGCCTGGCGTGGTTGTCGGCGGTGGAGCCGACCGGGTCCTTCGTCGTCGATGTGCTGCCCGCCTCGCTGGTGGCCGCGCTCGGCATGTCGCTGGCGTACATTCCGGCGATGATGGCGGCCATGTCCGGCGCCCCGGCGGAGCAGGCGGGCCTGGCCTCCGGCATCGTCAACACCACCTACCAGGTCGGCTCCGCGCTCGGCCTGGCCGCGCTCACCGCCCTGGCCACCTCGCAGGGCGCGGGCCGGCTCGGTGACCTGCCCGCCCTCACCGACGGCTTCAGCGCCGCCTTCACCGCGGCCGCGGTCATCGCCGCGCTCGGCGGACTGATCACACTGCTGGTGATGCGCACCGAGAGGTCCGCGGCGTCCGCCCCGGCGGAGCAGCCAGAGCGGACGAAGCCGGGCAAGCAGGCCGGCGTCTGAGCCATGGACTGCCGCACAGCACAGGATCGATGTCACGGCCGATGGTCCGCCAGATCCCGGAGGAGTCTGACGGACCATCGGCGTCTTTCCGGCGGATCAGCGAATCGAGCAGACCGACAGGACGAGAGAGGTCCACTGGTGGACAAGCCGTCACAGACAGGCGCTTTCCGACGGGCAGCCGGGCATCCGGTGGTGAGGATGACGGCCGCCACGCTGCTTCAGGCCCTGGCAGCCCATCTCATACAGAAGGGCGAAGGCGCTTCGTCATGTCCAGGAGCGTGTGCACACCCCAGCAGTCGGCCCGCCGACCACCGGGCGCCGTGATCGCCGCTTTGGGACGAGCCCGACCGAAGCGGATGAGCGGATGGCTGTGCCACGACGGCAGTGTCCGCGCGCGTTGGGTACTGTCGGAGGGACAGATCAGCAAGGGCCAGGGACGGGACTTCAAAATGCAGGCGAGCCGGTACGTACGCGCGGGAGGCGCCCTCGGGCACCTGCTGCTCGTCGTCGTGCTCGCGTTCGGCGTCTTCGCCATGCACACCCTGGGGCATCCCGACCACTCCTCCGGCTCCGCCATGAGCGCCGATTCCCACTCGGCGCCGATGGATGCGGCCGCCGCGGTCCACGACCCGATGAACGCTCCAGCCGTCACGGGCGCGGGGGCGGCCAGCCATGCGGCAGATCCGACGGACTCGTCGTCGACGCACGAGTCCGGCATGGCGATGGACATGCTCTCGCTGTGCCTGGCGGTCCTGTTCGGCGCGTGGGTGCTCGCCACGCTCTTGAAGTCGGCATTCGCCCGGCACCAGGAGTGGCTTGCGCGACTCCTCGCCCAGGTCGCCGCCGTACTGCGGCCCAATCCCCCGCCACGCGGGCCCGATCTCACCCAGTTGTCGGTGCTGCGGCTGTAGGCCGAACCGCACTCGCGGGCGCGCACACGCGCGATCCCGCGACTTCGCGTACGCCCAAGCAGCCAGCAGAACAGCAACAGAACCGACATACGAGGTGACATCCACCATGACTGCCTTCACGCGCGCCCTGCGCCGCAAGCCCGCCCGCCGCCTCGCCGCCGTGGGCCTCGTCAGCGCCGGCGCCCTGTTCCTCGCCGCCTGCGGTGGCGACGACATGAGCGGCATGGACCACGGCAGCGACAGCAGCTCGGCATCCGCGACGGCGACCGACCAGGCCGGGGAGGCCGGCAAGTCCGGGGACTTCAACGACGCGGACGTCGCCTTCGCGCAGATGATGACTCCCCACCACGAGCAGGCCCTGGAGATGGCGAAGCTGGCCGACGGCCGCGCCTCCGACGCGGAGATCAAGGATCTCGCCACCAAGATCGAGAAGGCCCAGGCCCCTGAGATCAAGACCATGAAGGGCTGGCTGGAGTCCTGGAAGCAGCCGACCGCCGCGGAGTCCATGCCCGGGATGGACCACGGGGGCCACGGCAGCGGCGACGGCATGATGTCCGAGGAGGACATGAACGAGCTCAAGGCCATGAAGGGCACCGAGTTCGACAAGGCGTTCGCCGAGATGATGATCGAGCACCACAACGGCGCGATCACCATGGCCAAGGACGAGCAGAAGAACGGCAAGAACGCCGACGCCAAGAAGATGGCCGGCGACATCATCAAGGGCCAGTCCGCCGAGGTGAAGCAGCTCCAGAGCATCCTCGACCGGCTCTGAGCCCCATCGACGCGCCGCACCGTCCATCCGCGTCGCACACCGACCGCCCGGGCCCGAGGGCCCGGGCGGTCGCCCCACCTTCCCTCACCCACGCGCCGGGTGCTCTCCCTGAGGCGCCCGCACGACTTCCCTCCGAGGACCCATGAAGCCGCGCCCTACCACCGCAGCAGCCACCATCACTGCCGCACTCACCCTCGCCCTGACCGCCTGCTCCAGCAGCGACACCGACACAGACACCTCAGCATCCGGTCCCGGATCCGGCGTCACCGTCAGCCACATCCACGGACTCGCCCTGGACCCTGCCGACCAGCGCCTGTACATCGCGACACACGAGGGCATCTACACCCCCGACGCCCAGCGCAAGCCCACCCTGGTCGGCGACAGCAAGGACGACTTCATGGGCTTCACCGTGGCCGGCGCCAAGACGTTCTACGCCAGCGGCCACCCCACCACCGGCGGCAACAAGGGACTGATCAAGAGCACGGACGCGGGCACGACCTGGACGTCGCTCTCGCTGTCCGGAGAGTCCGACTTCCACGCCCTGGACCACGCCCACGGCACCGTCTACGGATACGACTCCACCAGCGGCCTGCTCCGCACCAGCAAGGACGGCAGGACCTGGAAGGACGGGGCGAAGCTCCAAGCACTCGACATCGCGGTCAGCCCCGAGAACCCCGACCTCCTCCTGGCTACCACCAGCGAGGGCATCGCCCGCAGCACCGACGGCGGCAAGACCTTCGCGAGCGGCAAGCAGCCTGTGATGGCCTTCCTCTCCTGGCCGGCGAAGGACGCGCTCTACGGCATCGACACCGATGGCGCGCTGCACCGCAGCACGGACGGCGGGACCACGTGGAAGCGCGCGGGCACCGTCCCGGGCGGTCAGCCCCAGGCGCTCACGGCCGTAGGGGCCGACCACGTCCTGGCCGCCACACAAACCGGCGTGTACGAGTCGAAGGACGGCGGCAAGACCTTCACCAAGCGCCTCGACGTCAGGGCGAGCGCCGGGCACTGATCTGTGTCGGGCATGGACAGGATCCGGGTTCCGCCAAGCGGACTGGGGAGGCCGAGAAACCGACCGGCGGTCATCCCGTCGCCCGCCGACCGGATCAGAGACCGGCTCCGGCGCGGCCGCGCAGGAGGCCGCCCGCCCAGCTTCGACGCCGAGGTCTACCAGCGGCGCGCCCTGGCCATGCGCACCGACAAACTCGCGCCTCGGCGACCAGGCCGCACTCCGTCTTGCGGCGATCCTCATCTGGGCCCGGCGCCGGCCCGGCGCGATCAAAGACTGAAGACCCGTCGGGCGTTGCCGGACAAGAACAGCTCGGTGGCCTCCTCGTCCAGGCCCAGTTCACCGAGGTGTTCCAGCGCCTGGACAGGGGTGATCATGGGGTAGTTCGTGCCGAACAGCACCTTCCTGCGACCCCGGCCGCGCAGGTAGTCGACCAGTTCGCGCGGGTAGCGGCGGGCGGTGTAGGCGCTGGTATCGATGTACACATTGGCGTGCTTGTCGGCCACCGCGATCATCTCCGTGGTCCACGGATAACCGATGTGCCCACACACGATGGTCAACTCGGGGAAGTCCAGCGCGACCTGATCGATGTAGGGGATGGGACGGCCGGTCTCGGACGGGTGCAGCGGGCCGGTGTGCCCAACCTGGGTGCAAAACGGGATGCCGAGGTCGACACAGGCGGCATACAGCGGGTAGTACAGCCGGTCGGTGGGCGGGAGCTGCCACAGCCAGGGCACGATCCGCAGAGCCACAAAACCTAGTTCCTCCACAGCACGGCGCAGTTCACGCACAGCCTGGACCGGCCGGGTGAGGTCCGCACCAGCCACCCCGCGCAGCCGTCCACCTGACTGGGCAACGAACCCTGCCACCTCATCGTTGCTGATCAGCGGCCCCTGAGGTCCATACCATGCCGCCGACAATCCGATCTCGACATCGGCCGCGGCCATCGCAGCCACCGTGGCCTTGACCGGCAACGGCTCCTGGAGCAGTTCCCGCCCCGTCCACCGGCGCAACGACTCGAACATCTCGTGGTTGGAGTGACGGAGTGTGGGGTGCTGCATCCACGCATCGATGACCGGCACGGGCTCCCTACCTCTCTCCCGGCGCTGCCGGCCGTGCTGCACCGGAAGCGGCTAAGCGATCGCTTACCGCGACCCTAGCCGGTACGTGTCGTCCTACCACCCTCGATCGGCGCCACTCCATCCATCAAGGAGACCAGCCCCAGACGCGTACGCCCTGGCTCTGCGGCAGTGAGACCGGGGCGGTCCGGCGCAGGGCGAGGAACGTGAGGAGGGCGAAGGCGGCCAGGGCAGTGAGGGTGCGGGCGTAGTTGAACAGCTCCCAGCGGCGCAGGATCTCCGCGTGGTCGGGCGGCGGCGCGGTGGCGGCCCACTGCTTGATGCGGCCGTTGATCGGGACGTTCCCGAATCGGGTGATCAGGAAGGACGCCAAGGTCAGGATCCCCGCCACGCTCGCGAGGAGACGGTCCCGGCCGCGGGTCAGTGCGGCGAGGGCGAGGGAGCTGAGGGTCGAGACCGCCATCGCGCCCTGCACGGTAATCCCGTTCGCCTTCATCAACTCGGTGTGGAAGTCGAGCCGTAGACCGACCGGCACGGCGTTGAAGGTGGGGACGAGATTGGCGGCGCCGTAGGCGAAGGCTCCGGCGAGCAGGCCGGTGGACAGCAGGGAGAGTCCCTGGAGGAGCCGGACCCGCGTGGTCCGTGCCGCAGCCGTGGACGGGTTCGTGCGGGGGCGGGCCCCGGGCGGGCGGGTGCGCATCAGGTCTGCTCGGTGGCGTCGGCCCGCTCGGGGGGAAGGGGCCGGGTGAGCAGGTGCGCCCGGTGCATACGTCCGCTGTCGGTGAACGCACCGAAGAGGTGCACCTCGGTCGCGGTCGCGCCGCCTTTGCGGGTGCGGGCGTGGATGGTGAGCCGGGCGGCGATCCGGCCGCCGTCCGCGACGGCCTCGTGTACGTCGAATCGCCAGTCGACCACGTTCTTGCGCACCGGGCGCAGATGAGCGAGGAGCCGGTCGCGGTCGAGCCGGATCCCGTCGCTGATCTGGACGATGTCCGGCGTGTAGTGGCGGTCCATCACCGATTCCGGTGGGTCGCCCCGGACCGTGGACTCGGTGAGGGAGGTGAAGAAGCGGGCGATGAATCGCTCGGGCGTGGTGTCGTTGAGTGGCTTCATGACGCTCAGCTCCGATCCGGCGTGGGCCGGGCAGCGGGCATGACGGAGAGGCCGCAGCACAGCTACGATCTCTTACATCTCTGTAAGATATGCACCCTCGACAACTTAGACAAGGCTGTAAGAGATGACTTCCTCCGGAGGGCCGCGCCGTCGGCGCCGCGCCGACGCCGAGCGCAGTCGGACCGCCATCCTCGACGCGGCGGTCCGACTGCTGCGACAGCGCCCGGATGCGGGCATGGAGGCCATCGCCATGGCGGCGGGAGTGACCCGGCAGACGGTCTACGCCCATTTCTCGTCGCGTGACGAACTCCTCGCGGCCACCGTCGACCGGATCACCGCCGATGCCGTCGCCGCCATGGACGCCGCCGCGCTCGACGATGGGCCGGCCACGGCCGCACTGCTGAGGTTCCTCGACGCCTCCTGGCAAGCGTTTGAGGACAACGCTCCACTACTCCTGGCCGCCGCGGACGCCACCCCCACAGAGAGCGACCGGACGCGCCACGAACCGGTTGCCGACCGGCTGGCCCGTCTTATCGAACGGGGTCAGCGGACCGGCGAGTTCGCCCCCGGACTGTCTCCGCATTGGCTGGTGACCGTGACGGTCGCCCTCGGCCACGCCGCCGGTGACGAGGTCGGCGCCGGCCGCATGACGAGCACCGAGGCCCAGGCCGCGCTCCGCATCACAACCCTCCAGGCGCTCGGCGCCACAGAACGACCGTCCGCCTAGGAACCGATACGAGGCCGGGCGGACCCGGCTCCACGCTCACGGCAGCCGATGCCCGACACCTCCCGTCCACCACCCAGACCGGGAGGTACGAGCCGAAGGACGGCGGCAAGGCACTTCACTGAATCCTCTCCGCCGTGGCGCACAGCGGGCAGGAATCTGGCCGGCGGACGTGGACGCCACCAGGCCGTTCGAACTGTCCGTCACAGCGCCGCTTCGAGAAGCGGACCGAGGTGGGGGCAGGCCCTTCCTCGGCTTGCATCCGTTTCGGTTCGGCTTTTCAGCGGTTCTTCGAGGTGCGGTTGCGGTGGAAGGCGAACCCGCCCAGGACGGTGGCCTTCACCAGGACGACCGTCAGGAGGCCGCCGACAGCCCAGCCCGTCCACCGCCAGTTCGCCAGAAGCATCCCGCCGAGCCCCAGGTGCACGATGAGTACGAGCGCGATGACGGCCACCAGCGCTGCCAGCCTGAGGTACCTGCGGCGCGGCACGCCTCCTCCGCCGGACACCTCGGCCATATGCGCGACTTCAGCGGAATCGGCAGCGGTCTCCGATCGCTGCCAGCTCACCCGCAGCCCCTCGCGTCGGCCGAACCTCTCGACATGCCCGGCAACAAGGCCCTGAAGGCGCCTCAGGTCCTCTTCGTCGGCGGCTTCGGCACGCAGCGTCAGGGCGCCCGGGACGGTTCCCAGAGTGATCCGGCCCCAGGGCAGGCCGACTTCCCCGGCCGTGTCGGACCATTCGACCTGCGCCTGCTCCGCCACGGACCGCATGTCGCGCAGCGCCTGCGCGTCACCGCCCTGGTGAGCGTGTGGGCGGTGGCCGAGGTGGCGGCCCTTGTTGGAGAAGTGCTTGCAGAGCTGGACGAGGTAGCGGCTGGGGCGCTCGGTCTCGACACGGGCTTCGGCGATCGGCATGGCGTTCCTTCAGATGCGGGTGAGAGCCACCAGCCACGCCCGGATGCCGTCAGGGTCGGCGGTGATGTCGATGGTGGAGGGTTCGATGGAGTCGACGCGCCATCCGTCGGCGAAGGCGGCTTCGATCTCGGCCCGGGTCAGTTTGTGCACGCGCCCCCATTCACCCGGCTGCCGGTCGCTGAAGCCGAGCATGAAGTAACGGCCGCCCGGCGGCACGACGGACCTCAGGGCATCGGCGTAGGCGACGCGGTCGGCGCCGTTGAAGAGGTGGAAGAGCCCACAGTCGAGCACGGTGTCGAACACCTCGCCGAGCTCGGCCAGTTGCCGGGCGTCTTGCCGGAGGAAGCGCACCGTACGACCTCGGGTGCGCGCCTTGTCCTCGGCCGTGCGCAGGGCGTTCGCGGCCAGGTCCACCCCGGTGGCGTCGAGACCGAACCCGGCCGCCATGATCGCGTGCTCGCCGGTTCCGCAGCCGGCGTCCAGGACCCGGCCCCGCAGGGCACCGGCCTCGGCGAGGGCCAGGAACGCCGGCTGGGGGCGGCCGATGTCCCATGGCGGCCGGGTGGCATACAGGTCTTCGGGGTCTGCCCCGGCACGGGGGTGACGAGTTGGGTCAGCCATGGTCGCCCCTCCCGTCGAGCGCGATCGTCCTGGCCTCTGCGAGACTCCAGCTTTATCGAGACACATTGTCGCTGTCAATCCATGATGTCGAAGCATGGCCGGACCGTATGCTTGGGCCGTGCCCAAGCTGTGGACCGAGACGATCGACGCGCACCGCGCCGCCGTACGCGACGCGGTCCTGAAGACCACCGCGGCGTTGGTCGCCGAACACGGGCTGACGTCGGTGACGATGTCGCGCATCGCCAAGGACTCCGGGATCGGCCGCGCGACGCTGTACAAGTACTTTCCGGACGTGGAGTCGATCCTGCTCGCCTGGCACGAGCGCCAGATCGGCCATCACCTCGACCACCTGGTCGAGGTCCGGGACCGGACGGAGGGCGCCGGTGAGCGGCTCGAGGCCGTCCTGCGGGCGTTCGCCCTCATCTCCCACGAGTCCCGCAGGCACCACGACGGCGGCCTCGCGGCGTTCCTGCACCGCGACCAGCAGGTCACCGAGGCCCAGCGGCGACTCCACGGCATGATCAAGGACCTGCTGGCCGAGGCCGTACCAACCGGCGACGTCCGGGACGACATCGCACCCGACGAGCTCGCCGGCTACTGCCTTCACGCCCTGACCGCGGCCGGCGGCCTGCCGGCAACGGCCGCCGTCCACCGACTCGTCACAGTCACCCTGGCCGGGCTGCGGCCCGACCCCACCGGGCCTGCGCTACAGGACTCCACGCACCCGCCGCACCACCAGGGGCACCACTCCGCCCACGGCCATCACCCGGCCGGTTCCTGAACAGGGTCGGGGCAGGGGGCTGACGCCACCGGAAACCGGACCGGCCTCGCGCACGATCAGTGGCCGTGGCCGTCGTCCGCGTGCCCGGCCTCCTCGGACGCGGGCGGGACGCTGGGCTGCGATGCACCGGACGTCGGCGTCCGGCCCCCGGACTCCTCGCCATGCCCCGTCCCGGCTTCCTCCGGCGTTTCCGCCTCCCCGGTCCTCTCCTCGCCGTGGCTGTGTCCGCCACCGCCCGACTCGGCGGCCATGCCGTCGGCGATACCGCGCAGGCCGACGAAGGCGAGGGCGGCGGTCACCAGGACCAGCACGCCCACCGGGCCGACGATGCTGCGCCACCGCGCCGACTGGTACCGCAGAACGTACGCGATGAAGGACAGGGCCAGCCCGAAGGGGATCAGCATCGCGGCACGTTCGGGAAAGTCCTCGAAGTGCTGCAGCCCGCCGCTGAGCATGCCGATGCCGAACGACAGCGCCAGTGAGGCGGCCACGATGCCCAGCACCCTGGCTACACCGGGGCGCTGCTTGCTGAGCACGAACTCGTTCAGGACGGTGGCGAAGAGGAAAACCGCCGCGCCGGCGACAGCGATGAGGGTGTAGCGGGCGGGGTCCAGGGGGTGGTGGACGATGGCGCCGCTGATCAGTCCGGCCCCGACGAAGGTGGCCGCGTAGCCGAGGTAGTCACCGAGCAGGGGTGTGCGCTTGGGGGCGCGGCGGCGGCCTCGCCGCCGGTCCGCGCGGCGCGCTGACACATCCGGCTCGGCCGGCAGCGGCGGGCGTCGCGTGGGCGCGGGGTGCGGCTCGTGGGACTGCGGGGCCCGTCGGGGCGCGGGCCTGGCGGTGCGGTCGGCGAGGTGATGCTGGGACACGGAGGGACGCCTTTCAGCGCAGGCCGGTGCGCTGATGCGTGGCGCCGGCCCGTGGGAGCGTGGACGGTGACTGGGAAGAGAGCGCCGGGCAAACCGCTCGGCACACCATGGCGCGACCGGTTGGGTGCGCGCGTCAGTTCACCGTCGGCCTAGATCCGCAGCACCGACAGCCGCGCCCGCGCCGGACCTCCGCCGGGATCCTGTGCCGCGTCGACCCCGCCCGCGAGGTCCGCCATACCGGCCCACGTCGATGTGCACGACGGCGGGAGCAGCCACAAGCCGCTCGGGATCAGCGCGAGGCAGTCGGACGCAGGCGTCCCCTCGGTATGGGCACGGTGCTGCGCATCGTCGTGCTCCAGGGCCGCGGCTGAGGCGTCCGGGTTCTGCGGGAGGCCGACATTGCCGGCGAGGGCGGCGTGGACCTGAGGGGAGTGCGCCACCGCGTCGGACGCCGATACGCCGCCGTGCGCCCCGGCGTGGCTCAGGGTGTGCAGTACGCCGACGCCGAGCAGCAGCAGGGTGAGCAGTACGAGTCGCAGGGCGACGCCGCCCGCCTTCATACCGCCGCTCACCCGACCCCCAAGCCTGTCCGGCGCCTGTGCAGGCGCTGATCGTCACTCTTGGCGGCATCACCCTACCCATGGCACGGCGCTCCGGGATGCCGGGGCCCGTGCACGCAGACGCGACAGCACCATCGATACAGCATGGATTGACAGAGACGCCCTGTATCGATAAATCTGGCCGCCTCAGCAGCACCCGACATGCACGAGATAGGACATCACCGGCATGACCGACTCACCGTCCGACCCGGGCACCGGCACGACACCCGACCAGGGGCCCGCTCCCGCCACTCCCCGCTGGGTGAAGGTGTCCAGTGCTGTCGCGGTAGGTCTGATCGTCCTGTTTATCGTGCTGCACCTCACCGGCAGCGGGTTCGGCCCGGGCATGCACGCGGGCAGCGGTCACTGATGGCGATGCCGCCCCGCCTGCGCAAACTCGCGCTCACCGCACACATCGCGGCCTCGGTGGGCTGGCTCGGCTCGGTCGCGGCCTTCCTGGCGCTCGCCGTGGCCGGCCTCTCCGCCGCCCCGGATTCCCACAGGGCACAGGGTGCCTATGTA
The DNA here is from genome assembly GCF_040613735.1 of Streptomyces sp. NPDC006235. Lineage (NCBI taxonomy): Bacteria > Bacillati > Actinomycetota > Actinomycetes > Kitasatosporales > Streptomycetaceae > Streptomyces > Streptomyces sp. NPDC006235. Next base: position 142,552 of record NZ_JBEXSR010000013.1, read on the forward strand.
GCCATGGAGATCACCGGCTGGTATGTGATCGTCCCGCTGGCGTTCGCGTCGCTGCTGACGGGGCTGGTCCAGTCCCTGGGCACCACGTGGGGGCTGTTCCGCCACTACTGGGTGCTGGCGAAGCTGGCCCTGACCGTGCTCGCCACCTTCCTTCTGCTGCTGCACATGCAGGTGGCCGGCCATATGGCGGACGCGGTCACGGCGACGGATGCGACCGGTACCGGCCTGGACGGGATGCGGATCCAGCTCGTGGCCGATGCCGGTGCCGCCGTGCTCGTCCTGCTGGTGACCACGGGACTGTCGGTGTACAAGCCCCGGGGCGTGACGCGGTACGGGTGGCGTCGGCAGCAGGAGCATCGGGCCGGCACCGCGACGACGGGCACACCGGCCCAGGGTCAGGCCGACGCCCGGGTCTGACGCGTCGCCTCAGATGTCGGCGTCCGCCACCCCTCGCGGGCTGTAGTGCCCCAGGAACATGTCTACACCGTTGACGATGAGGCGGCCGGTGAGGTCGTCGTCGATGCGGGTTCCGTAGGTGCTGAAGACCATGTGAGGGAAGACCAGCAGCGCGTACAGCTGGATGATCGCGGCTTCCAGGTCAGGGATCACGAGCCGCCCCTGGTCGGCGAGCGCGCGCAGTGCGCCGGCGACGGCCGGGTGATGGCCCTCCGGGCCGTGCCCCTGCCAGGCCCGGCCGAGCTCGGGGAAGCGGTGCTGCTCGGCGGCGACGAGGTTGCGCAGGGCGATGACGTCCTCGTTGGTCCTGACGGAATGGACCCAGGCACGGGCAGCTTCGATGAGTGCCGTGCGCAGGTCGTCGGCCTCAGCCAGCCCTTCGAGTGCGGCCGATGAGGCGTGGCCGAGGGGTTCGTCGAGTGCACTCGTGATGACCGCGGTGAACAGCGCTTCCTTGCTGCCGAAGTGGTTGTAGACGGTCACCTTGGACACGCCCGCCTCGGCGGCGATGGCATCCATGCCGACACCGAAACCGTCCCGGAGGAACAGCTCGCGCGCTGCCCGGACGATCGCCTGCCGCTTCTGTTCGGCGCGGGGGCCGCTGGGGGGTGTCTTCACGCTGTCCACGCTCATGAGTCGATCCTAGCAATTGACTGAACTGAACAGTTGAGTTCATATGTACTGAGCCGTACAGTTCAGTTGCGGGCGGAAGCAGGCTGCATCCGCCCCTGCCCCGGGAGAAGATCTCGTGCCCTCCACCGCGCATCTGGCCACCACCCCACCGGCTTCCGGCGCCCCGCCCGGCACCGGCAGGCGATGGCTCACCCTCGCCGTGCTCAGCGTGAGCCTGCTGCTGGTGGGCCTCGACACCACCGTGCTGAACGTCGCCCTGCCCACCCTGGTGAGCGAACTAGGCGCATCCACAAGCCAGTTGCAATGGATCGTCGACAGCTATCTGCTGATGTCCGGCAGCCTGGTGCTGTTCTGCGGGAGCCTTGCCGACCGGCTGGGCCGCAAGTGGGTGTTCCTGACCGGCCTGGCCCTGTTCACCGCCGCCTCCGTCGCCGCCGCGTACGCGGACTCGGTGACAGCGCTGATCGTGGCGCGCGGAGCGATGGGCGTCGGTGAGGCACTGATCATGCCAGCCACGCTCGCGATCATCGGGCACGTCTTCCCGCGCGGCGCCGAGCGCACCAAGGCCATCGGAATCTGGTCGGCGGCGGTAGGCGTCGGCACCGTGATCGGGCCGATGGTCGGCGGCTGGCTGCTCAGCGACTTCTGGTGGGGCTCGGTCTTCCTGATCAACCTGCCCATCGGGATCGCCGGCCTGGCCGCGGCGGCCTTCCTCGTCCCGAACTCGCGGGCGCGGCAATCCCGGCGGCTGGACTGGGCCGGCGCCCTGCTGTCGGTGGTGACCGTCGCGAGCGTGCTGTGGGCGGTGATCGAGGGACCCGACCGCGGCTGGACCAGTCCTGCCGTGCTGTCCGCCTTCGCAGCGGGCGGGCTGCTGCTCGCCGCGTTCATCGCCTGGCAGCGCAGGAGCACCGCCCCGATGCTGCCACTGCGGATCTTCCGGCACAGGGCCCTGGCAATCGGTGATGCGCTGATCCTGGCGGGCGCGTTCGCACTCATCGGCACGCTCTTCGTCGTCGTGCAGTACCTGCAGTTCGTCCTCGGCTACAGCGCCGGGCAGACCGGGCTGCGGCTCGGCCCGGCAGCGCTCGCCCTGCTGGTCGCCGGGCCGCTGGCGGGCGTACTGGTGCCGCGTATCGGGCTGCGGACGGTGTCGTCGGCCGGGCTCGCGCTGCTGCTTGCCTCGGCCGCCGTTCTCGCCACCACCGGGGCGGGTGACGGATACGGGCGGGTGCTGGTGGCGATGCTGCTGCTCGGCGCGGGGGCCGGGTTCGTCATCACCTCCACCAGCGACGCGATCGTCGGTTCCCTGCCGGAAGCGGATCTCGGCGTCGGCTCGGCCACCAACACCGCCGCGCTCCAGCTCGGCGCGGCGGCCGGCGTCGCGGTCAGCGGCAGCCTGCTCTCCGGCCGCTACCGCAGCGAACTCGCCGCAGCTCCGCACAGCCATGCCGTGCCGCCCGACGCGATCGCCTCCGCCCAGGAGTCCCTCGGCACGGCGCTCGCGGTCGCCCGGCACCTGCCCGGTGACGCAGGGTCCGCCTTCGCCGACGCCGCCCGCCGGGCGTTCGCCGACGGCCTGGGCCCGGCGATGGCCACCGGGGTCGGCGTCACCGCCCTCGGAATCGTCGTCGCCCTCGTCTTCGCCCCTTCCCGAACCGCCTCCACCCCTCGCGACAAGGACTCGTCATGACCCATTCCGCCACCGGCGCGCACCACGCGCCGGAACACCCCCGGGCGCAAGCCGATCCGCGCCGCTGGGCGGCACTCGCCCTCATCTGCGTCGCGCAGTTCATGCTGATCCTCGACGTCACGGTCGTGAACGTCGCCCTGCCCGACATGGCCGCCGACCTTGCCCTCGACCGGGCGACGCTGACCTGGGCCGTCACCGCGTACACCCTGTGCTTCGGCGGTCTCATGCTGCTCGGCGGCCGCCTCGCCGACGCCCTCGGCGCCCGCCGCACACTCCTGGCCGGGCTCGCGGTCTTCACCGCCGCATCGCTGGTCACCGGACTCGCCGAGAACGCGCCCATGCTGCTCGGCGGCCGGGTGGCGCAGGGCATCGGCGCCGCCCTGCTCTCCCCCGCCGCGCTCTCCATCGTCACCACCACCTTCCACGGCACCGAACGCAACAAGGCGCTCGGCGTGTGGGCCGCGATCGGCGGCACCGGCGCGGCCGCCGGAGTGCTCATCGGCGGCGCGCTGACCGACGGTCCGGGCTGGCAGTGGGTCTTCTACGTCAACGTGCCGATCGGCCTCGCCGTCCTGGCCGCCCTGCCCGCGCTCGTCCCCGCCCGCGCCCCGCGGCCGGCCCGGCTCGACGTGCCCGGTGCGCTCCTGGTCACCGCGGGCACCGGCTCGCTCATCTACGGCCTGGTGAAAGCGGGCGACACCGGTTGGGGAGCGGCCGCCACACTGCTGCCACTGGCTGCCGCGCTGGTCCTGTACGCCGTGTTCACCGCGGTCGAACGCGCCAGCGGGGCCCCGCTGATGGACCTGCGGATGTTCACCCGCCGACCCGTCCTCGCGGGCGCGTTCCTGATGCTCATCGCCACCGCGCTGCTGATCGCGTTCTTCTTCCTCGGTTCCGTCTATCTGCAGCGCGTGCGGGGGTTCAGCCCGCTGAGGACGGGTCTGCTGTTCCTCCCGTCGGCCGTGGCGACCGGTCTCGGCGCCCATCTCGCCTCCCGCCTCGTCGGGCGGATCGGCAGCCGCGCTGTCGCCGTGGGCGGCATGGTGATCGCCGCTGCCGGAACCGTGCCGCTGACCCGGCTCTCCACCGACGCCAGCGTGTACGCCGGCCTGCTGCCCGGTCTTGCCGTCGCCTCCCTCGGCCTCGGCGCGGTCTTCGTCACCGCCACCACCACCGCGCTGGGCATGGTGGACCACCATGAGGCCGGCCTCGCGTCCGGAGTGGTCAACACCTTCCACGAGGTCGGCGGTTCGATCGGCGTTGCGGTCGTCTCCACGATCGCCGCCGCGGGTATTGAGCGCGGCTCCGTCGGCGGTTTCACGGACGCCTTCACCGTCTGCGGCCTTACGGCTGCGGCGAGCGCGGCCTTGGCCCTGGGCCTCGTACCGCGCGGGAAGCCCCAGATGACTGGCGGCCCGCACGTGCACTGACGCCTCCGGCGGACTGCGGGCGCTGCGCGTGCCCCGTGCGGCACGGCCATCTCGTCCCCTCCTACCCGTTGCCGCGCTCGGGGTAGCGGAAGGTGCGCTGGATCAGGTGGTTGGGGGCGACGAGGGTCTCGCGGACGACTCGGGCATGGTCGTCCAGGGTCAGCTCCAGCGCGAGACGCTCGCCGGGGAAGCCAAGGGCGAGGACCGTATTGCCGTCGGCGTCCGTGAACCGTGCGCTCTGGGGTGCGGTGCCCTGGGCGTAGGGCTCGGAGGCGATGAACGTCTTGCCGTCGGTGGTGAGAGTGGTGGGCTCGGTGCGCAGCCGGTCGGCGTCGCTGGCCACCAGTTCGTGCAGCGTGAAGCGGCCGACCTTGTTCATGGCCTTGACGGTGCGGGTGAGCTGGTCTGCGTCCGGCTGCAGGGGCCACATCACGCGCAGCGTGTCCTGGCCGCCCCGCCAGCCCTCGGCTTCCGCGCGTACGGTCAGGAGGTTGAGGCCCGTCCGCCAGGTCACTGGCGCGACGAAGCAGCCGTTCCCACACGCCCTCGACTTCACCGTCCGGGTGTGACCGCTGGGGTAGGTGATGTTGAGGGCGGCTTTGTACGACGTTGAAGGGCCGCGTTCGAGGTCGGTGTCCGGCGCGGTCAGCCGGAGCACGACCTGCCCGGCGCTCGCGGTCGCCGCGATTCCGATCTCATCGGCGCGTCCGCCCACGGTGATCGCGTTTCCGCTCGGTGGCGGCGCGAACGGCAGCGCCGCGTTCGCGTCCCTGGGCGGCTGGGTGACGCTGAGCAAAGCGGTGACGCCCAGTACGGCGGCCAGTGCCGAGACTTCGACGCGGATGGCCAGGCGGGGTGCCCGTTCGGCCATCCGGAGCCGGGCGTACAGGGCGAGGGCGCACACGGAGGCGACGAGGGCGAGCTTGACGGCGAGGACGCGGCCGAAGTCCGTGTCGAACAGTTCCGTGGGAGAGACCAGCAGCAGCCCGGACAGCGTGCCGGTAACCAGGACGGCGACGACCAGGGCGAGGGCGAGGCGGGCGTAATCAGCGAGCAGCCGCCGGGCGGCTTGGTTCCAGTGCCAGGCGGCGCCGGTCCGTATGACCTGTACGAGCGCGCCGATCCACACCGCGGCAGCGGTCAGGTGGACGCCGGTGAGGACCGGCCCCCACACGGCGGACTCGCCGGCCGGGTGAGCCCTCAACCCCTCCACGACCAGCCCCGCGGCCAGCGACACGAGGGCAGCGCGCCGCCGCCCGGCCCGCAGGGTAACCAACGCCCCAGCCCACGCGGCGACTTCGACGACCGCCAGCACACCGGGGCGTCCCTCGAACAACGCCGACCAGGACGGCGAGGTCAGCCCCTCCCCCAGGCTTCCGCCGCCCGCGATCAAGACTGCGAGCCCCAGGGCGGCCACGCTCCCGGCGAGCGTGCCTGGCAGCGTCCACGAGCGGGGCGCGGCCCCGTTCTCCGGCTCGCGGCGCCGTGCCACCAGCCGTTCGCCCACCAGCCCACCCACGGCCAGGGCGAAGGAGCCGAACAGCACCCAGCGCAGTACCGCGGTCGCGGTCGCCCCGCTGGTCTGCTGCTGCCCGGCTGCGCCTGACGTGCCGGTCAGGCCGGCGACCGCGGAACCGACGGCGAAGCGGTAGCCGCCGCTCATCACGTCACCATCCGCAGCGACGGCCTGCCACGTCACCGCGTACACGCCGGCCCTCATGCTCGTACGGACCGGCGCCGTCAGCTGCTTGCCGCCCGCGCCGCGCTCCGCCCTGCCGAGCGAAACAGACCGCCCGTCCCCCGCCTTGACCGTCAGCCACTTCGCCCCCGACGGCTGCACGGGCTCGTCGAAGACCAAAGAGATCTCCTTCGGGGCCGTAGCCACCGCGCCCTCGATGGCCGGCGCGGCGAACAGCAGCACGGCATGCGCCTGTGCCCCGGGCGCACCCAACAGCAGCGCCGCCACAGCGAGCACCACAGCCGCGGCCAGGCGTATGACCCGGCGGGCCCGATCGCCCCACACCCTCAACACGTCTCAACGAGCCCTTCGCCCAATGCGGACTTCACCACGACTGGATACCCTATCGGGGTATAGTGCGACCCCCACTCACAGGGATGTACGGAGCACGCGATGACGGTACGGGAGTTCCCGTGGTTGCCGCCCGGCGGAGTCGTCCGCTGGGTACGCGGCATGTTCGTCACGCTGTGCGCCGTACTCGCCCTGCTCGTGCACCATGAGCTGTCCCACATCCCGGTCGTCTCGGCCTCCGCCACGGCCGGGGCCGCTCCAGTGGCTACGGCGACCGGCATGGCAGAGCACGCGATGCACCACGCGGCGCCGATGTCCGCCCCGCACACCCCGGCGGACTCGGCCGGGCAGAACACGCTGACCGGCAGCCCGGACGGTATGGCCTGCTCGTCGATGGTCATGCAGCACTGCTCCTCGGCGAACGTCACCGCCGTACAGATCGCGGCGCCGTCCGAGTCGCCGATCCCGGCTGTCCCCATCCAGTACGCCACGGTGGCAGGCGTGGACATCGCACGGTCCGTGAGTCGTGCGCCACCAGACCTGTCCGTCCTCTCCCAGCTGCGCATTTAGGCCGTGCCCAACGGCTTCCCGCGTCCGCTCGACGCGAGCCGTGCCCGGACACCGCCCGAACATAACGTGCACTGAGAAGAGGACCGTCTCGTGAACAGCCTCAACCGTCGCTCCGTCCTGCTCGCCGGACTGGGCGCCGCAGGTACCGGCGTACTCGCCGCCTGCAGCAGCAACAGCTCCAGCAGCCCCTCCCTGGTCAGCCCTTCTGGTTCCCAGGTCGCTCGTACAGAGAAGAAGCGGGGCGGCACCGGCAAGACCCACCGCCTCAACCTGACCGCCGCGCCCGCCATGCTCGATCTGGGCAGCGGCACCATGGCCAAGTCCTGGGCCTTCAGCGGCCAGGTCCCCGGCAAGGAGATCCGGATCTCTGCCGGCGACACCCTCGCCGCCGAACTGACCAACCAGCTGCCGGACAACACCCCGACCTCCATCCACTGGCACGGCCTCGCGCTGCGCAGCGACATGGACGGCGTGCCGCCGGTCACCCAGACTGCGGTGCGGGCAGGAGCCAGCTTCCTCTACCGGTTCATTGCCGACGCGCCCGGCACGCACTTCTTCCACCCGCATGTCGGCGTCCAGCTCGACCGCGGCCTGTATGCCCCGCTGATCGTCGAGGACCCCAAGGAGCCGCTGTCGTACGACGACGAGTGGGTCGTTGTCCTCGACGACTGGCTGGACGGGGTGACCGGCACGCCCGACGAGGCGTTCGCCGAACTCCGGCAGGGCATGGGCGGCATGGACATGAGTGGTTCCGACAGTTCCTCCGACTCGTCCGGCCACGACATGCACGGTATGGGAGACATGGCCGGCACGAGTGCCTCGCCGTCCGCGTCTGCCTCCTCCGGCGACGACATGTCGATGAAGTTCATGCTCATGGGCGCCGAGAGCGACCTGCTCGGCGGCGACGCCGGAGACGTGAAGTACCCGTACCACCTGGTCAACGGACGGGTTCCGACAGACCCGGCCGTCTACACCGGCAAGCCGGGCAGGCGCGTGCGCCTGCGCATCATCAACGCGGGCGGCGACACCGCCTACCGGGTTGCCCTCGGTGGCCACAAGCTGACCATCACCCACACCGACGGCTTCCCCGTCGAGCATCAGCAGGTCGATGCGCTGCTGATCGGCATGGGAGAGCGGTACGACGCCCTGGTCACCCTCGACGACGGCGTCTTCCCGCTCGTCGCCCTCGCCGAAGGCAAGAACACGAGCGGCATGGCCCTGGTGCGCACCGGCTCGGGCAGCGCACCGAAGCCGACCGTACGGCCGAAGGAACTCGGCGGCCTGATCATGACTGCCGCCCAGCTACGCGCGAGCGACGACGTGCGGTTCGACTCGAAGAAGGCCGACCGAGTCCACCGCATCGAACTGACCGGTGGCATGGACAAGTACAACTGGGCCATCAACGGCAAGCGGTACGACATGGACGACCCGACCGCGAACCCGCTCCTGGTCGAGGAGGGCCAGCGCGTCCACCTCGACTTCGTCAACACCACCGACATGTGGCACCCCATGCACCTGCACGGCCACACCTACCAACTCGGCAGCACCGGTCCGCGCAAGGACACCACGATCGTGCTGCCCAAGAAAACGGTGTCCGTCGCCTTCGACGCGGACAACCCCGGCCAGTGGATGCTGCACTGCCACAACGCCTACCACGGCGAGGTCGGGATGATGGCCCTCGTGGCCTACAGGGACTGAGTTTTCTTCATCGGCTGCGTAGCCGGGGCGGGGCCGCCTTGTCCTGCCCCGGCGTCGGCCAAAGTGACCTGTCCGGCGGCTGCCGGGAAACGTGCTCAGCAGGTACTCCAGCGTCCGCGGCGAAACACCCGCGTCCGGGCGGCCGCGAAGAGCATGACGCCTGCGACGAAGCCGGGCAGTAACGGCAGTGCGGACACGTGTCGTCCGTGATCACCTCATGGACCGCGGACACGGGCGTGCCCTCGGCATCCCGCCGACGACAATGCGTGCTGCGAGTCGGCACCACGCGACATGATCATGGTGACCGTGGGTCAGTGCTGGTGATCGCCGCTTTCCGTCTCGCCCGCGGCCGCAGTCGGTTCCTCGCCGCTCTCTGCGGCGTGGACGGTGAAGGCCGCGGTGCGCACGGTGCCCTCGTGTTGGAAGTCCAGGAAGAGTCGGTACGCACCGGCGCTGGGGGCGGTCGCGGTGAAGGAGATGTCCGGGCCCGGCCTGGTGGTGCCGTCGCCGGGTGCGCCGTGGGGGTGGACGTGCAGATAGGCCAGGTCGCCGGAGCGCAGCGCCACGAGGTGGCCGTAGGCGCCGAGATAGGGCTGCACGTCGGTGACGGCACGGCCCTGCTTGGAGACCGTCAGCGTCAGCTCCTGGGCAGAGCCGGGGCGCAGCCGGCCGTCGAGTGTGACGGTGTAGCCGCCGACTTCGGCGGTCCGGGACGATGCGGGCAGGGCCTTGGGCCGGTAGGTGCCGGAGGCCTCGAGGTCGGCGCCGAGGGTGAGGTTCTTGCTGGCCTCGGCAGCCGGGGTGAAGTCGGCAATGGCCCGGTAGTCGCCTGCCTCGGGCAGCGTGACCGGCGTGCTCCACGTGCCGTCCGCAGTGTGGGTGGGGTGCAGGTGCAGATAGGTGGACAGGTCACGGGAGGCGACGATGAGGTGCAGCTCCTTGTCGTGCACTGTGCGGTATTCAGTGAGAGGCCGGCCGTCGCTGTCTCGGATGGCGAAACGCAGCTCAACGCGTCGGTCCACGTCCAGGCGCGGGGTCTTCAGGTCGAGGGTGTAGCCGCCGTCGGATGTCTGAAGCCCACCGGCTGGAGGGCCTTCATGGGCGCCTGCCTGGTGACCGTGCGCATGTCCTTCGGACGGCTTGTGCGTGGGGTGGCCAGCAGGGTCGACCTCAGCCGCGACCGGCCCGATGACGGCGCCCAGGGCGTAAGCGGCGCCGAAGACGACAGCAAAGGAAGCCGCGAACGTGGTGATCTTCGTTGCGGTGTTCATGGCATCTCCTGGGATACGTCCCTACTTGGCAGTGTCGTGCGCGGCGACGGCTGTGTCGCGTCGACGGCTCCCAAGCCCATCGCTGGGGCACCGATCTCCGACCGCGGGTTATCCGTTCGGCTTCAGCGCGGACTCCGCCTGGTAGGTGGTGTGACGATGCCGGCGGCCACACCGACCAGTTCCGGCGGCAAGCACCCGGGAGCTCATCCACATCAGGGTCCGGTTTCGGTCCAAGGTGAATCGGGCCCCCCGCAGCCCTCGCTCGCCGTCATGACGTTCTCGCTTCAAGCCAGGGAAGAGACCCAGTCGCTCGCCCCCGGTCATTCGCAGAACCGACGGGGCACCGATTCATCGATGGATAAGGCACTGCGACCGCTAGCGCGCCTGCCTTCGTTCAGCTGTGGCGCCGACCGCGCTCGCGCACTCCCGTGACGAGCACTCCAATGGCGAAGACCAGGACAAAAACGAAAACGGCGATACCAAGGACGTCCTGAACCCCACTGGCCAGGCCGCTGTAGCCCACATCGACGCCGAAGATCACAGAGCACACGCCTGCGACAAGGGCCGTCCAGCCCAGCCAACCAGGCACCCGGCGACCAACGAGAATCGCAGCCCCGAAGAGCGCGAGGGTCAGCCCCAGCAGGATACGGAAGTAACTCTGGAACCCCCATTCCAGCCAGCGCACGGTCTCGGCGTTGGCGAAACGGATCGCTTTCTCACTGCCCGAGGCGCTGACCCATGAGTCGACGGCCTGCTTCAGGCCCACGCCGTCCAGCCCCTGCAGAACAGCCCAGATCGCGGCAGTCGCAACAGCTGCTGCTGCCCCCAGCTGCGCTACCAGGGAAGGCCCATCGGCACCGCGCAGGGCGCGGTAGAGCACGAGCAGGCCGCTCAACGTCACCAGTACGCCGATGAACTGGAGGAGATGAACAGCGATCCAGGGGTCGCTGTCCGCGTACTTGGTGAAGATCGCCGGATGGTCGTCTTCCTCCCCCGACGGATGAAAGCCAGCGGTCATGATCACATTGAGAAGGAAACCCCCGACCATAAGCCCGCCGGCGATCGTCAGCCTGCGGCCTCGCGAATCGGCTGTATCCGCCCCTGCGCCAACACGCACATCCGGACTCATGAGCAGTCCCCAGTCCTCTCGATGCCACCGGCCGACGTACCTGAGGATCACCAGTTGCAGCCGCTGTCCCAGAACACGCAGCGCCGCTTCACCCGAACGAGGTCTGATCGCGACCGATTGCGCCAGTGCCGGAGCAGCTCAGCTAGACGGTATGTAGGTGCCGGTCGTGAGCCCGGGCCTCGCTCGCAAGGTGTCGTGGGTTGCCAGCCGGGCGCAGCCTGGCCGGCAGTGCCTCCATGTTGGATGTGCACGCCCGCAGCGTGGTGGCGTGCGCAATCGACACAGTGGCGGGTGAGTTGATCCGCTGTCGGCTCACGCCGCAGCATGGTGACGTCCTCGGATGGATCAATTGCCTGCCCGGCGGTCCGGCCGCGGTGGCCTAGGAAGCCGGGCCGACCGGGTCCGACCTGGCCCGGGCGCTTTCGGTGGCGGGGATACGCTTCGAGGTGCTCGCGCCCTCGAGGCTGCAGCGTCCGGCCGGTGAGCGGGTAAAACCGATGCACGCGACGCTCTGCACCTGGCGAAGCTGCTGCGCCTGGACGAGTTCACCCTGGACCAGCTGGACGCCCAGAGACGGTTTCTACGACATGTGCCATGTGGTACCCAGTGAGGGACCCAGGATCAGGACTGGGGCCTCTTCCGGCCCGTCAAAGCGGTATTGCAGGGTGTTCGGTGTGTCTCGCTCACCCGTCAGACCCTCTCATCTCTCACGGGATCTCACATGGCCGGTCCCAACCTAACGGCTCTCGTCCCTCTCGCGGCATCGAGCGTGGTGGGATCCTCGTGGCTCGCCGCGACTCGCCTGAACGCTTCCGGAATCTCCCCGATCGGCAGCCGGAACTCCACACGGTGAACGAGTCGTGTCCTCCCTGGCAGGAGACGGAGGCCGTGGCTGCGGAGACGGCATCGCCGGTCGCACCCGTACCCTTCTTGGTGTCAACGGCGTCACATAGCGGGCGCCGAACCCCCCTGGAGGCCACACCCCGTGCTGATCGCTCAGCGTCCGTCCCTGACCGAAGAGGTCGTCGACGAGTTCCGCTCCCGGTTCGTGATCGAGCCGCTGGAGCCGGGCTTCGGTTACACCCTCGGCAACTCCCTGCGCCGCACGCTCCTGTCCTCGATCCCGGGTGCGGCGGTCACGTCCGTCCGCATCGACGGTGTCCTGCACGAGTTCACCACCGTGCCGGGCGTCAAGGAGGACGTCACCGACCTGATCCTCAACATCAAGCAGCTGGTCGTCTCCTCGGAGCACGACGAGCCGGTCGTGATGTACCTGCGCAAGCAGGGCCCGGGTCTGGTCACCGCCGCCGACATCGCGCCGCCGGCCGGTGTCGAGGTGCACAACCCCGACCTCGTCCTCGCCACGCTCAACGGCAAGGGCAAGCTGGAGATGGAGCTGACGGTCGAGCGCGGCCGCGGTTACGTCTCCGCCGTGCAGAACAAGCAGGTCGGCCAGGAGATCGGCCGGATCCCGGTCGACTCGATCTACTCGCCGGTGCTCAAGGTCACGTACAAGGTCGAGGCCACGCGTGTCGAGCAGCGCACCGACTTCGACAAGCTGATCGTCGACGTCGAGACCAAGCAGGCCATGCGTCCGCGTGACGCCATGGCGTCGGCCGGCAAGACCCTGGTCGAGCTGTTCGGTCTGGCCCGCGAGCTCAACATCGACGCCGAGGGCATCGACATGGGCCCGTCCCCGACGGACGCCGCCCTTGCCGCCGACCTGGTCCTGCCGATCGAGGATCTCGACCTCACCGTCCGGTCGTACAACTGCCTCAAGCGCGAGGGTGTGCACTCCGTGGGTGAACTCGTCGCCCGCTCCGAGGCCGACCTGCTGGACATCCGCAACTTCGGCGCGAAGTCCATCGACGAGGTCAAGGAGAAGCTCGCCGGCATGGGCCTGAACCTCAAGGACAGCCCGCCCGGATTCGATCCGACCTCCGCCGACGTCCTCGGCGCGCCCAACGACGGGGACCCGGGGTTCGTGGAGACCGAGCAGTACTGACCGCTGCGGCGCGCCGGCAGGGGAGGAGACCGCTGCCCGGACTTGCGGGCGCAGCCAGGTGGGTCGTCGTCCTCGGCGGGTAGACGGGGCGGCATGGCTGAAGCCGTACAGGCTGGATTGTGGGGGCTGTTGGCGGGCTCGGCGCTGCTGGTCGGCGCCGCGCTCGGGTACGGGCTGCGGGTGCCGCAGAAGGTGATCGCGACCGTGATGGCCTTCGGGGCCGGGGTGCTGATCTCGGCGGTGTCCTTCGAACTGGTCGGGGAGGCGTACGAGCAGGCGGGGCTCGCTCCGGCGGCCGTCGGCACCCTCATCGGCGCCCTGGCCTACACCGGGGGCAACGTGTGGCTGGCGCGCCGGGGCGCGCGCCACCGCAAGCGCTCCGGTCACGAGCGGGCGCGGGCGCAGCCCTCGGAGGCCGAGCAGGGCGGGTCCGGGACGGCGCTCGCGCTCGGCGCCCTGCTCGACGGTGTACCGGAATCCGCGGTGATCGGCGTCAGCCTGCTCGACGGCGGCAGGGTCAGCCTCGTGACCGTGGCCGCGGTGTTCATCAGCAACGTTCCCGAGGGGCTGTCCAGTTCGGCGGGGATGAAGAAGGCCGGCCGCACCAAGGGGTACGTCTTCGGCGTCTGGGCGGCGATCGCCGCGGCCGGCACGGTGTCGGCCGTCCTCGGTTACACGGTGGTCGGTTCCTTCTCCCCCACCGTGATCGCCGCGATGACCGCGGTGGCGGCCGGGGCGATCCTCGCCATGATCGCCGACACGGCGATCCCCGAAGCGTTCGACGACGCCCATCTGGCCATCGGACTGATCACCGTCAGCGGCTTCCTCGTCTCCTTCGCCCTCTCCCACACCTGACCGCTGTGCCTCGACAGGCCCTAGGTCAGCGCAGCAGGCGCAGGGCGAGGCGGGGAGCCCTGCCGACCAAGGCGGCTGCGGTCACTCCGACCGCTGCGCCGACGGCGACGTCGGACGGGTAGTGCGCTCCCGTGTGCACGCGTTCGGCGGCCACCGCGACGGCGGGCACCGCACACACCGCGCCCGCCCAGGGCCACACCGACGCCACCGCGACGCTGAACGCCACCCCCGCGGCGGTGTGGCCGGAGGGGAAGGACGGCGAGTCGGGACGGTCGTCGACCTCCTCGTGCGAGATCCACTCCTTCGGCGGCCGACGCCGATTCCACACGTGCTTGAGGACACAGTTCGAGGCAAGTTCGGCCACGGCCATGCTCGAAAGGCCGGCGATCGCGGCCCTGCGTCCCCTCCACCCGGCGGCGGACAGAGCCACGGCCGCGCCCCACCACAGCTTGGTGTGCTCGGCGGTCTCCTCCACCGCCGGCAGGACCCGCCGGGCACAGTCCGACCGCCACGACGCCACCCACCGTGTCAGCCGGTGATCACCCTCATGAAGATCCGTCAGCACTCCCATGACCTGCGACTTCCCGGTCTGAACGGCACCTAACTCGTGCTGCACGAGCTGGTGACCGTGTACCGTCTCGCGACGGAGCCGGCGGGGTCCGACACCCCTGACCGTGCGGTACCGGGCCGCAGATGCCCTCCCGGCTCGGCGGCGGTCGCCGGGCCGGACGTGTCCGGGCCCCGAGCGTGGGCACCCAGTGGCCATGGACGCATGGAGTTCACCCCTGATCGATCGTTCTCTGCCGGCTCTCGTGCAGGGTTACTCCTGGTTGCCCGGTTTGCTGCGCGAGCGCCCCGACGGCGTGGCGAGTACCCGAGTGATGGGCAAGCCCGCGCTCGCCGTGCGGGGACCGGAGGCGGTGCGGTTCTTCTACGACGAGCACAACGTGCACCGCGGCGGCGCCCTCCCCGGGCCGGTGCTGAGCACGTTGTTCGGCCACGACGCCGTCCACACGCTCGACGGCGGCGCCCACCGCGCCCGCAAGGAGTTCTTCCTGCCGTTGCTGCAGGCCGACCGGATCGCCGGTCTCGTCGAACACGTCCTCCCCGTGTGGGACGACGCGGTGCGGGAGTGGAGCAGGGCCGAACAGGTCGTGCTGTTCGACGCGTCGAGTGTGGTGCTGACCCGTGGCGTGTGCCGCTGGGCCGGCGTCCCGCTCGACGAGGACGCCGGGGAGGCGGAGCATCTCGCCCGCGACCTGGTCGCCATGGTGGACGGTTTCGCCACCGCCGGGCCCCGGCACTGGCGGGCCCGGCGCGCCCGCAACCGGCAGGAGGAGCGCTTCACCCGGCTGGTCGAGGAGGTCCGCTCGGGCGAGGCCGCCGCCCCCGACGGATCGGTGCTCGCGGCTGTGTGCCGACACCGGGAGGCCACCGGCGAGCTGCTGCACCCGCACACGGCGGCCGTCGAACTCCTGAACGTCATCCGGCCCACCGTCGCCGTCTGCTGGTTCGTCGCCTATACGGCGCACGCGCTGCATCTGCATCTGCGGCCGGACCAGCGCGACCGCCTGCGCGGCGGCGACACCGCCTACACCGCCGCGTTCGTGCACGAGGTACGCCGCTTCTACCCGTTCGCGCCTTTCCTCGGCGGCCTCGCCGCGCGGGACCTGTCCTGGCGGGACGCCTCGGTCCCGGCCGGCGCGATGGTGCTGCTCGACGTCTTCGGGCAGAACCACGACGAGGAGCTGTGGGGCGACCCGTACGCCTTCCGCCCCGAGCGGTTCCTCGACCATGCGGTCGAGCGGGACGAACTCGTCCCGCAGGGTGGTGCCGAACCGCGCGCCGGCCACCGCTGCCCCGGCGAGGGCCTGACCATCGGGCTGCTCGAAGCCCTCGCGGTCCGCCTGGCCGGCCTCGACCACACCGTCCCCGACCAGGACCTGCGCATCTCGCTGCGGCGCATCCCGGCGCGGGTGCGCAGCGGCTTCGCCGTACGCGACGTGCGGGTACCGAGCGGCTCGCCCTCGGCCGAGGCGGCCTCCGGCACCGGTGTCGCCGCGCGACGGCCCCTGGCCGACGTGACCGAGAAGAGGTAGAGCCTCTCACTCACTCTCCCCCGGACGGGTCTCCGTTGCGGAGCATGCGCAGCACCGCCCGTTCGACGGGTCCGTGCGTGGCGGGGATGCCGTACGGGCCCTCGTCGCCGAGATGAGACAGCGCGGGGGCGACCGTCACGCCCTCCTCGTACAACTCGATCACCCGCGGGTTGATGTAGGAGGCGCGGCAGACCGCGGGCGTGTTGCCGAGGTACCCGGCGACCTCGCGCGCCGCCCGGGCGATGGCACGGCGCCAGGCGGTCTCGCTGCGTGCCGCGGGTTGTGAGACGGCCAGTGCCACGGCCGCCATGACGGTGGCGTGCCAGGTACGGAAGTCCTTGGCGGTGATCTCCAGGCCGGCGAGTTCCCTGAGGTACGCGTTGACGTCGTCGCCGGTCACGTCGTGCCAGGCGCGACCCTCCCAGTAGGCCAGGAGCCGGTCACCGCCGCCCCGGCGCCGCAGCAACGCGGTGAGGCTGCGGCAGGCGGCAGGGTCCGCGATGGTCTGGATGATCTCCTTGCCGTGCTTGCCGGTGTAGGTGAACAGGACCGCGCCGGCGCGGCAGCGGGAGTGCTCGCGCAGCAGCGTGGTGAGGCCGTAGCTGTTGTTCTGTTCGGTGTAGCGGTCGCTGCCGATGCGGAAGAAGCCGAGGTCGAGCAGGCGCACGGCCGTCGCCAGGACCCGCTGCCGGGTCAAGCCCCGGTCGCTCAGGTGCCCTTCGACGGCCTCGCGCACCGCGGGCAGGGTCTCGGCGACGTCGAGCACGTGCTCGTGCTTGGCCTGCTCTTGTTCGGCGCGGAACTGCGGATGGTACAGGTACTGGCGGCGCCCGGCGGCATCGGTGCCGACGGCCTGCAGATGCCCGTTGGCCCGGGTGCAGATCCACACGTCCCGCCAAGCGGGCGGTATGACCAGTGCCCGGATCCGGGCCAGCTCCCCGAGATCGCGCAGCGGTTCCCCGTGGGTGTCCAGGTAGCGGAAGCCGCGTCCGTGGCGCAGGCGGCGGTACCCGCGGTCGGTGGGGCGGCTGTGGAAAAGACGCATCCCGACCTCCAGCCATTCAAGCTCTGTCGTGTCGGTACCCGCCCACTCCCCCGCACACCGGGCTCGCCGCCTCCACCGAAGTGCTCAGCCCTCCACGCCGGTGGCGGAGTCGGACGCGCCGACGGGCTTGGACTCCGGTGATCCGCGCTGCCTCAGGTAGATGGAGAGGACGGTCATGGAGGCGACGGCCAGCAGTTCGGACTGCCAGTTCTGCAGGGTGCGGCTCCAGAAGTCCGCGGCCGACAGGTACTCCACCCAGCTGACGGGGGCTTGCAGCCGGCGCAGTTGCTGCTCCGCCGCTCCGACGGCGTTCCGCAGGCGCCGGTCAGGCCGAGGGCCATCACCACCGCCACCGTGCCGGTGCGGTACCACCGTCCTGACATCCCGCCTCCCAGTGCGGCCCCGGGCCCTGTCCGTCCGAGCCGCTCCTGTCAGTCCTGCTTTCCTCGTCCGGTGAGCATGTCGCGCAGGCGGTCGACCATGCCGGCACCGGGCGCGAGGAGTTTGTTCGCGGGCGGGGTGTCCGGCGCGGACGGGTGCGGACGGGTCGGAGCGTGCTCCTTGGCCGAGCGGACCTTCTCACCGAGCTTCTCCAGGGCATCGGCGGAGCAGACGTCGGCCAGCATGGGGAAGAGCCGGTTCTCCTCGTCGCTGACGTGTGCCGTGACGGAGTTCTTCAACCGCAGGATCAGCGTGTCGAAACGCCCGTCCCCGGGTTGGCAGTCCTCGAGTTCCTTGAGCATGCGCTCGACTTCGGCGTGGTCGGCGATCTCCTTGTCGGCGAGGTCGTCTCCCCCGTCGACGTACCGGCGCACCGCCGGGTACAGGTACTCCTCCTCGGCCACCGAGTGCCGGATCAGCTCCATGGTGAGCCGGTCCGCCAGTGCGCGCCGCTGCTCGTCGGCCCCGGGCAGTGCTTCGATCCGCGCGAAGAGGTCGTCCACCTCGCGGTGATCCGCCGTCAGTTCCTGGATGACGTTTCCACCGTGTCCCATGGGTTCTCCAGTCCTTTGTCGTTCTGAGGCCGGTGTCGTTCCGAGGCCGGGTGTCCACCGGCTCCGTCCAGCACTCCGCCGGCTCGCCGCCCAGCACGGATACCTGCCACGCCCCCGCACCCGGGACCTCACGGTGTTTCAGCACTTCACTCCCGTGGCCGAAACGATCGGACCGCGGCTCCTCGCGTCGCAGCCCTTGACCGGCGTGCAGAGCCGTGTGACGGACAAGGCTTATGGCGGCTTTCGGCGGGAACACGGAGTCGTGCCCGAAAAGGGCAACGAACGGAAGGAGTTGTCGTGTCGTTCCTGTGGGCGATCATCGCTGGGCTCATCATCGGCCTGCTGGCCAAGCTCGTAGTTCCCGGACGTCAGCCCATCCCCCTGTGGCTGACGGTCCTCATGGGTATCGTCGGCGCCGTCGCCGGAAACGCACTCGCCACCGCGTTCGGGGTGCGCGACACCGGCGGTATCGACTGGATCCGCCACGTCTTCCAGGTCGGCATCGCGGCCGTCCTCATCGCCTTCGTCACCCCACTGTGGGCCCGGCGACGCGCCTGACGGCTCAGTTCATGGGGCGGGCTCCCGTGAACGCCCGGAGTCCCTGGCGGTGGGCGGCCGCGACCGCACGAGGCCGGGCGGCGGGGCCCCTCTCGCAGCATCCCGGCAGCCGGGCGGGGTACCCGGACCGGGCCAGCGAGAGGGTCTCGGGGCCGTGAAGGAGGCTTCGTGCCATGACCCGGCCACGCGGAGTTCCGAAGGTCCGGGCGGGCGCGGGCGAGCACGACCGAACCGGGGAGCTGCGCCGCGTCGCGCGGGAGCGCTTCGGGTGGAGCGAGCCGAGGCCCGAGCAGACGGAGGCGATGCGGGCCCTGCTCGACGGCCGTGACGTGCTGGTCGTCATGCCCACCGGTTCCGGCGAGTCGGCGATCTACCAGGTGCCGACCGTCGTGCTCGGCGGCCCGGCCGTCGTGGTGTCGCCGCTGATCGCCTTGCAGCGCGATCAGGTCACCGGACTGCGGGAGAGCGCGGCACCGGACGCCGTGGCCGTGAACTCCGCGCAGCCCGAGTCGGCCACCGCCGAGGGCTGGCGGGCCGTCCGGGAGGGCGATGCCGACTACCTGTTCCTGCCGACGTCCAGGAGCACGCCCGCGCGGAGGAACGCTACGAGTTCATCCACATCCGGCGCAGCGCCGACGCCGCGACGCTCGCCTCCCTGGCCAAGGGGGTGAAGGCAGCCGAGGCCATGGCCCCCACCCGGCCCCACCCGGGCGTGGAGTCCGCCCCGGCCACCATGGCGCTCGGCCCCGTCACCGCGCTGATGGACCGCACGCGCGACGCCGTCCGCGCGGTCATGGGCCGCGACTGATCGCATGCGTCCGGCACATCAGTGACGTGCCCCCTGCTACGGCAGGGGGCGGTGTGCCCTGTTACGGCAGGGGCCGTGGCCTCGGCCCCTCTCGCCGGGCGGGGCCGGCCGCCGAGGCGGTCGGGTGCGGTATGGTCCCGATCGGCTGATCCTCCACCTGCGGGGTCCTCCGGTGACCTGTCGCGGAGCGGAGCGGACCGCACCGGCTCAGAGGTCGCTCGGTATGCCCAGGCCCGTCAGGGCACCGACCGGGTCCAGGTCGGGGGTCCCCCGGGGCCACCAGTCCTCCTGGCCCGGCTCGGACTCGTAGGCGTACCACAGGCCGTCGCGGCCCAGGCGGAGCTGGACATGGCCCTGGGGGT
Source organism: Streptomyces sp. NPDC006235 (assembly GCF_040613735.1). Lineage (NCBI taxonomy): Bacteria > Bacillati > Actinomycetota > Actinomycetes > Kitasatosporales > Streptomycetaceae > Streptomyces > Streptomyces sp. NPDC006235. Next base: position 162,188 of record NZ_JBEXSR010000013.1, read on the forward strand.
GGGTCAGGTGGTTGCGCCAGGGGCGGAAGGCGGGCAGGTCGGCGGCGAGGAGCAGCGGGCGGGCCCGGTCGAACCGGCCGGCCGGCGGATCCCACGGCTCCTCCAGGACGGCGAGGCCCTCCGGTCCGCCCTGGCGCCAGGCGGCGACCGCGCGGGCCAGCTCGGACGGGGTGCGGCCCGCCGCGGCGGCGAGGGAGGAGTAGAGCGCCCGGGTGCCCGCGGTGAGCCCGGAGCCGGGGCGGGCCGCGGCCAGGCGGACCGCGTCCTCCCAGAGCGTCAGCTGCCCGACCGGGTCACGGCCCGTGGTGAGCAGCGCGTGGGCCCGCGCGGCGGCGTCCGTGGCCAACTGGTCCAGTGCGAACGGGTCCGGGCCGCCCGGGGCCGCCGGGTAGGCCGGGGGCTGCTCGGGGTGCGAGGGCGGGGGCAGCGGCGCCGGCAGGGGCGGGAGGGCGCGCGGCGTGACGACGTCACTGGCCCGTACCCCTGGGAGCGGCGCCGGCCCCTTGTCCTGGGCGGCGCGCGCGGCACGGGTGGCGCTCAGCCGGGACAGCGCGTCCAGCAGCTCGCGTTCGCCCCGGCCGCGCAGCAGGAGCAGGACGAAGGGGTCGGCGTCGAGCAGCCGCGCGGTCTGGTAGCAGAGGGCGGCGGCGTGCTTGCAGGGGTGGCCCCGGTCGGGGCAGCTGCACCGCGGTTCCAGATCACCCGGGCCCGGCAGCAGGGGCACGCCGCAGTCCGCGAGAGACTGGGGCATCTCCTTGTCGAGAAGCGCCGCGATGTGACCGGGCCGGTCGGCGGCGGCGTCCAGGAACCGCTCCCAGTCGGCGTCGTCGAGCGTGCGCAGCCGCACCTGCACGCGGTACGGGCGCGGACGGCTGCCCCGCACGTACGCCAGCACCAGGCCGGGCGTCACGGTGATCGCGTCGACATGCCCCTGCCCGGCGTAACCCCGCCCGCGCTCCAGCCGCTTGGCGTCCAGCGCGCCCTGCTCCAGCGCGGCGACCCACGCGTTCCCCCACCAGCTCTCGGCGAAGCCCTTGCCGTCCGGGTCGCGGGGCGGGAAGGCGGGGAAGGTGCGGCGGAGTTCGTTGTCGCGGTTGGGAGCGGCCATGGAGTGGGAGGCCAGGGGGCTGTGGAGGGTGCCAGGAGTCCGGGGGGTCGGGGGCGGGGTGGTGGAGGGGGCGGGGGCATGGGGCGGCGCGGTGTCCGTGGCTGCGTCGGGGGTGCCGGGGCCGGGTGAGGGCGAGTCCTCATGGCCGGTCTCGTCCGGGCCCTCGGGCGTCCCGCCGGGGTCCGCCGCGGGCATCCGGAAGGCGTCGGACAGCACCTGCCGTACGTCACGCGCTTCCCCGCCGACGGCGTCTCCGCGCGCCCGGCGGAGGGCCGCCGCCCGCTCGTCCACACGGCTCTGCCGTGTCCCGCGCCGGCGCCGGGCCCCTTCGCTCTCCGTCTCCTCCCGTGCCCGCCGCGCGTCCTCCCGAGCGGCGCGCAGCGCCTCGCGTGCGATGTCCGCAGCGCGGCGGGCCGGCTGGTCCGTGCCGCCTGAGGGAGCGGTCGCCGTGCTCTCGGGCGGGGCGGCGGGCTGGTCCCCCTCGCCGGCGGGAGTGCCGGCCGAGTCCGTCGGGGTGGGGGCCTCCCCGGTCTCGCCCCGGGGGTCGGAGCCGTCCGGCTCCGTGGGTCCCGGCGTGTGCCGCGGGGTGTCGTCCGGCTGATCGGCGAGCACCTCGGCGTCCGCGTCCCGCAGCGCGCCCATGTCCCTCGCCTGGCCTGCGCCCCGGTGCTCGGACACGGCCCTTCGCAGTGCCTCACGGGCGACGTCCGCCGGCTGGGGGGCCTCCTGCCCGACGGGTGCCGGGGCCGGAGCGGGCGCGGGACGGGAAGCCGGTGCCGGGTGCGGGTCGGACGCCGCCCGCTCGCGTGCCGCCCGCAGGGCCCGGCGGGCCTCGTCGGCCGGGCTGGGCGTCATGGTGTCCTCCGCAGGGAGACCAGGTCGGACAGCTCACGGTCCGTCAGTTCCGTGAGGGCCGACTCGCCGGAGCCGAGGATCGCGTCGGCGAGAGCGCGCTTGGCCTGGAGCATCTCGGCGATGCGGTCCTCGATGGTGCCCTCCGTGATCAGACGGTGGACCTGGACGGGCTGGGTCTGGCCGATGCGGTAGGCACGGTCGGTGGCCTGTTCCTCGACGGCCGGGTTCCACCAGCGGTCGAAGTGGACGACGTGGCCCGCGCGGGTGAGGTTGAGGCCGGTGCCCGCCGCTTTGAGGGACAGCACCAGGACCGGGGTCGAGCCGGCCTGGAAGCGGTCCACCATGCGCTCCCGCTCCGGTACCGGCGTGCCGCCGTGGAGGAGGTCGACCGGGACCGCCCGGGTGGCCAGGTGGGAGGTGATCAGGCGGGCCATCCCCACGTACTGGGTGAAGACCAGGGCGGATCCGTCTTCGGCGAGCAGGGTGTCCAACAGCTCGTCCAGCAGGGCGAGTTTGCCCGAGCGGGCGGCGAGCCGGTCGCCGGCGGCCCGGGGCTCCTCCTTCAGGTACAGCGCCGGGTGGTTGCAGATCTGCTTCAGCGACGTCAGGAGCTTCAGCACCAGGCCCCGGCGCGCCATGCCCTCGGCGGTCTCGATGGCGAGCATCGACTCGCGGACCACGGCCTCGTACAGCGCGCCCTGTTCGCGGGTGAGCGGCACCGGGTGGTCGGTCTCCGTCTTGGGCGGCAGCTCGGGGACGATGCCCGGGTCGGACTTCTTCCGGCGCAGCAGGAACGGCCGGACCAGGCGGGCCAGGCGCTCCACCGCCTCCTCGTCCTCACCGTTCTCCACGGCCCGGGCGTGCCGGGCGCGGAAGGACTTCAGCGGGCCGAGGAGGCCCGGGGTGGTCCAGTCGAGCAGCGCCCACAGCTCGGAGAGGTTGTTCTCGACGGGTGTGCCGGTCAGGGCCACGCGCGCCGGCGACGGGATCGTGCGCAGCGCCTTCGCCGTGGCCGAGTAGGGGTTCTTGACGTGCTGCGCCTCGTCGGCGACGACCATGCCCCACGCCTGCCCGGCCAGAGCGGGGGCCGCGGAGCGCATCGTGCCGTAGGTGGTGAGGACGAAGCCGCCGTCCAGGTCGTCCAGGCTGCGGTCCGGGCCGTGGAAGCGGCGGACGGGGACGCCGGGGGCGAAGCGGGTGATCTCCCGCTGCCAGTTGCCGAGCAGCGAGGCCGGGCAGACCACCAGGGTCGGCTCGCGGCGGGCCCGCTTCAGGTGCAGGGCGATGAGGGTGACGGTCTTGCCGAGGCCCATGTCGTCGGCGAGGCAGCCGCCGAGGCCGAGGGAGGTCATCAGGTCGAGCCAGGCCAGGCCCCGCAGCTGGTAGTCGCGGAGGGTGGCGTGCAGGCCGGGCGGCGGTGCGGCCGGGCGTACTCCAGCGGTGAGGCGGTCGCGCAGGGTGGCCAGCGCGCCGGCGGGTACGGCCTCGACCGTCTCGCCGTCCACGTCGGCGGTGCCGGTGAGGGCGACGGACAGCGCGTCGACCGGGTCGAGCAGGCCCAGGTCCCGCTTGCGTGCCTTGCGGACGAGGGCCGGGTCGACCAGCACCCACTGGTCGCGCAGCCGGACGACCGGGCGGTGGGCCTCGGCCAGGGCGTCCATCTCGCTCTCGGTGAGCGGGTCGCCGCCGAGCGCCAGCTGCCAGCGGAACTGGAGGAGATCCTCGCTCTCGAAGAAGCCGGTGCCGTCGGTCGCCGAGCCGGGGGCCGGCCGGACCACCGCGGCGGCCGAGAGGTCCTGGGCCAGGTCCCTGGGCCAGTGCACGGCGACGCCGGCCGCGGCGAGCCGGGTGGCGGCGACACCGAGCAGGTCGCTCAGCTCCTCCTCGGTCAGCGCCAGCACGTCGGGCACGTCCTGGTCGCCGAGCCGGTCGAGCGGGGGCCAGACCCGGGCCGCGCGGCGGACGGCGAGGGCCGCGTCCACCCGTGCGCGCGGGCCGAAGGCGTCGTCCGCCTCCCCCGCCCACAGCGCCGCCGCGTCGGCGACGAGGGTGGGGTCGGCGAGGCTGTGCACCTGGACGACCGCGGCGCCGGCGCTGCGTGCGCCGCCGTCGAGGGCTTCGTCGAACAGGTCGTACGCCGAGAGGTCCAGCCGGAGCGAGATCCGCACGCCGGCGTCCATGCCGGCGGCGACCTCGGCGGCCCAGTCGTGGGCCTTCGGCAGGTACTGGGCGTCGCGGGCCGCGAAGGGCCTGCCGGTGGCGTGGGGCGCGGCCGGGGTGCGCGGCAGGGTGTCGGCGACCGCGTCGAGGAAGGCGCGGACCAACGCTTCCGGTTCGGGGAGGCGGATCGGGCCCGGGCCGGGCAACGGGACGGCGTGTCCCTCGTAGGGCAGGGCGGCGGCGACCGCGCGCAGGTGCGCGATGTCGTCCGGGTCCAGGGGGCCGGCGCGCCAGGCGTCGTGGCCCGTGGGGGTCAGGCCGGGCAGCAGCCGGCCGCGCGCGGTGAGCCGCAGGGCGTGCAGGGCGGCGGCTCCCCAGCAGGCGGTGGCGGGGTGGGCCGCGGGGTCGTGCCGGGCGCGCACCAGGAGCGGCAGGGCCTCGTCCAGCGGGAGGGACAGCGCCGGGGCGGTCCGCCGCCGGACCGCGGCGCCGTGCCGTCGCACGACCGTGAGCTCGGTGTTCTCGGTGAGCTCTGCAGGCAGGGACTCCCCTTCGGGGTCCCAGAAGGCGATGCGCCCGCCGCGCGGGAGGGGGGCGGGCAGGAAGACGGCCGGGAGCCGGACCGGGACCGTCGCGTCCCCCGCCCGCTCGGCCACCGCGGCCGTGTCACCCATACGTCCTGTCACCTCCCGCCTGCGTGTCGGATCAGTTGTCTCCGACTCTACGGGCGGGGTCTGACAATCGGCCCCGGCGGCCGTGCCGCCCGGGCCGGGTTGCGGTCAGGGCACGGTCCGGGAGACGACGTACACCCAGGGATACGCGGCGTTGGAGAGGTCGACCACCACGTCGTGCGTGGGCGCGGGGTTCTTCTGGCGGTGGACGAAGCCGTACCACGCGTCGCCCTCGGGGAACTTCCAGCCGGTGACCTTGCGGTCCCGGGCGCCGATGGTGATGTGGCCCTTCTTCAGGTCCTTACGGGTCACGCCCAGGCCCGTCAGATAGGCGTCCAGACCGGCCGCGTTGGTCTCGAACTGGGCGTACAGGCGGCTGGTCTTCCAGTTGTTGGTCTCGTAGTACGCCACGTGCCAGGCCGGGTGCGGGACGGGCACCTGGTAGATCCGGCGCTGGAGCTTGGACGGCCAGCCCGCGGTCAGGCCGGTCGCCGAGTACTTGGCCTCCTTGTCCTTGCCGCTGTCGCGGCTCTGGTTCGCGGAGATCACCAGGTAGCCGGCCGGGATGCCGATGAGCAGCACGATGATCAGCAGGGTGAGCGCCCTGCGGCGGATCATGTGGCGGCGGTCCTCGGCCGGACGTTCCTCGCCGTCCGGCCAGGAGCCCTGATGCGGCAGGGATGCGGTCACAGCGTCTCCTGGGTACCGCGGAGCGACTGGGTGTACCGCTCGAAGCGCTCGTACCGCTCCACCCGGCGGCGCTTGGCGCGCCGGAAGCGGCGGGCGACCAGCCGGGCCAGGTCGGCGGCGCCGACCATGCCGGCCTCGGGGCCGAGCTGGGCCCGGGCGATACGGGCCTCGGGACGGTAGCCGCGGCCGGTCAGGTGCCTGCGGAACGCGTCCCGCGCGGGGCCGATCAGCAGGTCGTCGGCGGCCGAGACACCGCCGCCGATGACGAAGCAGGAGGGGTCGAGGGCGGCCGCGAGGTTGGCGATGCCGACGCCGAGCCACTGGCCGATGTCCTGCAGCAGCTCGATGCACATGGCGTCGCCCTCGCGGGCCAGCTCGGTGATCATCGGGCCGGTGATGTCGCCGATGTTGCCCTTGACGTGCTCGATGATCCCGTACGCCACCGGCGAGTCGGCGGCGGCCAGCTCGCGCGCCTCGCGGACCAGGGCGTTCCCGGAGCTGTACTGCTCCCAGCAGCCGCGGTTGCCGCACGGGCAGCGGTGGCCGCCGGGCACGACCTGCATGTGGCCGAACTCGCCGGCCACGCCGTACTTGCCGCGCTTGACCTGGCCATCTTCCAGGATCGCGCCGCCGATGCCGGTGCCGAGCGTGATCATCACGAGGTGGTCCTCGCCGCGGCCGGCGCCGAAGCGCCACTCGGCCCAGGCGGCGGTGTTGGCGTCGTTGTCCACGAGGACCGGTACGGAGAGCCGGCCCGAGAGGCGGTCGCGGAGCGGTTCGTTGCGCCAGGACAGGTGGGGGGCGAACAGCACGCGGTTGCGGTCGGCGTCGACCCAGCCGGCCGCGCCGATGCCGACGGCGTGCACGTCGTGCCGGTCCGAGAGGTCCAGGACCAGCTCGGCGATGGTGTCCTCGACGACCTTGGGGCTCTTGGACTTGTCCGGCGTCTCCGTGCGGACCTTCTCCAGGATGTTGCCGTCGGCGTCCACGACGCCCGCCATCACCTTCGTACCGCCGATGTCGATGCCCACCGTCGGCACGCGAGGTGCCGTCAGGTGTGAGCGGCGCTCCCGGGTGCCGACGGTGCGGAGCGCCGTGGCACGGCGGGAGCCGATGGGGGCGGTGAAGTCGCGGTAGGTGCTCATCGCCGCCGATTCTGCCTCACGGGGAGGCAGGGTGCGGAGCAGAGGGGTGGTGCGGATCGTCGCCGAGTGCGGGCCGGTGGGGGCTTGGCGCGCCCCCGCGGCGGAGCCGCACATGATACGCCCCCGCGCCCCTTAAGTACGCACCAGCAACTGGAATTCGAAGGAATAGCGCGTCGGGCGGTACGTGTGCGTGCCGTACTCGACCGCGCGGCCCGTGTCGTCGAACGTGACGCGTTGCATGGTGAGCAGCGGAGCTCCGGTCTCCTCCGCCAGCCGTTCCGCCTCCACCGTCGTCGCGGCCCTCGCGCCGATCGACTGGCGGGCGCTGTGGAGGGTGATGCCGGCCGCCCGCATCAGGCGGTAGAGGCCCGTGTTCTCCAGCTGGGCGGTGTCGAGGTCGATGAGGCCGGGGGGCAGGAAGTTGCAGAGGTAGGCCATGGGCTCGCCGTGGGCGAGGCGGAGGCGTTCCACGCGGTGGACGTCGCTGTCCTCGGCGACGCCGAGTGCCGCGGCGACCTCGGCGGAGGCCGGGACGAGCGTGTTGACGAGGACCTTGGTGGCCGGGCGCTGGCCCGCCGCCTCCAGGTCGTCGTAGAGGCTGCTGAGCTCCAGCGGGCGCTTGACCTGGCTGTGCACGACCTGGGTTCCCACGCCGCGGCGGCGGACGAGGAGGCCCTTGTCGACGAGCGACTGGATGGCCTGGCGGACGGTCGGCCGGGACAGGCCGAGCCGGGCGGCGAGTTCGATCTCGTTGCCCAGCAGGCTGCCTGGCGTCAGCGTGCCGTGCTCGATCGCGGCCTCCAGCTGCTGGGACAGCTGGAAGTACAACGGCACGGGAGAGCTGCGGTCCACGCTCAGCTCGAGCTGCACGGTCGGGTCCACTTCTGGTTTCGGCACGGGCCGAGCGTAGCTCCGCGCGTTGTTGACGGGAAGTTGTGTAGTCAGATTGTCCGGACATTCAGATTGACAGGGGCGGGCTGCGCACGCACTTTGTTTCCATGCGCATCGGCGTCATCGGTACGGGCCGCATCGGCACGATCCACGCGAACACGCTCAGCCGGCACCGCGACGTGGGCTCCCTGATCCTCACGGACGCGGACACCTCGCGGGCCCAGGAACTGGCGCATCGGCTGGGTGAGACGGCCGCGCCGGGCGTGGAGGAGATCTTCCGCTGGGGGGTCGACGCCGTGGTGATCACGACGGCGACGTCGGCCCACGCCGAACTGATCGGTCGGGCAGCACGCTCGGGCCTGCCGGTGTTCTGCGAGAAGCCCATCGCGCTGGATCTGCCGGGGACCCTGAGCGCGATCGCGGAGGTCGAGACGGCCGGGACGGTGCTGCAGATGGGCTTCCAGCGCCGCTTCGACACGGGCTACGCCGGTGCGCGCGAGGCCGTGCGCTCCGGTCGGCTGGGGCGGTTGCACACCGTACGGGCGCTGACCAGCGACCAGTCGCCGCCGCCCGCCGCGTGGCTGCCGGTGTCCGGCGGGCTGTACCGGGACACGCTGATCCACGACTTCGACGTGCTGCGCTGGGTGACGGGCCGGGAGGTGGCGGACGTGTACGCGGCCGGGTCGGACGCCGGGCCCGCGATGTTCCGCGAGGCGGGCGACGTCGACACCGGTGCCGCGCTCCTCACCCTCGACGACGGCACGCTCGCCACGGTCACCGGGTCCCGGCTGAACGGGGCCGGCTACGACGTGCGCATGGAGCTGGCCGGGGAGCTGGACCAGATCGTGGTCGGCCTGGACGACCGTACGCCGATCGCGTCCACCGAGCCGACCGGTCCGCCCGCCGCGGACAAGCCCTGGACCGGCTTCCTGGAGCGTTTCGGCCCCGCGTACGAGGCGGAGCTGAACGCATTCGTCGAGGTAGTGCGGGGCGAGCGGGCCAACCCCTGCGACGGGCGCGAGGCCCTGCAGGCGCTGCGCGTCGCCGAGGCGTGCGAGCTGTCCCGCCGGGAGCGCAGACCGGTACACCTCGCGGAGATCCCCGGAGGGTCCGCGTCGGCCTACGCGTGACGGCGGGCCGGCGGGCGGGGTGACGGTGGTCGGCGGGACGGCGAGTCGAGGGACGGCGGGCTAGCGCGGACGGCGGGACGGCGGACCGGCAGTCCGCCGGGCCAGCAGGCGGCGTGACGGCGCACCGGCAGGCTGGCGGAACGGCGGGCCAGCGGGCAGCGGACCGGCGGGACGGCAGACCGGCGGAACGGCGGGACGGCAGACCGGCGGGATGGGCGACGTCGAACCCGCCGTACGCCGGGCCCTGCTCGCCGGAGTCGGGCAACGGCGGACCGACGGGACAGCGGGCCGGGGGGCCAGCGGGCAGCGTGACGGCGGGCCAGCAAACCGCCGGGGCGGCGAGCCAGCGGGACAGCAGGCCAGGAGGCCGCCGGGCCAGCGGGCAGCGTGACGGCGGACCGGCGTAACGGTGGGCCAGCGGACGGCAGGCCGACCGACCGGCGGGACGCCAGGCCGACGGGGCGGCGGGCCAGCGTGACGGCGGGCCGGCTGGCCGGCAGGTCGGCGGGGCGGACGGGGCGGGCCGGGTCGGGTCGGGGGCGGTCAGCGGTCCTTCTGTTCCTCCTCCAGGAGGCCCGCGTCGTATGCCAGCAGCGCGATCTGCACGCGGTTGTTGAGGTCGAGCTTGGCCAGGATGCGGGAGACGTGCGTCTTGACCGTGGCGACGCTCATGAAGAGGCCTGTGGCGATCTCCGCGTTGGACAGGCCCCGGCCGACCGCGACGGCGACCTCGCGCTCGCGGTCGTTGAGGGCGGCCATGCGTTCCCGTGCCCGCGTGCGGCGGGTGTCGGCGGCGGTGCCGACCGCGTGCTGCACCAGCTGGCGGGTGACGGTGGGCGACAGGACCGGGTCGCCGGCCGCGACGCGGCGCACCGCCGCGAGGATCTCGGCCGGCGGCGTGTCCTTGAGGACGAATCCGGCGGCGCCCGCGCGCAGCGCCCGCAGGACCTGTTCGTCGGCGTGGAAGGTGGTGAGGACCACCACCTGCGGGGCCTCCTTGCGGCCGCGCAGCCGCTCCGTGGCCGTGAGGCCGTCCACCGTCGGCATCCGGATGTCCATGAGCACGACGTCCGGGTGGGTGCGGTCCACGAGCGCCTCCACCTCGCCGCCGTCGGCCGCCTCGCCGACGATCTCGATGTCGTCGGCTCCGCCCAGCATGAAGGACAGTCCGGCCCGCACCAGCGGATCGTCGTCGACGAGGAGCAGTCTGATGGCAGTCATGGGCCTCACGTAATCACGGTCGGGGTGGATGCGGGGCGCGGACGGGCGGTGGTCCGCGCCAACGCCTTGTGGGGAACGGTGCGTTGAGGGGCCGCGGGCTCAGGCGCGCAGCGCTACCCCGTACCGGGTTCGCAGGCGGCTGATCTCCCACCAGACCACCGCCGTCACCGAGGCGGGACCGCCGATGACGGCGAGGGCCTGGATCACCGGCGGCCCGGGCGGCAGGCCGCCCGCGAGCAGACTGATGGCGGCGAACTCCCACACCAGCGTGCCGGTCAGCAGAGCGGGGAGCGCGGCGTGCACGGCCGCGGTGTTGAAGCCGGTGCGGATGGCCGGGCCGGTGGCGAAGCCCACGAAGAACAGGAGCCAGGCCAGGGGCAGGGCGGCCGCGAGGATGAGCCACGGTACGGCGCCCGGCGAAGCGGAGGAGGGCGTCCGGTTCTGGCCGAGCAGGACGATCGCCCCGCCGAGCAGGGGCACGGCCGTCACGGCACCGACGTACCAGCCGGCCGACCGCAGGGCCGCCCGTACCCGTACCCGCATGGCCGATCTGGTCTGCGCCGACGCCCACCGGAACAGCACCGCGATCACGACGGGGGCGCTCAGGAGCAGCAGGGGCGGGGTGACCACCAGCCTCATCATGTACTGCTCCTGGACTTCGGCGACGTCCTCCGGTTTGCCGTACACGGCGAGCAGCAGCAGGGACATGGCGGCGGCGGTCCAGGCCCGCACCTTCTGCACGCGCGTCACATGCCGGTCGTCGACGGCCCCGTGCGTGCGCGGGTACAGCCGGTGGGCCCGGACGCGGGCCGAGCGCGCGTAGGAGTAGCACAGCATGAGCGGCAGGACCGCGAACCAGGTGCACGGAGCGAGCAGCACCAGCCACATGCAGCCGGAGATCCGCGGCTGCCCCTGCCGCAACAGCGCCCGCACGGACGGCCATTCACCACCGCGCACACCACCCCACCCCGGGCCCCGGGTGCCCGGACCCGGCTGGGGGACGTACGGGTACGGATGCGGGGGGTACGGCTGGGGGTGTGGGTAGCCGTACGGCGCCGGGCCCGGTTGAGGCGGCAGGTAATGCGGTGGTACGTAGGGGCCGTTGGCCGGAGGCGGTGGGTACGGGCCGCCGTTCGGCGGCCCCGGTGGCTGGTACGGATTGGTGGGTCCCCCGAAACTCACGTGCAGGTTCCTTCCGTTACGCGCGGCGCTGAAGGCCGCACAAACATCAGCCATCGCCCCGGCCAAGTCAACTCCGTTCAGGGCAGGGGGTCATGGGGAAGGATCCGCGAGGCCGCGCCTCAGCCCCACGGCAGCCACGCCCGTACCTCGAACCCGCCCTCCGGCGTGTGGCCGTGCTCCAGGCGGCCGCCCGCCAGGGTCGCCCGTTCCGTCAGGCCGATGAGGCCCTGGCCCGAGCCGGGGACCGGTGGTACCTCGCCCTCGGGGGGCGGGTTGTGCACGGAGATGCTGAGCCCGGCGCCCGGTCCGCCGGTGACGGTCACCGTGACCTCCGTGCCGGGCGCGTGCTTGCGGGCGTTGGTCAGCCCCTCCTGGGCGATCCGGTACGCAGTGCGGCCGACGGACGCCGGAACGGCGGCGGCGTCGTCGACCCGCTGGTCGAGGGCCACCTTCATGCCGGCCTCACGCGACTCGGCGACCAGCGTGTCCAGCGCCGCCAGCGTCGGCTGCGGCCGCCCCGTGTCGTCCGGCTCCCCCGCCCGCAGAACGCCGATGATCTCGCGCAGGTCCTGGAGGGCCTCGTGCGCGCTCTCCCGGATCACACCCGCCGCCCGCGCCGTCTCCGCCGGGGGCGCGTCGGGCCGGAACTCCAGGGCGCCCGCGTGCACGCTCAGCAGGGTCAGCCGGTGCGCGAGCACGTCGTGCATCTCCCGCGCGATGGCCTCACGGGCGAGCCGCTGCGCCTGCTCGGCCCGCAGCCGGGCCTCCGTCTCGGCCCGCCGGGCCCGGTCCCTGAGGCTCACCATGAGCTGCCGCTTGGCCCGTACGAACATGCCCCAGCCGACGATCGCCACCGTGAGCAGTACGGCGATGACCACGCTCACCGGGTAGGGGACGTCAGCGTCGGGCCGCACCCAGTAGTACAGCGGCGTGACGGCCGCGTTGATGCCGCCCACCCAGGCCGCGTACCGGAAGGGGCGGTGCACGGCGAGGGTGAACAGGGCGATCAGCCCCGCCCCGCCCGCCGTGTCCGAGACGAAGGTGACGACCGTCATGGCCACGGCCAGCCCCAGCGGCCAGCGGCGGCGCAGCCAGACGGCCGCGCAGGCCAGCGCCCCGATCAACTGGTCGACGACGGCCAGCCCCTCCGGGACATGGGGGTTGTCGTTGAGCGCCTCTATGGCGGCCGCGCCCACCAGCACGGCCAGGACGAAGCAGGAGAAGTCGACGACCCAGTCGCGGGCGGTGCGCCGGGGCCTTCGCCCGGCCCGCGCGGCGTCGGGGTCGAGTTCGTGCAGCAGGGCGGAGGGGATGAACCATCTGCGCCCGGTGAACAGCGCAGGTGTCTCGCCCGTCAGTACCGGGGAGGCCTGCCCCGCGTCGTCACCACTCACGGTCGGCAAATCTACGCAGGCCCGGGCCCGTTCACCTCACCCCGGCCGGAATCGTCGACCAAAGTCACCGCATCGCAGACTTTCGGCGCGGCCGGCCGGACCGGAAGAGGGACTTCCGTCCGACGGACGCCCGCCCCGCGGCCGATGTGCGTGGGGGGTCCGCGGGGTGAGGCTGTTTTCCATGAAGCAGGTGCTGGAGATTCTCGGCTTCCTCGCCCTCGTGCAGGGCGTGGCGGGCCTGGTGCACGAGTTCACCGACTGGAAGTGGGGCCTCGTGCAACGACTGGGGTTCCTCGACGGCTACGAGATCTACGCGAGCGTCACCCTGCTCGTGCTGGGCGTCGCCCTGTTCGCGGCGGCCGGGAGCCGGAAGTCCGCCTGAGCTTCCGGGCGGACCTCCGGCGGGCGTTCCGGACGCGGCCGCCCGGCTCAGCAGCCGTAGTCGACCAGGTCGAACGACTCGTAGTGGTCGGCCGTGTAGTAGTCCTCCCGGTTCTCCTCACCGGTGACGATGCGCCGTGCACCGCGCGTGGAGGAGCCCGGGGTGATGACCGTGTACTCGTGGTAGTAGCCGGACGACTGGCTCGGCAGGATGCCTTCCCGGTTCTGGAAGACGGTGCCGTCCTGCTCGAACGGGAAGGGGCCGCCCTGCTCGATCAGGTCGAGGGTGTCGTGGGCCTGGGACGGCAGATCGCTGTAGCAGATGCTGCCGACGGCGGTGGGGGCCGCGTCGGCCGTGGTGGCGGAGACGGTACCGCCGACGAGGAGCGCGGACAGGAGGGCGGCTGCTGCGCCGAGCCGCGAGGCGCGTGGGGGGAAATTCATGCGCTCATGATGACGCGCGTAGACAGTGGCATGTCAATGACAAGCGCGGAGATTTTCCCGTCAAGTCCGATGAGTTCGCGGGAAGTTAACCTGCCCTCAGGCGCCCTCGTGCGCTGTTCACCAGGGCCGGCGAGGGCGCCGGGGCGGGACGGCTACGCGTTCTCCGGCAGCGTGTACTCGCCGTACTGCGGGCGGCCCGCCACCTCGTACGTCGCGATCGCGACGCCCGTGCTGGTGACACTGCCTCCGGCGTGCCGGAAGGCGGTCGGTACGGCGCCCTCCGGGAACAGGCGGAACCCGGTGCCGAGCACGACCGGGAAGGTCAGCAGGTGGAGCGAGTCGACGAGGCCGTGCGTCAGCAGGGACCGGACGAGGGCGCCGCTGCCGTGCACCTGGATCTCGCCGTCGGTGCGCTCCTTCAGCGCCGTGACCTCCTTGGCGAGGTCGCCGGTGAGCACGGTGGTGCCCGCCCACCCGGGGTCCTTGAGCGTCGAGGACGGGACGTACTTCGGCAGTGCGTTGAGTTGTGAGGCGACCGGATCGGCGGGGTCGGTCACCTTCGGCCAGAACGTGCTGAAGATGTCGTACGTCCGGCGCCCGAGCAGGAAGGCACGCGGGCGGGTGAAGACCTCGTCGATGAACCGGCCGAAGTCCTCGTCGGCGTACGGGAAGCTCCAGCCGCCGTGCGTGAAGCCGCCGCGGGTGTCCTCGTGCGGGCCGCCGGGGGCCTGGTAGACGCCGTCGAGGGTGACGAAGAGGGTGGAGACGAGCTTGCCCATGGCGGGTGCCCTTCTTCTGGAACGGTCGGGTCTGTGTTCATCGGTTCAGACCCCGTGGGCCCCCGCAACTCATCGCTCGTCCGTACGGCTCCCCGCGGTGCGGGGCCGGAGGAGCCCACGTCGACGTCCGTTCACCGCCAGCGTCGGGTCCGCCCCACCGCTGGGATGGACCCATGACTTCTCAAGCAACTCTCAGCACTTCTCAAGGAAATCTCGGCACTTCTGAAGGAAATCTCGGCGGCAAGGTGGCTCTCGTGACCGGCGCGAGCCGTGGCATCGGCGCGGCGACGGCTCTGCGGCTGGCCCGGGAGGGCGCGGACGTGGCGGTCGGCTATGTGAACGGCAAGGAGGCGGCCGAGGAGGTCGTACGGGCCGTGGAGGCGCTGGGGCGCCGGGCGGTGGCGGTACGCGCGGACGCGGCGGACGCCGCCGAGGCGGCCGGTGCCGTGAGCGCGGCGGCCGAGGCGCTGGGCGGCCTCGACGTCCTGGTGAACAACGCGGGCGTCGGGGTGCTCGGGCCGCTGGAAACCCTGTCGCTCGCGGACGTGGACCGGGTCCTCGCCGTCAACGTGCGCGGGGTCTTCCTGGCCTCCCAGGCCGCCGCCGCGCGCATGCCCGAGGGCGGGCGGATCATCACGATCGGCAGTTGCATGGCCCAGCGCGTGCCCGGGCCCGGCGGGACGCTCTACGCGACGAGCAAGGCGGCCCTGGCCGGTCTGACCAAGGCCCTCGCCAGGGAGCTGGGCGGGCGCGGCATCACGGCGAACCTCGTCCATCCCGGGCCGATCGACACCGACATGAACCCGGCGGACGGCCCGCACGCGGCCGGCCAGGCGGCGGTGACGGCGCTGGGGCGCTTCGGCACGGCGGACGAGGTGGCGTCGATGGTGGTGTACCTGGCGGGGGCGACATACGTCACCGGCGCGGAATTCGCCGTGGACGGCGGCCACGCGGCGTGAGCGTGGCGCACCGGTGCGGTCGAGCCGGTGCGCCCCCCCCTGGGGCGGGGCCACGGGTCCGGTCGGGCCGGTGCGTCCCCCTCGGGCGGGGCCACGGGTCCGGTCGGGCCGGTGCGTACTCCCGGTGTGCAAAGCCACCGGCGCTGTCAGGCCGGTGGTCCTGAGGCGAGCCCACCGGCGCCGTCGGTCATGCCTGCCCCCGATGCGACGCCACCGGTGCCGTCAGGCCGGTGGTCCTGGGGCGGGCCTATCGGTGCCGTCGGTCATGCGTGCCCGGTACAGGTCACGGATGCCATCGGTCCGGCGCGCCCCGGTGAGAAACCACCGGTGCTGTCAGGCCGACGCCCTCCTGGTGCAAGGCCACCGACGCTGTCAGCCAGGCCCCCTGGGACAGGCCCACCGCTGCCATGCGGCCGGCGCACCCCCATGCGAAACCACCCGCGCCGGCAAGTCGGCGCACCCCGGTGCAGAGCCACCGACGCCGCCAGGCCGGCGCGCCCCCCCTGCGAAACCACCCGCGCCGTCCGGCCGGCGCGCCGTCCGGGTGTGAAGGCACCGGTGCCGTCAGGCCGGTGGTCCTGGGGGGCAGGGCCCCGGTGCCGTCGGTTCGGCGCGCCCCCGGCGCGGGCGAGTTCAGCCCCCCAGTTCCTGGTGTCGTGCCGTGAGGCGACGCGCGCCGTCGTTCGTCAGGGAGCCGAACAGGCGCAGGCGGGAGATGCCGCCGTCCGGGAAGATGTCCACGCGTGCGTGCGTGCCGACGGCCGGGGTCGGGAGGACGAAGCGGTGGTTGGTGTCGGGCTGGAGGCGGGTGCGGGGCAGGATCTCCCGCCACTCGGCGTCCTCGCCGTCGCGCACGGACACCGCGGCCCAGCCGGCGCTGTTGCCCTTGAGGTACGCGGTGTCGATCTCCAGGGCGCGGATCTCGGACTGGGCGGTCAGCCGGTAGCGGATCCAGTCGTGGCCCTGGTCGCGGCGGCGCCGGGTCTCCCAGCCGTCGTCCATCTTGCGGGAGCGGCCCGGCTGGATGGTGTTGGTGGCGGGCGAGTAGAAGAGGTCGGAGGCGTCCTCGACCTGGCCGCCGTTCTCCAGGGCGACGACGTCGAAGGTGCCCAGCACCTCCAGCCACGCGGGGTCCGGGACGACCTCGCCGTACACGCGCAGGCGGGCGATGCCGCCGTCGGGGTGCTGGTTGACCCGCAGGTGGGTGAAGCGCTGCTCGACGGCGACGGGGAAGCCGTTCGCCGCGTGGCCGCCGACCGGGGTGCGCGGGACCAGGGTCGTCCACTTCACGTCGTCCCCGAGGAGTTCCTCGGGCGACGGGGAGCCCGGCACGCACGTGCCCTCGACGGACACGGCCTGCGGGTAGTTGCCGCGGAAGTGCGCGGTGTCGACGACGATCCCGCGGACCACGCCCGGGGCGCCGAGGCGGACCAGCGCCCAGTCGTGGTCCTCGGCGGTCGGCCAGGGGTGCTCCCCCGACGCGCCCCGGCGGCGGCGCGTCTCCCAGCCGTCCATGATCTTGCCCTTGTGCCCGAAGTGCTCGGGGTCGAACTCGGCGCGCTCGGGCACCAGCAGGTTCTCGCGCTGGGCGAAGAACTCGTCGTTGGCGGCGATGACACCGGCCCCGAGACGCCGGTCGGCGAGGTTGGCGTACTGGGTGAAGGGGAAGTCGGCGGTGCGGTAGTCCGCGTACGGGTCGCCGCCTCCGTAGGGGTTCGCGTCGCCGGTGAAGCTGGGAATCGCCGTCACGGTGATCAGGTCTGCCTTTCGAGTCCGGGATGGGGATCAGTTGGTTCGGGTGAGGAGTCGCCCCTTCGGTTCGGTGAACTCGCCGTCCGCGACGATGCGCTGCCCGCGCAGCCAGGTGGACTTCACGACGCCGTACAGGGTCTTGCCGGCGTACGCCGTGACGCGGTTGCGGTGCTGGAGGGCCGCCGGGTCGACGGTGAAGGTCTCGTCGGGGGCGAGGACGGCGAAGTCGGCGTCGCGGCCCGCCGCGATGGCGCCCTTGCGGTCGTCGAGCCCGACGAGTTCGGACGTCCGCGTGGACATCCAGCGGACGACGTCCTCCAGGCCGTGCCCGCGTCTGCGGGCCTCGGTCCACACGGCCGGCAGGCTCAGCTGGAGTCCGGAGATGCCGCCCCAGGAGGTCGCGAAGTCGTCGGTCTTCAGGTCGGCCGTGGACGGGGAGTGGTCGGTGACGACGCAGTCGATGGTGCCGTCGGCCAGCGCCTGCCAGAGCAGGTCCTGGTTGGCGGCCTCGCGGATCGGCGGGCAGCACTTGAACTCGCTGGCGCCGTCGGGGACTTCCTCGGCGGTGAGGGTCAGGTAGTGGGGGCAGGTCTCCACGGTGATGCGGACGCCCTCCGCCCTCGCTTCGGCGATCATCGGCAGGGCGTCGCTGGAGGACAGGTGGAGCACGTGCACGCGCGCGTGGAGGGCCTTCGCCTCGCGGATGAGCTGGGCGATGGCGGTGTCCTCGGCGTCGCGGGGGCGGGAGGCGAGGAAGTCGGCGTACCTGGGGCCGGGCTGCTGCGGGGCGGAGGCGAGGCGGTGGGGGTCCTCTGCGTGCACGATGAGGAGGCCGTCGAAGGCGGCGATCTCGGCCATGGTGCGGGCGAGCGGGTCCCGTTCGAGGTGCGGGAACTCGTCGACTCCGGACGGCGACAGGAACGCCTTGAAGCCGAAGACGCCGGCCTCGTGCAGCGGGCGCAGGTCCTTGACGTTGTCCGGCAGGGCGCCGCCCCAGAAGCCGACGTCGATGTGCGCCTTGTCGGCGGCGACCTGCTGCTTGGTCCGCAGGTGCGCGACGGTCGTGGTGGGCGGGAGGGAGTTGAGGGGCATGTCGACGAGGGTCGTGATGCCGCCGGCCGCGGCGGCGCGGGTGGCGGTCCAGAAGCCCTCCCACTCGGTGCGGCCGGGGTCGTTGACGTGTACGTGGGTGTCGACCAGGCCGGGCAGCAGGACGTGGTCGCCCAGGTCCTCCAGGCGGGCGGTCTCCGGTACGGGCGCGTCGTACGGCAGGACGGCCGTGATCGTGCCGGCGGCGACCGCGACCGAGGCGGCGCGGGTCCCCTCGGGAGTGATGACACGCGTCGAGCGAAGCACCAGTTCAGCGTCGGACACCCGAACCCCTTTCTTCAACGTTCTGTTGAAGGAGTCTTCACTCCCGTTCCAGCCCCGTCAAGGGCACACTGCTACAGGGCACACCAGCACCCCTCCCCTGGACTTTTCCACGAAGCGGAATTAACATCCCGGGAAGCGAAATGCTACCCGAAAGGAACGCGCCGTGCCGACCCCCAGCGCCAGCACCACCGACTCCGCCCGGTCCTCCGCCAACGGCGGGGTCCAGTCCCTGGAGCGCGCCTTCGACCTGCTCGAACGGATGGCGGACGCGGGCGGCGAGGTCGGCCTGAGCGAGCTGTCCGCGAGCAGCGGACTGCCGCTGCCCACGATCCACCGTCTGATGCGCACGCTGGTGGCCTGCGGGTACGTACGGCAGCAGTCCAACCGCCGGTACGCACTCGGCCCGCGCCTGATCCGCCTCGGCGAGTCCGCCGCCCGGCTGCTGGGCACCTGGGCGCGGCCCTATCTCGCCCGGCTGGTCGAGGAGACCGGCGAGACGGCGAACATGGCGCTGCTGGACGGGGACGAGATCGTCTACGTGGCGCAGGTGCCGTCGAAGCACTCGATGCGGATGTTCACGGAGGTCGGCCGGCGCGTGCTGCCCCACTCCACGGGCGTGGGCAAGGCCCTGCTCGCCGGTTTCCCGCCGGAGGAGGTGCGCGCCCTGCTCAACCGCACGGGCATGCCCGCCGCGACGGAGAAGACCATCACGACGCCCGACGGGTTCCTCGCGGCACTGGAGGACGTGCGCCGGCAGGGCTACGCGATCGACGACAACGAGCAGGAGATCGGCGTCCGCTGCCTGGCGGTCTCGGTGCCCGACTCCCCCACCGCCGCGGCCATTTCCATCTCCGGCCCGGCGGGTCGGGTCACGGAGGCGGCGACGGAGAAGATCGTGCCGGTGCTCCAGCAGGTCGCGGGCGAACTGTCCGAAGCCCTGGCCACCCAGAGCCCCGCGTAGCACCGACGCCCCTGTCCGGACATCCGGACGGACACATGTCCAGCGCCGGACCGGACGGACACCCGCCCACCGCGGGACAGTGAGGGACCGAGGCGTCTTTCACCCCAGGACCGCCAGCTCCAGGGCCTGTCGTTTGGATCAGGTCGCAGGGAACCGACAGTGCTGATCAGCGCCGGTGAGCGGGGTCTGGTGCGTGCAGATGCAAGGCGGAGGAGGGCGTCGATGCGGAGCATCGGCAACCGACGACAACGCCGCAGATGCGCGTGCCAGACCCCGCTTCTGCGGCGTGATCCAAACGACAGGCCCTAGCCCTGCCCCCGCACCGGCCCTCCGAAGAGGTCGACGGCGTGGCGGACCTCCGTCAGTTCCGGGGAGAGCGCGCTCACCGAGCCGATCGCGCCCGCGATCAGCAGGAGGGAGCGGCGCAGCCGCGGGATCTCCGGGGTGCCGTCGGTCGCCATCGCGTCCAGGGCGGCCAGTTCCTCTTCGGCGATGGTCCGGTCCGCGAACTCGCCGGGATGCGCGGCGAGCCGGCGGCGCAGCCGGGCGACGGCGGAGCGCAGCTCCGTCACGCGCGGATCCTCGCCGCCGCCGGTCACAGACCCCTGCCGCCTCTGCTCAACGCTCCGCAACACAGTCCTCCCCCTCGCACTCCGTCGTGCGCGTGCCCTTCCGACGCGAAGTCCCCCACACCGGGCGCCGGTCGGCCGCCCGGCCGGTCGGTGCGGGCGACAGTAAACGACGCGGGCCACCAGGCGCCAGTCCATTGCGTCATCGACTTGTTTCGCTGCGTGACTTTCCGGTCCGAGGTCGTGCGGTATGCAGGATCCATGACGACACCCAAGACGACGAAAAGGACGACTGCGGTTGCCGGAGTACTCCTGGCCGCCGGGGGCGGCCGGCGGCTCGGCGGGCGCCCCAAGGCACTGCTCACCCACCGGGGACGCCCTCTCGTGGAGCACGCGGTGCGGGTGTTGCGCGAGGGCGGCTGCGAACGGGTCCACGTCGTACTGGGCGCACGGGAGGACGAGGTCCGGGCCCGGGCCGTACTGCCGGGATGCGTACTGGTCTCCAACCCCGGCTGGGAAGAGGGCATGGGGACGTCCCTGCGGGCCGGGCTGGACTCGCTCGCGGGTACGGGCGCGACGGCCGCCCTGGTCTCGCTCGTCGACCAGCCCGGCATCGGCCCGGAGGCGGTGGCCCGGGTGCT
The DNA here is from genome assembly GCF_040613735.1 of Streptomyces sp. NPDC006235. Taxonomy (NCBI): domain Bacteria; kingdom Bacillati; phylum Actinomycetota; class Actinomycetes; order Kitasatosporales; family Streptomycetaceae; genus Streptomyces; species Streptomyces sp. NPDC006235. The sequence continues at coordinate 182,495 of NZ_JBEXSR010000013.1, forward strand.
CACCGCGTACGAGGACGAGAAGTCGCTGGTGTCGGCCGCGTACGAGGGGGTGCGCGGCCATCCGGTGCTGTTCGGCGCCGCCCACTGGGCCGGTGTCACGGCGACTGCGACCGGGGACCGGGGGGCACGCGCCTACCTGAAGGAGCGCGAACCGGGGATCACGCTCGTGGAGTGCGGGGACGTGGCCCGGCCCTTCGACATCGACACCGAGGCCGATCTGACCCACCTTGAGTGAGCGGGGTGGCACGGAGCGCCACCTTTCCTCGACCCGGAGAATCTCGACATCAACAGATGATTGAACTTCCACCATGAGGAAACTAGTATCCACTGTTCAGAAGCGCCCGAGGCTCCTGCGGGCGTCGAACCGCCGTATCCGGGAAGACTGGCACCCGGTGCCGAACCGCCGGCTCGTCTTCACAGCTCGCTGAAGGAAGTGACCGTTCATGTCCGCACCAGCGCCGTCCCCGCTGGCCATCGTCGACGCCGAACCCCTGCCCCGGCAGGAGGAGGTCCTCACCGAAGCGGCGCTCGCCTTCCTGGCCGAGCTGCACCGGCGGTTCACGCCCCGGCGTGACGAACTCCTCGCCCGCCGCGCCGAGCGCCGCGCCGAGATCGCCCGCACCTCCACCCTCGACTTCCTCCCGGAGACCGCCGCGATCCGCGCCGACGACTCCTGGAAGGTCGCCCCGTCCCCCGACGCCCTGAACGACCGGCGGGTGGAGATCACCGGCCCCACCGACCGCAAGATGACCATCAACGCCCTCAACTCGGGCGCCAAGGTGTGGCTCGCGGACTTCGAGGACGCCTCCGCGCCCACCTGGGAGAACGTGGTCTCCGGCCAGCTCAACCTGATCGACGCCTACACGCGGAACATCGACTTCACGGACCCGAAGTCGGGCAAGTCGTACGCCCTGAAGGCGAACGAGGAACTCGCCACGGTCGTCATGCGCCCGCGCGGCTGGCACCTGAACGAACGTCACCTCGTCGACGCGGACGGCACCCCCGTGCCCGGCGCGCTCGTCGACTTCGGCCTGTACTTCTTCCACAACGCCAAGCGTCTGCTGGGCCTGGGCAAGGGCCCGTACTTCTACCTGCCCAAGACGGAGTCGCACCTGGAGGCCCGCCTCTGGAACGAGATCTTCGTCTTCGCGCAGGACTACCTCGGCATCCCGCAGGGCACCGTGCGCGCCACGGTCCTGATCGAGACGATCACGGCCGCGTACGAGATGGAGGAGATCCTCTACGAGCTGCGGGACCACGCCTCCGGGCTGAACGCGGGCCGCTGGGACTACCTGTTCTCCATTGTCAAGAACTTCCGGGACGGCGGCGCCAGGTTCGTCCTGCCGGACCGCAACGCGGTGACGATGACGGCCCCGTTCATGCGCGCGTACACCGAACTCCTCGTCCGCACCTGCCACAAGCGCGGCGCCCACGCGATCGGCGGCATGGCGGCGTTCATCCCGTCCCGCCGGGACGCGGAGGTCAACAAGGTCGCCTTCGAGAAGGTCCGCGCCGACAAGGACCGCGAGGCGAACGACGGTTTCGACGGCTCCTGGGTCGCCCACCCCGACCTGGTGCCGATCGCCATGGAGTCCTTCGACAAGGTCCTGGGCGACAAGCCCAACCAGAAGGACCGGCTGCGCGAGGACGTCGACGTCAAGGCGGCCGACCTGATCGCGATCGACTCGCTGGACGCCAAGCCGACGTACGCGGGTCTGGTCAACGCCGTGCAGGTCGGCATCCGTTACATCGAGGCCTGGCTGCGCGGCCTCGGGGCGGTCGCGATCTTCAACCTGATGGAGGACGCCGCCACCGCCGAGATCTCCCGCTCCCAGATCTGGCAGTGGATCAACGCGGGCGTCGTCCTCGACAACGGCGACCAGGTCACCGCCGACCTGGCCCGCGAGGTCGCCGCGGAGGAGCTGGCGAACATCAAGGCCGAGATCGGCGAGGAGGCGTTCGCGGCCGGCAACTGGCAGCAGGCGCACGACCTGCTGCTGACGGTCGCCCTCGACGAGGACTACGCCGACTTCCTGACACTGCCGGCGTACGAGCAGCTCAAGGGCTGACCACTCAGTCCGCGGACGGTTCGGCGGACGGCTTGTCCGAGTGGCCCAGGGGTTTTCCCGGGGCCACTCGGTCGCGTACGGCCCGCTTCACGGCCGTCGGCTCGGGGAAGCCCTGCTCGCGGCGGTCCCAGACGACCTCGTCGCCGACGCGGACGACGAACACCCCGCCCGTGCCCGGTTTCAGCGCCAGCTCCGTCAGCTCGGACTCGAAGGTCGTCAGCAGCTCCTGCGCCAGCCACGCCGCGCGGGGCAGCCAGCGGCACTGGGTGCAGTACTCGATCTCGACACGGCCACTCATCCGAGGTGCACCGACCAATCCTGTTCTGCCGCGGGCTTGCCGTGCAGGTCGGGGACCTGCCGGAGCCACGCGGGGCGTCCTTGCCGGCTGCGCGCCGCCCGGCGCGCCTCCTCGGCGGCGAGCTCCTCGCGGCCGGGGAAGTCGGTGGGCAGCCAGGCCCCGGAGGCCCGCACGCGCGCGTGGAGGTACGTCACGTACGCCTCGCGTGCCTCCTGCGGGCCGGCGAAGCCCGGCTCGTCCGCGAGCCAGGCGTCCGGGACCTCCGCCAGGATCCGGCGCAGCAGTTCCTCGGTCACCCGGGGAGCGAGCTCGGCGTCGGCGGCCCGCACGTCGGGCCCGTAGTGGCCGAGGGCGTGGTGCCGGAAGTCGTAGGCCTTGGCGGGGTCGGTGCCGTCCCAGCGGTGGTGGAAGACGAGCGCGGCACCGTGGTCGATCAGCCACAGGCGCGGGGGTGCGACGCCCAGGGTGGGCCAGACCATCAGGTTGGAGCTGTGCACCGTGCGGTCCACGTTCACGGTCAGGGCGTCGAGCCAGACGATCCTCCCCGCCTCCAGGGGATCGACGGGGAAGACCTGCGCGACCTCCGGCGTGAAGTCCCGGGCGCCCGGCAGGTAGTCCATGCCGAGGTTCACGCCCGCGCTGGCCGCGTGCAGGTCTCGCACCTCCTGATGCGGCTCGTCCCGGGCGATCGCCGGGGCGAAGTGCACCAGCACCAGCTCGGGGAAGCGCAGCCCGAGGGCACGGGCCAGCTCCCCCACGATCACCTCGGCGACCAGCGCCTTGCGGCCCTGCGCGGAGCCGGTGAACTTCACGACGTAGGTGCCCAGGTCGTCGGCCTCGACGATGCCGGGGACGGAGCCGCCGGACGTCAGGGGTGCGACGTAGCGGGTCGCCGTGACCTCTCTCAGCATGCCCTCTGGTCACCCGCCCCTTACTACGTCCGGCCTCCGGCGTGAAGTGAGCATAGTAACCGAGGGTGATCGCTGACGAGGAAGGTGAGACGCCCCGCTCCCGTCGCCTTGTCTCCCGTGGTCGCCTTTCCCGTCAAGGGCGGGGCAGGCCGAGAAGGACGGGCAGGTCGGCGATGTCGGTGATCCGCTGGTAGCCGAGCCAGTGCTCGTCGTGCTCGAAGCCGCGGTCCATGTACACCTTGTTCTTGATGCCTATGGTGGCGGCGGTGCGCAGGTCGTACTTCGGGCTCGCAGAGACCCACACGATCTCGTCGGGTGCCACGCCGAGCTTGTCCAGCGTGTACTCGAACGCACGGAGCCGTGGCTTGTAGACGCCCATCTCCTCGGCGGTGATCACGACCTCGAACGGGGCCTGGAGGTTCTCCACGAGGCGCTTCGCATGCACGTCGTCGGAGTTCGTCACGATCACCAGGGGGTACTCCTCGGCCAGGCGCCGCAGCGCCTGGCTGACACCGGGGTACGGGCCCCACGTGGGGATCTCCTCGTACACCGCCTGACCGTCGCCCTCGCGGTACTCCAGGCCGAACCTGCGCATGGTCCGCTCCAGCGAGTGGGCGACGACCTGGTGGAACGGCTGGTACGCGCCCAGGCACTCGTCGATCCGGTACTGGTTGCCGGTCTTCAGGAAGTCGTCGGCGATCTCGGCCGGGAGGCGGTCGCCCAGGACCCGGCGGATCACCTCGTTGATACGGAAGTGGATCAGCGTCCCGTTCATGTCGAACGCGACGAACTTCGGCTTGCTCTCGAATCTCACGGTTCCTCCAGTGATCGGTCACGGGCGCAGCCACCCGGCTGTCGATGGTCGACCATACGGCCAGGGAGTGTAAACAGCAAACTGTTGACAGTTTTCAGAGCTCGTCCTACTGTCGCTCCCGCCGGCTGCCTCGTGTGGGGCGCCTGGACGCACAGGAGGACCAGTGGAAACCAGCACGCCATCCGGTTCGGCTTCGGAGCGCCTCGAGGCCCTCGGCTTCACGCTTCCCCCGGTCGGCAGCGACACGACGTATGTGAACCACCGCTCGGTCGGCTCCAGCGTCTACGTGTCGGGGCAACTGCCCTACAGGGACGGTGTGCTGCTGGGGCAGGGCATCGTCGGCCGGGACGTCGGGACGGAGGCCGCGCGGGGCCTGGCGCGTCAAGCCGTGGTGAACTGCCTCGCCGCCGCCGCGGAGGCGGTGGGCGGCCTGGACCGCGTCCGGATCGTGCAGATGCTGGTCTTCGTCGCCAGTACGCCGGACTTCGGTGAGCAGTCGCGGGTCGCCGACGCGGCGAGCGACCTGCTCTTCGAGGTGCTCGGCGAGAACGGGCGGCACGCCCGTACCGCGATCGGTGTCGCCGGACTGCCGCGCAACAGTCCTGTCGAGATCCAGATGGTCTGCACGACGGGAGCGACTCGTTCGTCCGAGGACGCCGGGACGAACGCCCTCCCTTCCCCTTCCCACCCTTGATCAGAGGAGCGCAGCGTGCACCGGCTTCAACGAGCACTCGACGCACTGGTCGAGCGGGTGGACACACCCGTTCCCATCGTGCTGATCGACGTCGTGCAGCGGAACATCGACCGGATGCAGGGATTCGCCGCCCAGCACGACTTGCGGGTCAGGCCTCACGTCAAGACGCACAAGTGCGTGGAGATCGGGAGGCTCCAGGTCGAGGCGGGGGCCGTCGGGATCACCGCGGGCACCGTCGGTGAGGCGGAGGTCTTCGCCGGCGCGGGCTTCGACGACATCTTCCTCGCCTACCCGGTCTGGCCTGCGGGAACCAAGGGAGAGCGGATCCGCTCGCTCGCCGCGACCACCCGGCTGCGCGTGGGGGCCGACAACGTCGCGGCCATCGAGGCCCTCGCCGACGCGATGGGTGACGAGCCGGAACGGCTCGAGATCGTGGTCGAGGTCGACTGCGGAGCCGGCCGGTCGGGTGCGCCGCCCGAGGCCGCGGGTGATCTCGCCCTCGCCGCCCGGAAGCGTGGGCTGGTCCCCGTGGGCGTCTACACCTACCCGGGTCACGGCAGCTCCGGCCCGGACGTTCGCGCGCTCGCCGCGCGGGACCAGGAGGTCGCTCTGGCCACCGCGGTGCGCAGTTTCGCCGGCGTCGGGGTGAGCGCCGAAGTGGTGAGTGCGGGCTCCACGCCCACGGTCGCGTTCTCCACCAACAGCCTGATCACCGAGATCCGTCCGGGCGAGTACGTCTTCTGCGACATGGACAACACTCGGCTCGGTGCCTGTGACGAGGACCAGATCGCGCTGTTCGTCGCGGCCACGGTCGTCAGCGACCGGGTTCCGGGCCAGGTCATCCTCGACGTCGGCACCAAGGCCCTCGGCCGGGACGGCGACCCGCGGCGCGGGTACGGCCAGATCGCCGGCACGAAGGCCGTGCTGTCCAAGCTCAACGAGTACCACGGCTTTCTCACCGTGCCCCCCGAGGAGCAGCGGCCCGGCGTCGGAACCGTGCTCCCGATGGTGCCCAACCACGTGTGCCCGGTCGTGAACAACTTCGAGGAGCTGCTCGTGACCGACTCGCAGGGCACGATGCCTCGGTGGTGGCCGGTCGCGGCCCGGGGGCTCCTCAGCTGAGCGGCCTCACAGCACTGCCCTCCCGCCCCCTTGCCCGACACAGAAAAGAGTGACTGAGGATGAGACTCGACAAGCTCACGGCGCTGGTGACCGGAGCCGGCAGCGGAATCGGGGAGGCGGTCGGCTCCCGCTTCCGCAGCGAGGGCGCACGGCTGCTCCTCACCGGCCGCAGGGAACGACTGGACACCGCCCGGCCCGACGACCTGTACGTCTCCGGTGACCTCAACGACGAGGCGTTCGTCGCGCGCCTGGCACAACGGGCCGCCGACACCGTCGGAACCGTCGACGTCGTCGTCCTCAACCACGGCCTGCAGGTCAGCAGCCCGCTCACCGAGATGACGTACGAGGACGCGAAGAACGTGCTCCACAGCAACCTGCTCAGCGCGTTCCTGGTGATGAAGCACTTCGCGCCGCTCATGCCCGAAGCGGGCGGCTCGTTCGTCTGTGTCGGCTCACGGCTCGGCATGGTGGGCAAGCCTGACGAAGTGCTGTACTCGGCCGCCAAGGGAGGCCTCATCATGCTGGCCAAGGGAGCGGCCATCGAATGGGCTCCGCGCAACATCCGCGTCAACGTCGTCGCTCCGGGCCTGACCGTCACGCCCGTCATCGAGGCGTCGTTCCAGCGCCGGGCCGACCCCGAGGCCTACCGGCGTCAGCGCGAGGCCCAGATACCGCTCCAGCGCCTCGCCACCCCGGAGGAGATCGCGAACGCGGTCCTGTTCCTCGCCTCGCCCGAGTCGTCCTACATCACCGGAGCGGTTCTCCCCGTGGACGGCGGCTACACCGCCTTCTGACAGCAGGGTGGGGCAGGGGACAGCGGGGAGCAGCGCCTCATCGGGGTGGCGTGCATGCGCCTACTCCCGGTGCGCGCGGGCTCCCCGCGTCACTACTCCGCAGGCGGCGCCTGCCTGCCCTCGCTGTCCCGGCCGGCCAGGGTCACCACCGAGTCGTCGAAGTGCTTCTTCAGAGCTGCCAGGGCGCCCGCGGTGTCGCTGTCGCGGATCAGCTCGCTGATCTGGCGGTGAGTGACCTCGCCCGGGGTGGGGGCCTTCGGATCGTGCCGGGCCCCCCCGGCGGTGAGGGCGCCCATGCACAGGCGGGTCTCGGAGATCAACGTGCTGAACATGCGCTGGAGTCGCTGGCTGCCGGAGGCGGCGACCAGGATGGTGTGGAACTCCAGGTCGTACTTCTCCGCCGTCTGCCAGTCGCCGGCCGCCTCGGCGGCGGCCTCCGCCCGCACGTTCCTGTCCAGTTCCTTGTACGTCTCCTCCGCCTTGCCGGAGGCGATGATGGACTGCACCGCGGCGGACTCCAGGGCCGTACGAGCCAGGTAGATGTCGGTGATGTCCTCCTTGGTGAGCACCGGGACGGAGACCCTCCGGTGGGGCTCGCCGCGGAGCAGCCCCTCCTGGATCAGCCGCTGCAGCGCCTCACGGATCGGCCCACGGCTCACCCCGAAGCTCTTGGCCAGCTCCACCTCGCTCAGCTGTGTGCCGGCGGCGAGGGTGCCGTCGATGATGTCCTCCCGGAGGCGTTCGAGCACCATCGAGGCGAACGTCTCGCGAGGCAGGCGGATGGGCCTTGCAGGCTCTTCACTCACAGGGCTTCCCTCTCGTCGGTCACGGCCCGCGGCGCAGCGCCCTGAACGCTGCGCGCTTGCGTCCGCTCTTCTTCTTCGCATCCAGGCCCTGTCCGATCATGCTAATGCCGGGGTCGGCGAGGAAGACCGCAGGCCCTGAGTTTGATTCCTTAGGCGATGAGGTCCTTGAACTTGTAGTAGGCACCTGCGAAGGGCAGGAACCACGGCGGGCCGAAGTGGCCGGGTATCCGCGGGAAGGACAGGTCGCGCCAGGGGTTGGCGTCCGTCGTCCCGTCCATGTACTCCGCCATCTGCTTGCCCATGTACGTGGCCATCTGGACGCCGTGGCCGGAGTAGCCGACCGAGTAGAACAGCCCGTCCTGCTCGCCGGCGTGCACCATCCGGTCCATGGTCATGTCGACCAGGCCGCCCCAGCAGTAGTCGACGCGGGTGCGCGAGAGCTGCGGGAAGACCTCGGTCATCGCCTTGTGCAGGATGCGGCCGCTCTTCGCGTCCGACTGCGGGCCGGACATGGCGAACCGGGCGCGGCCGCCGAACAGCAACCGGTGGTCCGGTGTGATCCGGAAGTAGTTCAGGAGGTTCATGGACGTCGACGCCATCCGCCGGGTCGGCATGATCTGGTCGCAGAGGTCCTTGCCCAGTGGTTCGGTCACGATGATGAAGCTGCCGACGGGTGCGATCCTCCGCTGCAGCCAGCGGAACGGCCGGCCGGTGTAGCCGCTGGTCGCGACGAGGACCTGGTCGGCCCGGACGGTCCCGCGCGCGGTGACCACCTCGTGCCGGGTGCCGCCCAGCCGCCGGACCTGCTCGACCGGTGCCTTCTCGTGGATCTGAGCGCCCGCCCGGGCCGCGGCCTCGCCCAGGCCACGGGTGTACTTGCCGACGTGCAGTCCGGCGCTCTTGGTGTCGACCATCGCGCCGTGGTAGAGGTCGGAGCCGATCTCCGAGTGGATCTCGCTCCTGGGTACCAGGCGTGTCTTGTCGAGCCCGATCCGGTCGGACAGCTCGTGGGTCTTGCGCAGGCCTTCGAAGTGAGCCGGCTTGGACGCCAGGACCAGCTTGCCCGAACGGGCGAAGTCACAGTCGATGCTCTCGTCGGCGACCAGCTTCTCGATGGTGTCGACCGCGTCGTGGTAGGTCTCGAGGTACCGCCGCGCGGTCTCGAAGCCGTAGCGGGCGATCGCGTCGCGGGTGCCGATCGACAGCCCCGTGGTGGCCATGCCGCCGTTGCGGCCCGACGCGCCGAAGGCCACGGTGTCCTTCTCCAGGACCGCGACCTTCGCTCCCTTGCGGGCGAGATGGAGGGCCGCGGAGAGCCCGGTCAGGCCTGCCCCGACCACCGCCACGTCCACGTGCCCGCTCACCTCGGTCCCGCAACGGTCAGGCCCTTGCGGGGCGGTGTCCAGCCAGTAGGAGACGTCGGCCGGCCTGAATCTCAGGTCGCTCATCGATGGTCCCTTCTCGGGGGTTGTTCGACACGACCGTAGATGGCACTCTGTCAGCTGTCAACAGTTAGCAGAAAGGAGGTTAGGGTGCCCTTTCTTGGCGTTACTGAGGTTGATCACGACGGCGGCAGGCATCCCTTGACTCCCCCAAGTCCGAGTGTCATTCTCTTGCCACTTTTAGCGCGACGTTTCCCGAAATAGCGCTGTAGGCGGCCCGAAGCCCCCTCCGGACAGTGATCGCCGTCCCTCGGGTTCGAGGTCACGCCAACACCGCCGGGCGATCTCCCCGGATACGCACGGGCTCACCGTCACCCCGGTACGGAGCCCGCCACCCTTGTGCAGCCGCAGGGCATCCCTCTCAGTCCATCCCCGCACAGCCAGTCCCATGCGCCCCTAGACGAGGAGTTTTGCCATGAGTGATCCCCAGATCGGCCGGAGAGCGCTCCTGCGCGGAGCAGGCGGGTTGGCCGCCCTCGCCGCCGTGCCCTCCCTCGCGGCCTGCGGCACCGGCACCAGCCGGGCCTCGTCCGGCAGCGCCAAGGGCGGCGGCAAGACGGTGGTCGTCCGCGACAGCGGCGGCGCCTACGGCCAGGCCCTCCAGAAGGCGATCTACACGCCGTTCACCCAGGAGACCGGGATCAGCGTCCAGGTCACCAACCTCCAGGGCACGCAGATGCTGGCCCAGATCAAGCAGGGCCGCCCCCAGTTCGACCTCATCAACAACTCGATGAAGGAGCTCGTCAAGTACGGGAATCAGGGCGGCCTGGACAAGCTGGACCGCGACCGGATCAAGAGCCTGACAAGCGCGAAGATCGCCGATGGTCAGGTCACCGAGTACGCGGTCGCGCACAGCTTCTACGCCCAGTGCATGGCGTACCGCACCGATGCCTTCGGGGGGAAGAAGCCGGAGACCTGGGCGGACTTCTGGGACACCAGGGCGTTCAAGGGCAGCCGCTCGATGTGTAACCCGGACGCCGACCTGCCCGAACTGGAGTTCGCGCTGCTCGCCGACGGTGTCCCGATGGACAAGCTGTACCCGCTGGATGTGGACCGCGCCTTCAAGGTGCTGAGCCGGCTCCGGCCCGACATCAAGAAGTTCTGGGACAGCGGCCCGCTGCCGGGTGTGCTGCTCAGCCGCCAGGAAGTGACGATGTCCACCATCTGGCACGGCCGGCTCGCCGACCTGACCAAGCAGAACGTCCCCGTGGCGGCCCAACTCAACGGTGCCCGCCGCCAGTTCTCGGGCTTCAGCATCCCCAAGGGAGCGGCCCACGTCGACACCGCCTACCAACTCCTCGACTACTCGCTGCGCCCCGAGGTCCAGGCCGCAGTGGCCAAGGCCTATCCCTCCAACCCGTCTTCTCCGGTGGCCTACCAGAAGCTGACCAAGGAGGAGCGCAATGCCCTCGCGGGTGCGCCGCAGTACTACGACAAGGGCTTCGACGCGGACATCAACTGGTGGGTCGAGAACGAAGCGGCCGTCAGCAAGCGCTGGTTGGAGTGGGCTCGTGGCTGAATTCGGTATCGCCGCACCGGCCGTGGAGATGGCCGGTGGCAAGCTGCCCACCGCGACGGGCAAAGCGCTGTCGGTGGTGGCCCTGCGCAAGACCTACGGGGACGTCGTCGCGGTCGACGAGGCG